>NZ_CP021083.1:0-300000 GCF_003444775.1 Deinococcus ficus | reverse complement strand
CAGCATCTGGTTGAGTTCCGGCGCGAGCAGCACGTGCCGGATGGTCGTGCGGTACGTCAGGGCCCCCACGCCGAACACGGCCAGCGCCACGACCGGCAGCGCCAGCAGTGGGTCCACGCCCAGCATGGCGCTGGCCGCCCAGGCCAGGAACGCCCCGATCATCAGGTACTCGCCGTGCGCGAAGTTCACGATCCCGACCACGCCGACCGCCAGGGCCAGCCCGGAGGCGACCAGGGCGTAGATCCCGCTTTGCAGCAGGCCGTTCACCAGCGTCTGAATGAAAAGTTCCATCTCACCTCTCTCTTCCCGTCTTGTCCCCGCCGCGGCGAGGCGAAGGGGGCCGCCGTCACCTGCCGGCGGCCCCGCTGCGTGGAGGCTTACTTGCTCCAGGAAGTGGTTTTCTTCGCGGCCTTCAGCGGGAAGACCGGCACGCGGTCGTCGCTGTCGGTGTACTGGAAGCTCAGCCAGCTGCCGGCCTTGAAGCCCTGGTACTGCGTCTTGAGGCTCTTGGTGAAGGTCAGCGGCCCGAAGGGCGTGCGGACGTTGGTCTTGGCGAGTTCCGCGGCGACCTTGTCCTTGTCGGTGCTGCCGGCCTTGTTGATGGCGGCGGCCAGCGTCTTGAGGTTCACGTACGCGAGCGGCGCGAAGTACTCCTCGGTGATGTTCCCGAACTTCTTCTTGTACGCGGCCACGAACGCGCGGCTCTCGGTGTTCGGCGTGCTGGGCAGCCACAGGCTCAGGCCGCCGACGTTCTCCGCCAGGCGGTTCTTCTCGAACCCGACCGGCCAGCTGGGCGGCGTGCCGTAGATCAGGCCGACCTGCAGGTTCTGCTGTTTGATCTCGGTGGCCAGCGGCAGGGCGTCGGTGTCGTACCCGACCCAGTACAGGATGTCGGGCTTGGCGGCCTTGGCCTTGCTGACCAGCGGCCCGAAGTTCCCGCTGCCGGTCTTGAACTTCTCGGTCATGACCACGTTGAAGCCGGCCTTCTTGAATGCGGCGACGGTGTCGTTGATCCCGGCCGACCCGAATGGACCGTCCTCGTACGCGATGGCGATGTTGCGGGCTTTTTTCGTGCCGCGCAGGTGCTTGAAGTAGTCGAGGATGGCCTCGAAGTTGTAGTACGACCACGGGTGGTAGTGGAAGAAGTACTTGTGGTCGGCGAAGGCGTCCTCGACAGGCACGGCGGCCGCGCCGATCCAGGCCATGAAGGTGTTGTACTGCTTGGCCGGGCCGGAAATGGCGATGGAGGTGGCGCTGCTCACGCCGCCCACCATGAAGTCCACCTTCTCCACGGTCACGAGCTTCACGAACTCGGGCACGGCCTTCGCGGGGGCGCTGCCGTCATCCGCGAACTCCAGTTCCAGGGGCCGGCCGAGCACGCCGCCGGCCTTGTTGATCTCGTCCAGGGCGAGAAGGTACCCGTTGCGGGCGGCCTGGCCGCTGACACTGCCGGCGCCGCTCAGGGGAAGGAGAGCGCCGACCTTCACGGCCGAGCCCACGCTGGACATGGAAAGCGTCACCAGGACGCCCGTCAGAAGCATTCTTTTCATGTTCCCCCGGAGTGTAGGCAGGCCACGTCACACCACCGTTACAGCACGCCCCAGGTGAAGGAACCTGGGCGGCAGAAGAGTTGCCTCGGTCCTTCGGGAATCCATGCGAGCCGCCCGAATATCACATCGCCGAATCCCCTTGAACGTGTGATGGACGGCATTCGCAGACCCGCTCCATGATTGTGGTGCATATCCTGGGCGGCCCGTGCATACCGCAGTATTCTTGTTGTCATCAAAGCCGCTCCGTGCGGCTTTTTCCTTTGGCCGTGCAGGGCGGTTCAGGTGGGCCGGCCCAGCAGTGCCTGACGCTGGGCCTCGCTGTGATACGCCCGGATCTCCTCCGGGCCGAGCGTGACCGTACCGCCCTCATCGCTGGGGGTCACCCAGCCGCTGCCCGTGTCAAGGGTGAAGGCCCCGTAGTCCGGCAGCTCATCCCACAGGTCCGCGGCGGCCTGCAATTCCGGCAGCAGGGCCCCAGCCGTCTCGCCTTCGTCCCGCTGGACGACGCACCACCCGGCAATGGGATACCGGGGCTGGTGGGCGGGGCCTAGGCAGTCCACGCCGAAATGCACTTTCCGGATGCCCTGGACAGAGAGGGCGCTTCCGAGTTCCCGCAGTTCCGTCGAATAGCTCACGCTGAACTCGTCGAGTAGGCTGAAGCCGCCCCCGTCGCCGGCCTCCTCCTCCAAGAGCTGTCGCCGGGCGTCGGTGTGGTAGTTGCGCAGGACGTTCTCCTCGGTGGCGACCTGCCCGCCCTGCCGGTCCAGCGTCAGGGACGCCGTGGCCACCTCGAAGGTGTAGGGCTGGCAGTACCGCACGGCCCACAGGAAGACGTCCTCGCTTAGTTCCTCCGGCCAGTGCTCCAGTTCCACCACGCGGCCGTCCTCGTACTCGTACACCGCGTAATCGGCGGGTTCGCCGTCGTCGTTGACGTAGTCCACGCCATAGTGCAGGCGCCGCACGCCCTGCGCCTGGAGGGTGCGTGCCGCGGCGCGCAGGGCGCCGGCATGCCGCGCCTGGACCTCAAGCAGCGCACGGTCGATGTCATTCATCGTCCGCCCCCAGAACCGCCCCCTTGGGCCGGGTGGCGCGGCGCGGTACCGCTTCCCCCTCCAGGCGGGTGCGCAGCCCGCGCGCGCCCACGGCCATCCAGGGGCGCAGCGGCAGTTCCCCCAACCAGTCCTGCACGGTGGGGATGGTGCCGCCCATGTCCTCCTGCACGTGCTGCTCACCGATCACGCGCACCGGCACGTGCCGCCCCATGGAGTTTACCAGGGTGGGGCCGTGCACCTGCTCGCACAGGAAGATTCCGAAACTGGAGTGCAGCAGGGCACGGTGCCGGGCGTCCGGCAGGTGCGCCTTGGTCTGGTCGAACCACTGGTGGATGCCCAGGTAGTCCTCGGGGGCGCCGCCAAACCGGCGGGCGCTGGAGACGGCGTGATGCCAGGGATGCGCCATGCGGCCATGCTACACACGCCGGATTCGGCAGACATGGAAGGTTTCCGTGACCGGGGGCGGCCACCTGCGTGCCCATGGGCTGGGCTGCCGCTCTAGGATGCAGGGTATGAAAGCCATCATTCCGGCGGCCGGCCTGGGCACCCGCCTGCGTCCCCTGACCTTCACCCGGCCCAAGCCGGTGCTGCAGGTGGCGGGGCAGCCCATCATCCGGCACGCCGTTCAGACGCTGCTGGCGGCGGACATCCGGCAGATCGGTGTGGTCGTCTCCGACATCACCCGCGACGAGATTCAGCACGCCATCGAGGGCATCGAGGGCGCCGAGATTACGCTGATCAATCAGCATGAGCAGCTTGGCCTGGGGCACGCCGTGCTGACGGCCCGCGAGTGGGTGGGGCAGGACGACTTCTGCGTGTACCTGGGTGACAACCTGTTCGAGCAGGGCGCCCGGCCGTTCGTGGAGGCGTTCCGCGCGCAGCGCCCGGCGGCGCTGCTGGCCCTGGTGGAGGTGCAGAACCCCACCGCGTTCGGCGTGGCGGAACTGGACGGAACGCGCATCACCCGCCTCGTGGAGAAACCCAAGAACCCGCCCAGCAACATGGCGGTCGCCGGCCTGTACTGCTTCACCCCGGCGCTGTTCGGCGCCCTGGACGGCATGCCGCCCTCCGCGCGGGGCGAGTACGAGATCACCGACGGCATCCAGCGGCTGATCGACGCCGGGCAGGAGGTGCTGGGCGTGAGCGTGGAGGGCTGGTGGAAGGACACCGGCCGGCCGGAAGACCTGCTGGACGCCAACCGCCTGCTGCTGGAACGCGTGGAGCCCTGCGTGGAAGGCGAGGTGGAGGACAGCCGCATCGCGGGCCGAGTGGTGGTGCCGGCCAGCGCCCGCGTGATCCGCAGCACGCTGCTCGGCCCGGTCATGCTGGGAGAGAACGTGGTGGTGGAGGACGCCTACATCGGGCCATTCACCAGCATCGGCCGGGACAGCGTGATCCGCCACGCCGAGATCGAACACAGCGCCGTGGACGCCGGCGCCATCATCGAGAACGTGGACCGCCGGCTGCAGGACTGCCTGATCGGCGTGCGGGCCCAGGTCCGGGGCCGGCAGCAGCTGCCGAACTCGCACAAGCTCACCATCAGCGACGCCAGCGTCGTCGAACTCGCCTGACCGGGGCCCGACCCGGCGGGCCTTCATCTGTCGGGTGGGCCGGGGAACGTGAGGGGACAGGCGCGGGTCAGGCAGGCTAGCATCACGGCATCCCGGACGTCCCGGCCCTCCCCTCATGACCGACTTTCCCTCCCCTCTGCCTGACCCGTCCGCCGCCGCGCCCGGCGGGGTCAGCGCTGAACGGCTGACCGCGTCCCTGGCCGAGGTGCTCACGGAGCTGGTGGGCACCTCGACCGGTCCGGCGGACCTGGCAGGCGCCGCCCGGTGGGTGCACGGCACGTTCGGCGTGGCGGGCGTGGCCGGGCTGCAGGTGCGCGCCGGGGGCCTGCGCCGCCTGCGGGCCTGGGACGCCGGAACGCCGCAGGACGTCCCGCTCGCCCTGAACGATCTCGCCGCGCTGCGAACCGGTACCGCGGCCCTGCGGCCGGGCGGCCTGCTGCTGCCTCTGCATGGCCGGTACCGCGCCCGGTACGCCCTGTGGATCTGGGCGCCGGGCCGCGCCTGGACGGCGGCGGAGCAGGCCACGCTGCGGCTGCTGGCTCTGGCCGTCGGCTCGGAACTGGAACGGCTGCAGGCCGACCGGCACCTGCACACGCTGCAGGCCCTGCACCGCGACCTGCTGGGCGGCGCGCACACGCTGGCCTACCAGGAGCTGCTGCGGCATGCCATCGCCACCATTCCGGGCGCGGAGACCGGCTCCCTGGCCGTGTTCGACGGCGACTGCTTCCGGTACGTGGCCTCGCAGACGCACGACGAGGAGGAACTGACCCAGGTGTCGTTCCGCCTGGAGGACTCCCGGGACCGCTGGTACGGCCTGGGGCTGGAGTCGTGGTCCCGGGGCGTGCCCCGGGTCGCGCGCGGCTCCGCGCTGGTCGAGCAGGGACAGCGGTACCTGCAGGGGGATCGGCTGATCGAGGGGAACCTGGCGAGCCTGGACACCATTCAGGCCAACATCACCGTCCCGATCCTGTACGCGGGGCAGGTCACCGCCCTGCTGAACATCGACTCGCTGACGGACCCGGACGCCTTCGCGGACGACTCCGTGGACCTCGCCGCCTCGTTCGGGGTGCAGGCGTCACTGATTCTGCACGAGGTCCGGCTGCGGGAGGAGATCACCGCCGCAGCCCGCACCGACGACCTCACGGGGCTGCCCAACCGCCGGGCGTTCAACGAGACGCTGCGGCTGGAACTGGACGCCGCGCGGGTGCACGGCTCGCCGCTGACGCTGCTGCTGATGGACGTGCACCGCTTCAAGCGTCTGAACGACACGTTCGGGCACGCCGCCGGCGACGAGGCGCTGCGGCACCTGGGTAACGTGCTCAGCCAGCCGCTCGCGAGCGGGAACCGAACCTGGGTGCCCGGGCACCGTCGGGGGGCCGGCGACCGACCCTCCCACCCCGCCCCGGACCGCTACCTGGCCTTCCGGTGGGGCGGCGACGAGTTCGCCGTGCTGCTGCCTGGCGCGACGGAGGCCGAGGGCCGGCTGGTGCGGCGCAGCGTGCAGCAGGCCGCAGCCGAGGGCCAGCCCGGAGAACAGGTCCTGCTGGATGTGGGCGTGGCGACCCTGACGCCCGATGACCCGCTGGGGGCGGTGCTGCTGCGCCTGGCCGACGAACGCATGTACGAAGACAAGCGCCGGCACGACCGGTAAAGGAGAGCCTTGAAGACCCGCAGTGAAGCAACAACGCGCCAGGAACCCAGGGCAACACGGCAGGGGTTTCCTGCGGAACCAAGAGCACCGTCCTGACCGGCTGCCGTACGGGTCAAAAGGGAACGTGACGGACAGGCTGGAAACCCGGGATCGTCCGTCACGTTCAGCGGTCTGGGGTACGGCGTCGCAGGCCGGGAAGCTCCGGCCGGGACAGGCAGGGCGCCTGAAGGTCACGACACGTGAAGCTTAAATGGCGTCCCTGACGCCCACCCGGAGGAAACCTGAGGCTCCGCTGAAGGCCCTAGAGGGCCAGGGCGCCCAGAGGGCTGCGCTGGGCAGCGGCACGGCGGGGTTTGCCGGAGCGGCGCACGGCCCGCAGGGCGCGGCTGGTGCCGTACAGCTCCCCCCGCCACCAGTAGGTGTCCTCGGCGGGGACCGTTACGGGTGTGCCGTCCGTCGCGCGGAGCACGTACGCGCGGATGTGTCCGCTGGGTTCATCCACCTGCACGTCCTGCACGGCCGCCACCGGGGCGCCCGAGCGGGCCCGCAGCGACAGGGCGCTGCCCTGCGCGGTGCGGGTGGGCGGCAGGCGGCGCAGCAGGCTCGCCCCGCGGGCCTCCTGCACCAGAACCTCGAGCGTCTGGGCGCCCACGTGGGCCAGGACGCGCTGCACGACCGCGCTGCCGAACTGGAAGCGCTCCGGAAGGGAGGGACGGTACAGCATGCGCCGAGCGTACCGACCGGTCCTGGGGGGGAGCGGGAGGGAAGCTGTGGCCCGGCTGAGGCGCGCAGGCCCCCGGAAGGCACCGACTAGAATGGGGGGATGAGCACGCGGATTCTGGTGATTGACGACGATCCCGGGATTCGCCGGGTGCTGGAACGCGGCCTGCAGTACGAGGGGTACCTCGTGGAGACGGCCGGGGACGGCGAGGCGGGCGTGCGGGCGCTGCGGGACCGGACGCCGGACCTGGTGATCCTTGACGTGATGCTGCCGGGCGTGGACGGCATCGAGGTGCTGCGCCGGGTGCGGCAGGCCGGGGACGCGGTGCCGGTGATCCTGCTCACCGCCCGCGACCACCCGGAGGACCAGGTCGCAGGTCTGGAGGGCGGTGCGGACGACTACGTGACCAAGCCGTTCAGTTTCGACGTGCTGTTGGCCCGGGTGCGCATTCAGCTGCGGCGCCGTGAGACGGAGGTGCCGGCCCTGCTGCGCTTCGCGGACCTGACGCTGGACCCGGCCGGGCACGCGGTCCGGCGGGGCGAGCGGGAGATCGTGCTGACCGCGCAGGAGTTCAGGCTGCTGCAGGCGTTCATGGACGCCCCGGAACGGGTGCAGTCCAAGTCCGTCCTGCTCGACCGGGCGTGGGGCATCGGGTACCTCGGCGACCCGAACGTGGTGGAAACGTACGTGAAGCAGTTGCGGCAGAAGCTGGAGTCGGGCGGGGAGACGCGCCTGATTCACACCATCCGGGGGGTCGGGTACGTCCTACGCCACGGCTAGGCCCGGTCCGGCAGGGGCGCGCGGGTGACGCTGCGCCTGCGGCTGAGCCTGTGGTACGGGGCGCTGTTCACGCTGGTGCTGATCGGCATCGCGCTGAGCAGCCTGACCATCTCCGTGCGGGAGAACTACCTGACGGTGGACCGCGTTCTGCAGGGGTCGGCGCGGCTGGTCGAGCAGGGCATCCTGTCGTACGGCCGGTCGTACTGGCTGGAGACGGACACCACCGAGCCGCTGAACGAGGGCATCGTGCTGGTCCTGCGCACCTATGACGCGAAAGGCGGGCTGATGTACCGGTCCGTGACCGACCCGGGCCTGCCGGAAACCCGGCCGGAGGACCCGCTGCACGCGCCGGCACCGCCGGCCTACCTGGACGTGCTGCCGCTGCGCCTGCCGGGCACGCCGGCCGTGGACCGCGGGGCCGGGGCGTTCGGCACGCTCAGGCTCCCGGACCAGCGCTGGCGCCGGTACGTGATCGAGGTCCGCAAGGCCGGCAAGACCGTCGCGTTCGTGGAGGCCCTCACGCCCCTGGGCCGCACGGACGCCACCGCCCGCCGGCAGACGCGGGACCTGGTGAAGCTCACGGTGCTTTCCGTGGCAGTCATCCTGATCATCGGCTGGGCACTGGCGGGCGCCGCCCTGCGGCCCCTGCAGGCCCTCATCGGCACGGCCCGCAGCATCAGTCACCACCGGGACCTGAGCCGCCGCGTGGCGCCGCCCGGCGGCCGGGACGAGCTGGGTCAGCTGGCGGTGACCTTCAACGACATGCTGGGCAGCCTGGAGTCCGCGTGGGCGTCGCAGCAGCAATTCGTCGGGGACGCCTCGCACGAGTTGCGGGCGCCGCTGACGATCATGCGCGCGAACGTGGAACTGATGCGCCGCCACCCGCACCTGAGCGCCGAGGAGCAGCAGGAGATGCTGGCGGACATGGACCGCGAGGTGCGGCGCATGAGCCGCCTGGTGGAGGACCTGCTGCTGCTCGCCCGCAGTGACGCCGGGGACAACCTGTACCTGCAGCCGGTGGACCTGGCGGCCGTGACCCGCGAGGCTATCCGGGACGCGCGCAAACTCGCATTCGAGCACACCATCGACCTTCAGGGCGGCGACCGGGCTGCGCCGGTCCGCGCGGAAACCGACCGCTTGCGGCAGCTGCTGCTGATCCTGCTGGACAACGCCCTGAAGTACAGTCCGCCCGCGTCGGCGGTCACGGTGCGGCTGGACGCCGTGCCGGGCGGCTGGCAGCTGTGCGTGCAGGACCGCGGCCCTGGGATTCCGGCTGAGGCGCTGCCGCACATCTTCAAGCGGTTTTACCGCGCGGATCCGGCCCGCCAGCGGGACCTGGGGGCGGGCCTGGGCCTGGCGATCGCCGAGTGGATCGCCGGGCAGTTCAGCGCGCGCCTGCGGGTCGCGCGGACCGGACCGGACGGCACAACGTTCTGCGTGGAGTTCCCCGCCCTGGACGCCCCAGCCGGGCCTGCCGTGGTTCCGGCACCCGGGCAGGCCGATCCGGTGACCTGAACAGGCCGGCCTGAACCCGTAAGGTTCAGGCCGGCCCAGGGTGGACTTACTGGGTGGGGATCTTGATCAGTTTGGTGATCACCATTTCGCGAACCTTGGTGAGCTTGTCCAGCAGCGTTTGCGGCACCAGGGCCTCGTTGTATTCGTCGAGGGCGTAGTCCACGCCGCCGTTCTCCAGCCCGAAGCTGCTCTCCCCGGACCGCCACTTCTCTTTCTTCACTTCCCGCTGAATCAGGGTGAACAGCGCGGTGTCGATGCGCTTGACCATGCTGGTCAGACCGTGGTTCAGGGTCTTGGGGTTGTTGTCGGTGTCGCCCAGGTAGTTCTGGTTGCTGTCCACCCCGATGAAGAACAGGGGCCGGGTGTCGCCAGTGCACTGCGCCTTGTAGGGGGCAGACTTGGGAATCCCGGCAAAGGCGTTCTGGCGGAACTTCACGCCGGCGGGCAGTTCCGAGGCGCGAATGCATTGCGCTCGGGTCACGAAGCTGATCACGCCGCGGCCGCTCGCGCCAGCGGCGGCGTAGATGACGTCCGCCCCTTTTGCCTTGAGCCCCCCGGCGACCGCCGTGGCCCCCGGAATATCGTTGAAGGCGCTCGGCGTCTTGCCGAGGTAACGGCTGAGCACCGTGCAGTTCGGGCAGGCGAACTTCACGCCGGCCGTGAAGCCCGCGTCGAACTTGTGGATCACGGGCGAATCCATACCGCCCACGAAACCCACCACGCCGGTGCTGCTCTGGAGGCCAGCAATGTACCCGACCATGAAGCTGCCCTCCTGCTCCCGGAAGGTCAGGCCGGCGGTGTTCGCTCCGCTGGGCAGGGCGTCCACCACCGCGAACTTCGTGCCCGGGTACTGGAAGGCCGTGGACTTCACCGGGTCGAGGAAGTTGAATCCCAGGCCGATCACCAGCTGCTTTTTCTGCCCGGCGTACAGGTTCAGGCCCTTCTGACGGTCCGCGTCGACTCTCGTGTCGTAGACATCCACCTTCACGCCCAATTCCTTCTGGGCGCGTTGCACGCCGGCGAGGGCCGCCTGGTTGAAGGAGCGGTCGGTGCGGCTCCCGAGGTCCAGCACCACCCCGAACGGCGCAGATTGAGCCAACGCAGAGGTGCCGAGCAGCAGGCCAAGAGACGTCACCAGCATCTTCACTTTCATGAACGTAGTCTAAGGGTCTTGTGTCAGCCCTTCACGGAGGAATGTCATCCCCCCCGACACCCCACCCGTCGCCAGCTCAGCGGATCTGGCCAAATTTGTTCTCGGGGATCATGCGCGCCAGGTCCATGCGGATGGCCGCGGCGTCTCCCTGCACAGCGTGGCGCTGCAACACGTCCAGGTGCGCCTCCAGAACCTGAGGGTCCACCCGCTCCAGACGGGCGCTGAAGATCTCACTGTGCGTGGTGGCATCCGCCCCCTCGCTGCTCGTCAGCAGTTCCTCGTAGAGCTTCTCGCCGGGCCGGACGCCGCTGTACACGATGTCCACGCCCTGCGCGCCGGACAGCCGGATCACGTCCCGGGCCAGATCGGCAATCTTCACCGGTTCGCCCATGTTCAGGACGTACACCTTCCCGTTCTCCGCCAGTCCCCCGGCCTGCAGCACCAGGCGGGCCGCCTCGGGAATCGTCATGAAGTACCGGACCATCTCCGGGGGCGTGACCGTGATCGGACCCCCGGCGCGAATCTGGCGCATGAAGGTCGGGACGACACTGCCGCGGCTACCCAGCACGTTCCCGAAGCGCACCGACACGAACGCCTGCGTCTCGCGGGCCCGGGCCGCGCCGGCCGACACGGTCATCTCGGCGGCGCGCTTGGACGCGCCCATCACGCTGGTGGGGTTCACGGCCTTGTCCGTGGACACGTTCACGAGGCGGAGTACGCCGTAGCGCAGGCTCATCTCCACGAGGTTGCGGGTGCCGATCACGTTGTTGATGATCGCCTCGGAGGGCGCCTCTTCCATCAGGGGCACGTGCTTGTGCGCGGCAGCGTGGAACACCACCTCCGGGCGGTACTCCTCGAAGATGGCCCGCAGCCGCCCGGCGTCCCGCACGTCGCCGATCAGGCCGACATGCTTGACCTCCGGCCATTCCCGCAGCAGTTCCTGCTGGATGGTGAAGATGCTGTTCTCCCCCCGGCCGAACAGCAGGATCGTGGCCGGCTGGAACGCGGCGATCTGCCGCACGATTTCCGAGCCGATGCTGCCGCCCGCGCCCGTCACCAGCACCACCCGGCCCCTCAGGTACCCGATGATCTCCTCGGTGTTCAGCCGTACTGGCGGCCGGCGCAGCAGGTCCTCCAGGTTCACGTCCCGCAGGTTGTTGATGCTGACGTTGCCCGACAGGATCTCGAAGACCCCTGGGATGATGCGGTACCGCACACCCGCGCCCCCGGCGAGGTCCACCACGCGCCGCACGAAGTCGCCACTGGCCGATGGCACGGCAATGATGACCTCCTGGATGTCTTCATCCTGAACGACCCGACTCAGCTGGTCGACGGTGCCGAACACAGGCAGGCCCAGCAGCCGCTGTCGTTGCTTGCTGGTGTCGTCGTCCAGGAACCCGACCGGGTCGAGACCCGCTTCCGGGTGGCGCTGCATCTCACGGGCGATCAGGGTGCCTGCATCTCCGGCCCCGACGATCAGAACGCGGCTGGAGACCGGGACCTCCCGGCGGCGGGCGCCTTCGCTGAGCAGCCGCGCGAACATGCGCACGCCGCCGAGCAGCAGGAACCCCACGATGCCGGCCAGCAGCGGCACGCTGCGGGGCAACTGCAGCCACGACTGCAGAATGAACCCCAGCGCGAACATGAGTAGCGTGTTGAGCGCCGCCGCCCGGGCGAGCAGCGTGAGGTCCCGCATGCCGACGCGACGCCATGACTGGTGAGGTAGGTGATAACGCAGCGACAGCAGACCGAGTACGGCCGCGCTCATCCCTGCGTACGCCCACACTTCCAGAGGAATGCCCAGGTCAATCAGGGAAGGTTTGCGAAAGGCGTAGGCGAGCAGAGCAGCAGAAAACCACAGTGCTACGTCCAGAAGGAATTTATGGAGATACGTCGGTGTGGCGGTCATGGTCACGTTGCTTTCCCAATTACGTCGTCCGCCCGCTGGTGTGTTGGTGGGCTCATCAGCCTAAGCCCGCGCCTCTGAAGATGTGAGAACGACATTCTCAGGCAGGATTGGCAGCTATGAATGGTCCGCCTGTGGATAGCGGAGAGGGTCAGCGACGTCATCTTGCGCAGGATAGTCTTCGCAGCCGAAGGATGAAACCTCCATGAGCGAATCTGACGGAATTTCGAGAAACCCATGAAGACTTGTCGTGGCGCCCTACGTCTCCTCACGTCGTGCACCTCTCATTCCGGCACGATGACCGCTGCGCGCCCCAGCGAGGGTCTCCAATGGCTGAGCAGCCGCACCGCCAGCAGCAGGCCGAAGGCGAGGAGAACCATCACAGCCGAAAGAACCAGGGCGGGGCCGAGGTCGGATTCCAGGGCGGCGTAGATGGCCAGCGTGACCGTGCGCGTGCGCCCCTGGAGGGAGCCAGCAAAAAGGATGGTGGCGCCGAATTCTCCGAGGGCGCGGGCCCAGGTGAGGATCAGGCCCTCAAGGAGAAAGGGAAAGGCCAGGGGCCAGGTGACGTGGCGGAACACGGCGCGTCGGCTGGCGCCGTCGATGCTGGCAGCTGCTTCGACGTCGGGGTCCACGGCGCTGAACCCGGCTTTGGCGGCGCGCAGGTAGTAGGGCGCGGAGACGAACAGTTGGGCGAGAACGACCGCGGCGGTGGTGAAGGGCAGCTGGATGCCGGCCAGGGCGAGCGGGGGGCCAAGCAGGCCCTGGCGGCCGAAGGCGAGCAGGAGGCCGAGGCCGGCGACAACCGGCGGCAGGACGATGGGCAGGTCGAGGAGCGTGTCGAGGACGGCCTTGCCAGGAAAGTCGTAGCGGGCCAGGAGCCAGGCGACGGGCGTGACGAGCAGCAGGGTGAGCAGCAGGGTCAGGGTGGTGGTGAGGAGGCTGACCCGCAGGGCGTCAAGGACGACGGGACTGACGAGGGTGAGGAGCAGGGCGGGCGTGAGGCCGCGCAGGAGGAGAGCGGCGACCGGGAGAAGCAGAAAGCCGACCAGGACGCCGCCGAGCAGGACAGGAGCGGTGGGCGGGTGGCGGTGGGCGGGGCGTGGGCGGGTCATCGGGGGCTGAGGAAGCCCCACTTGCGCAGGATGGCCTGCCCGACAGGGCCGCGCACGAAGGAGGCGAAGGCCTGCGCGGCGGCCGGCTGGGCGCTGCTGCCGAGCACCCCGATGGGATAGGAGGCGACGGGGTTGAGCGCTGGCGGGACCGGCAGCTGGCGCACCGCCAGTTTCAGGGCGGGCGTGAGGTCGGTGCGGTAGACGATGCCGGCGTCGGCTTCACCGAGCTGGACTTTCAGCGCGACCTGCCGGACGTTCGTTTCGACGCTGACGACGTTGGCGAGCACTGTCCGGGAGTACGCGGGGCCGTGGCCGGGCGCGCCGTCCAGGGCGCGCAGGAGTTGTCGGCTGTACTTGCCGACGGGCACGGCCGGGTCGGCGAGAACAAGTTTTACGCCGGGGCGCGCGAGGTCACGCAGGGTTCTGAGGGTGGAGCGGGCGGGCGTGATGACGGTCAGGGAGTTGCGCGCGAACACCTGGCCAGCGGGAATGAGTCCGGCCTGCTTGAGCGGGACGAACTGCGTGTCGTCGGCGCTGGCGAACACGTCGGGGCGGGCGCCCTGTTCGATCTGGGTGCGCAGGACCTGGGAGCCGGCGAACTGAAAGGTGGTGCGGTGCCCGGTCTGGCGGTCGAAGGTCCGGCCGATCTCCTGGAAGGCGTCGGTGAGGGAAGACGCGGCGAAGACGGTGAGGGCCGCAGCGTGGGCAGGCGGGGCGGTGAGGAGAAGCAGGGCTCCCGCGGCCTGGAGGAGGAGGCGGGGCGTCATGCGACCGAGAATACGGCACGCGGGCCGGGCATTCCGGTCCTGCCCCGCGTATTGGGAGTCGTCCAGCGGAGTGGACGCCCCTGGTGGGCGCGGCGGTTGCGGGCTGGGCCGGGGCGGGGCAGACTGGGCGCATTTCCGCTTTGTGACGTGCCCGGGTGGCCGCCTTCGCCTGCCTCTGCGCCGTCCGGTTCACTTCCCCGCCCTGAGTCCCCCTTTCCCGTTCCGAGGTGCCCGCATGACCCTGACCCTTCCTGATCCCGTGACCCGCCACCAGGCCTATTTCGCCGGAGCGTGGCGCGACGCGCCCGCGACCTTCGAGGTCCGTCACCCGGGGAACGGCCAGAGCATCGGCCGGGTGGCCGACTGCACGCCCGAGCAGGCCCGCCAGGCCATCGACGCGGCCGAAGCGGCGCTGAAGGTCTGGCGGAAGGTGAACCCCTACGAGCGGGGCAAGGTCCTGCGCCGCTGGCATGACCTGATGATCGAGCGCAAGGAGGACCTGGCGCGGCTGATGACGCTGGAAATGGGCAAGCCCATCACGGAGACGCGCGGGGAGGTGCACTACGCGGCGAGCTTCATCGAGTGGTGCGCCGAGGAGGCCGGGCGGATCAGCGGGGAGCGGATCAGCATGCGCTTCGACCACAAGCGCGGGTTCAGTGCGGCCGAGCCGGTGGGGATTGTGTACGCGGTGACGCCGTGGAACTTCCCGGCGGGGATGATCACCCGCAAGGCTGCGCCGGCGCTGGCGGCCGGGTGCGTGATGATCGTGAAACCGGCGGAACTCTCGCCCATGACGGCCCTGATGCTGGCTGAGCTGTGGCTGGAGGCGGGGGGCCCGCCGGACACCCTGCAGGTCCTGCCGACGAACGACGCGACGGCCCTGACGGCGCCGTTCATGGAAGACGAGCGGGTGCGCAAGCTCACCTTCACCGGCAGCACTGCGGTGGGGCGGCTGCTGTACACGCAGGCGGCGAGGACCATCAAACGCGTCTCGCTGGAGCTGGGCGGGCATGCGCCTTTCGTGGTGTTCGACGACGCGGACCTGGAACGCGCGGCGGCGGACGTGGTGGCAAGCAAGTTCCGCAACGCGGGGCAGACCTGCATCTGCACGAACCGGGTGTACGTGCAGCGCGGCGTAGCGGGCGAGTTCACGCGGCTGCTCGCGGAGAAGACGGCGGCACTGACGCTGGGTGACCCGCTGGACGACGCGACGCAGGTGGGCCCGGTGGTGGAGCAGGCGGGCCTGGAGAAGGTGCAGGCGCAGGTGCAGGACGCGCTGGCGCGTGGGGCGAGCGCGGCGGTGGGCGGGCAGGCGCGCGGGGGGTTGTACTTCGAGCCGACGATCCTGGTGGACGTCGCGCCGGACAGCGTCATCCTGCGCGAGGAGACCTTCGGTCCGGTGGCGCCGGTGGTGGTGTTCGACACGGAGGAGGAGGCGCTGCGCCTGGCGAACGACAGTGAGTTCGGGCTGGCGGCATACGCCTACACGCGGGACCTGTCGCGCGCGTGGCGGGTGGCGGAGGCGCTGGAGTACGGGATCGTGGGCATCAATGACGGCGTGCCCAGTGCGAACAGCCCGCACGTGCCGTTCGGCGGCATGAAGAACAGCGGCGTGGGCCGCGAGGGTGGGCACTGGGGGCTGGAGGAGTACCTGGAGACGAAGTTCATCAGCATGGGCGTGTGAGTTCAGAGAGGCGATCGACATAGCCCGGCGGGGTATCCTGTCCGGGTGATCGTTCCTGACGGCCTGCGCCTGGGTCCCCTCGCCCTGAGCTGGCCCAGCCTGACCCTGCTGCTGGGCCTGGTGGCCTGGGCGGCCCTGGCACGCTTCCCTGGCGCCGGCCGCGCCGCCCTGATCACGCTGATCACGGCGCGGCTGTGGGCGGCTGTCCCCGGTCTGGACGCTGGCCGGCCCCTGCTGGACAACGCGCTGGACCTCGTGGATGTTCGGCGGGGCGACTGGGCATGGCTGCCCGGACTCGCTGCCGGGCTGCTGAGCCTGGCGGTGGGACCACGCGGGCACGGTCAGGTGGCCGCGCGTGCCGTCCTCGTGGCGGTGCTCGCCGGAGCGCTCCCGGGGCTGCTGCGCCCGGCCGGAGGCGGCGAGACGGGCTGGCCGGACACGCCGCTGCGGACGCTGCGGCCCTCCGGGCAGCTGGAGCCGGCCACACCCGTCCCGTCGGGGCGGGTGGTGAACCTCTGGGCGACGTGGTGCGGGCCCTGCCGGGCTGAACTGCCCCTGCTGGAGCGGGAGATCGCGCGGGGCGCCCCGGTGGAACTGGTCAACGTGGGCGAGGCCCCGGCAGTGGTCGTGGCGTTCCTGCGACGGGAGAATCTTGTGCTCCCCACGCGCGTGGGCGGGGAGGCATTGACCCCGGCGCTGAAGGTGACGGCGTTTCCGACCACGCTGGTGGTGGACGCCGGAGGGAGGGTCACCGCGCGCCATCTGGGGCCGCTCAACCGCGCGCAGCTGCTGCGGCTGGTTCGCGCGGCGCAGGGCCCCGCAGCCTCCCCCTGACGTCCTGACCGGGGGTACACTGCGCGGGTTTGCCCATGACGATGCGGCCGGTTCACCCCTCCCCCCAGCCCACCCCGGCGTCTCCCCTGGACTTCCGGCGGGTGGTGAATCCCTACGGGCCGGACTGGACGCTGCTGCAGGCGGTGCGGGACGCCGATCACGCGGCGCTGCCCGACCCGGCCTACGCGGCGGCGCGCCGCGCCCTGGCCGGACTTCATCACCTGGACGCGGCCGGGGTCGTGCCGGGGCTGGGACTCGTGGATCTGGTGGACCGCCTGATCCGCGCCATCGGTGCCGGGGATGGCGGGCTGGCGATGCTGGGCGGCCCCTGGGACGACGTGGTCCCCTGGCTGATGGCCCGGGACACGCCGGCGCACCAGGTGGCCCTGCCTGAACGCGATGCAGACGGGCGCTCTCCCCTGTCGGGCCTGGCCCTGGACGGCGTGAAGCTGGTGCTGGTCCGGCCGCCGGAATTCCGGGCGGGCTGCCCCTGGGGCGCCCGGGACTGGCACGCGCTGGCGGACCGGTGCGCCGCGGCAGGAGCGGTGGTCGCCGTGGACGAGAGCCTCGCGCCGTTCACGGCCCGGCCGGTTCCTGGCTCACTGCCGGGCCTGGTGCGCCTGCGCTCCCCGGGGGAGGCACACGGGCTGCCGGGTGTGCGGGCGGCCTACGCCCTGCTGCCGGCGGAACTGGCCGGGCGGGTGGCGGGGCTGGCGGCGCCGTCCGCGCTGCCGGCGGGCACGCTGGCGGTCCTGGAGGCGCTGCCTGGCGCGGCCGGGTTCCTGCATGAGACGCTGCCGCGCGTCCTGCAGCACGCTGGCTCGCTGGCCGCCGCTCTGGAGCGCTTCGGGGACGTGCAGCACGCGGGCGGTCCGGTCGTGGCGCTGCGGCTTCCCGGGGCGGAGGCGGCGCGGACGGCCCTGGCAGCCCGGGGGCTGCTGCTCGGCGGGGACGAGGAGACGCTGCTGGCGTGCACCCGCCGGCCGGGGGAGAATGCCGCCCTGGTGGCTGCGCTGGCCGAGCACCTGGGAGTGGGTCGGGGGCGGCAGACGGAATCGCCGGCTCCGGCGGGGTCGCGGGTGGGCCGGGGCGTGTTCCGCCTGACGGGCCGGCGCTGACACCCACGCAGCCGGACTCCTCACGGCGACATAGGGGAAGGGGGTATACTGGCGGCATGCGCCCTGTGATCACTGTCGCCCTGACTGCCGTCCTGCTGGCCGGCTGCGCGCCGAAAAGCGCCGGCGGGGACTACCGGAACGTGAGCGTCACGGACCTGAAGGCCGCGGTGGAGGGCGGCGCGGCCGTGCTCGACGTCCGCACCGCCGCGGAATTCGCCGAGGGGCACATCGGGGGGGCCGCGAACATTCCCCTGGACAGTCTCGGCGCCCGCACCGGCGAACTCGATCCGGCGCAGCCGCTGTACGTGATCTGCCGCTCCGGCAGCCGCAGCGCTCAGGCCAGTGCGCTGCTCGTCGGGGCCGGGTTCCGGGACATCCGGAACGTGACGGGCGGCATGAACGACTGGCAGGCTGCCGGGTACCCCGTCGCCCGCTGAGCGCCGAAAGCCCGGCGCCAGCGGCCGGGAAAGTGCCTATACTGCCGCTCAGCCCTTCCCCGCCCCTTCCCGAGGACCCGCCATGACCACGCAGAACAGCTCCGCCCCTGCCCTCCCGCCGCTTTCCGAGACGGACGAACGCGTCCTGAAACGCCTGCGCCGCATCGAGGGGCAGGTCCGCGGCCTGCACCGCATGGTGGAAGAGGGCCGTGACTGCCACGACATCCTGACCCAGCTCTCCAGCGTCCGCAGCGCCCTGGACGCTGCCGGGGAGACCATCCTGGAGCAGTACGCCTCCGGCTGCCGGGCCCACCCGGGCGAGGCGGTCACCCCGCAGGACGTGGTGCGCGCCGTGAAGCTCCTGCGCCGCTGAGCGCGGCACCCGAGCGCTCCGTATACTGACCGGGACATGCGTCACCCCTCACAGGAGGACCCCCGGGGCAGGCGGGCGAACGACATCGCGCCCGCCCTGCGCCCGTGGTGGTGCGCGACGCTGGGCAGCGCCCACTGACCTCACAGCCGGCATGACGACCCCGGCCCGTTCGCGGGCCCTCGCTCCCGCCTGCTCCTGGAGGACCCCCTGTGACCACCCTGCCTGACCACCGCCCTGCCCTGCCCGGCCTCGCCCCCGACGTGATCGAGCACCTGCTGACCCTGGACGCCCGGGACCCACTGGCGCACAAACGCGCCGAATTCACCCTGCCCGAGGGCGTGGTGTACCTGGACGGCAACAGCCTGGGCGCCATGCCCCGCGCCGTGCCCGACCGCCTCGCCCGGGTGCTGCACGGCGAGTGGGGCGAGGCGCTGATCCGCTCCTGGACCGCCGGGGCGGACCGCGGCGAGGACTGGATGGCCCTGCCGGACCGCGTGGCGGCCAAGGTGGCCCGTCTGATCGGCGCGCAGGCGCACGAGGTCGCCGTGGGCGACAGCACCAGCGTGAACCTGTTCAAGGTGCTCGCCGCGGCGCTGCACCTGAACCCCGACCGGCGCGTGATCCTGACTGACGCGGAGAACTTCCCCACCGACCTGTACGTGGCGCAGGGCCTGGGCGAGCTGCTCGGCCGCGGCCACGAGCTGCGCCGCGTGCCCGCCCGGGAGATCGCGGCGCAGCTGACGCCCGACGTCGCGGCCGTGCTGCTCACGGAGGTGGACTACCGCACCGGGGAGCGCCTGGACATGGCGGCCGTGACCGCCGCGGCCCACGCACAGGGCGTGCTGACGGTGTGGGACCTGGCGCACTCCGCCGGGGCCTTCCCGGTGGACCTGCGTGGGGCGGGCGCGGACTTCGCGGTTGGGTGTGGGTACAAATACCTGAACGGCGGCCCGGGCGCGCCGGCGTTCGTGTTCGTGGCCGAACGGCACCTGCCGCACGCCCCGACCGCGCTGAGCGGCTGGATGGGCCACGCCGACCCCTTCGAGATGGAACGCTCCTACCGCCCGGCCGAAAATGCGCGCCGGTTCGTGGTGGGCACGCCGCAGGTGCTGAGCCTCTCGGCGCTGGACACGGCGCTGGACGTGTTCGAGGACGTGAACCTGGGCGACCTGCGCGCCAAGTCCCTGTCCCTGACCGACACCTTCATCGAGCTGATGGCGCCCCTGGGAGAGCGCTTCCCCCTGACGCTGGCCACGCCCCTGGACCACGCCCGGCGCGGCAGCCAGGTCAGTTACCGTCACCCGGACGCCGCGCGGGTCATGGCTCGGCTGACCGGGCGCGGCATCATCGGGGATTTCCGCACGCCGGACATCCTGCGCTTCGGGTTCACGCCGCTGTACCACTCGCACCTGGACGTGGCCCGCGCCGTGCTGGGCGTGCAGGCCGTGCTGGAGGAGCAGGCGTGAGCGGCGGGACACAGGGCGGCCCCGAGGACGCCCCGGCGCCGGGCGCGGAGCACGCCGCCGAGCAGGCCTACAGCGACTTCCGAAAAAACCTCAGTTACGGCGACTACCTGCGCCTGGACGACCTGCGCGCCGCGCATCAGCCGATCACCGACGCGCACGACGAGCACCTGTTCATCGCCATCCACCACGTCTCGGAGGTGTGGCTGGACCTGATCGTGCGCGAACTCCTGGCGGCCATGGCGCTGCTGGAGCGCGGCATCACCGACGCGCCGCTGAAGATGCTGACCCGCGTGGTCCGCGCGCAGGAGCAGCTCACGAACGCCTGGGAAGTCCTGAAAACCATGACGCCTGCCGACTACCTGCAGTTCCGGCACGCGTTCGGGCAGGCCTCGGGCTTCCAGTCGCAGTCGTACCGGATGGTGGAATTCCTGCTCGGGAACCGCAACCCCACCATGCTCCGCCCGCACGCGCACCGGCCCGACCTGCACGGGCCCCTGGTGGAGGCCCTGCACGGCCCCAGCGTGTACGACCTGGCATTGCGGCTCCTGAGTGAGCGCGGCTTCGCGATTCCGGACGAGGTGCTGCAGCGGGACCGGACGCAGAAACCTGAATTGAACGAGGCGGTGCTGCAGGCCTGGCTGGAGGTTTACCGCAACACCGAGGCGTACTGGGACCTGTACGCCCTGGCGGAGAAACTGGTGGACGTCGAGGACAACTTCCGCCGCTGGCGCTTCAACCACCTGACCACCGTGTCCCGCACCATCGGCATGAAACGCGGGTCGGGCGGCACCAGCGGCGTGGGGTACCTGCGCTCGGCGCTGGATCACGTGCTGTTCCCGGAACTGTGGGAGGTCCGCACCCGGCTGTGACGGCCGGGCGGGCTCAGCGGCCCGCCTGCGCCTCCCGGTCGGCGATGCGCGCGGAGTACAGCCGCGCCTCGGCCAGGGCAAGAACCTGGTCCACGCTGCGGCCCTCGGTGAACATGGCCACGCCCGCGCGCAGGGTCAGGCGGTGGCTGGGTTTCTCCCGCAGCGAGATGCGGGTGCGCCACCAGTCCACCAGTTCGTCGGCGGCGGGCCGGGTGGTGTCGTTCAGCACGACCAGCAGTTCACTGGCGCCCCAGCGGCACGCGAAGTCCGGTTCGTTCAGGTGCGCCTGCAGGATGGAGGCGGCGCGGCGCAGGGCGTCGTCCCCGGCCACCCGGTCCGGCGCGGCGTCCGGGCCGTACTGTTCGACGTCCAGCACGACCACCGCCTTGCGGCTGCGGTCCTTGGGACCGGCACGGGTCAGGAGCTGCAGCCGTTCCTGCCCGGTGCGGCGGCTTTTCAGCCCGGTGAGGACGTCGGTGCCGGTGAGGTCCAGGGCCAGTTCGGTCTTGACCCGCTGGTCCCGGATGGGCCGGCCGTGCACGGCCATGAAGCCGATCAGCCCGGCCAGGAACAGCACCGAGGACAGCACCTCCCATTGCACGGCCGTGCGCGTCACGGCGGCCACGACCACCAGCATTCCGCTGAGCACCCCGGCGGCGGTGGCCGGCACGACCGGCAGCAGCGTGTAGGCCACACTGACCAGAATCAGGTGCGACACGTACAGCGGCATGGCGACCGGGCCGGGCGACCCGAACGCCTGCACGAGCTGCACGACCGTCCAGGCGCCCGCGAACCACAGGATCAGCGGCGTGAGCGCGCTGAGGTCCAGGCGCCGGGCCAGCATCAGCAGCGTCACGGTCAGGCTGATCAGCAGGGTCACGGCGCCCAGGGCGGCGCGCAGCGTGTCGCCGGCCGCCAGGGCGCTGCGCAGCTCGAAGCCCTGGGACGCCACCGCCAGGACCCCCAGGACCAGCAGGCCCGGCACGCGGAGCCGCTGGATGAACTCACTGGAGGGGTCAGGCGGCATGCGCCCATCATGCCGCGCGCGCGGCCCCTTGCGTGCTGAACCTCAGCGGATGGAGCGGGGAGGCACGTCCAGACGGTCCCCGGGCCCCGCGTGACCGGGCGTGCCACACTGCCCGGATGACAGCAGGGCAGCGGCGCGGGGGCACGGTCGTGTACTACGGCTGGGTGGTGGTCGCGGTGACGGTCGCGGCGCTGCTGCTCGCGGCGGGGGGGCGCAGCGCGCCGGGCGTGTTCCTGCTGCCTATGGAAGCGGACCTGGGCCTGAGCCGCGGCGTGCTGTCCCTGGCCGGCAGCCTGGGCATGCTGACCTTCGGGCTGGCCGCGCCGTTCACGGGCGGGCTGATCGACCGGCACGGGCCGCGCCGGGTGGCGACGGTGGGCCTGCTGGCGGTCGCGGTGGCGTTCGCGGTGAGCACGCTGGCCCGCTCGCCGCTGGCCCTGCAACTGACCTGGGGCGTGTTCAGCGGCGTGGCGACCGGCCTGGTCGGCAGCGTGCTGGGCGCCACCGTCGCCACCCGCTGGTTCCGGCGACGCCGCGGGCTGGTGGTGGGCCTGTTCGGCGCGGCCACCAGTGCCGGGCAGCTGATGTTCATTCCGCTGCTGACCGTGCTGGCGTCCTCGGTCGGGTGGAAGGGCGGGTCGCTGGCCCTGGCGGGCCTGGCGGTGGCGCTGGCGCCGGTGGTGTGGTGGCTGATGCGCGACTCCCCCGCCGACCTGAACCTCGCCCCGGACGGCGACCCGGTGGATGCCGGCGTGGCCGGCGCCGGCCAGGGCGCTGGCCGGGCGGACCCGCAGGTGATGTGGCGGGCGGTGCGCAGCCCCGAGTTCTGGCTGCTGGCCCTGACGTTCTTCGTGTGCGGCGCCACCAGCACCGGGATCGTGGGCATGCACTTCATGGCGTTCTGCGGGGACCTGGGGCTTACCGCGGGCTTCGCGGCGGGCATGCTGGCCCTGATGGGCACCTTCAACTTCGTGGGCACGCTGGGCAGCGGGTACCTCACCGACCGGGTGGACCCGCGCCTGCTGCTGGGCGCGTACTACGCCTTCCGCGGCCTGAGCCTGGTGCTGCTGCCGCTGGTGCCTCCCGGCGCGGCCTTCCTGGCGTTCGCGGTGCTGTTCGGGCTGGATTACATCGCCACGGTGCCGCCCACCACCGCGCTGACCGCGGACGTGTTCGGGCGGGAGAACGTGGGCGTGGTGTACGGCTGGGTGTTCTTCGCGCACCAGCTGGGCGCGGCGCTGGCCGCCTGGCTGGGCGGCGTGGCGCGCGACGCGCTGGGCAGCTACACCCCGGCGTTCATCGCCGCGGCGGTCCTGGCCGGCGCGGCGGCCGTACTGGCGCTGCGCATCCAGCCGGCCCGGTCGCGCCTGGCCGCCGCCTGAGGGGCGTCACGGCCACAGGTCGCAGCGGTGGTCCTGCGCGAAGGTACCCAGTTCCTGCACGCGGCCGGGTTCCAGGGCCAGGACCCGGTCCTGGGTGGGGGTCACGGGCGCCCAGGTGGGCAGGCCGGGGCCGTTCGGGTTGCCGGTCCGGGCGAAGTTGGCCCAGTAGCTCCGCATCTGCCGGGCCAACGCGCCCTGCGCGGGTGTGAAGTGGGTGGGGGACGCGAAGTACGTCAGCGGCGTGCCGAACACGCTGATCAGCTCCGAGGCGTGGAAGGCGCCGTAGCGGGGGGCGCTGCCGGTGGGGAGCAGGTCGGTGGGGGCGTCCGGGTCCCGGAACTCGTACATGTAGGTGGGCGTGACGGCCGCCAGCTGCCGGGCGAGGGTGCGGGCCGGGCAGGCGAACATCGCGTCGGTGATCAGGCGCGCGCTGGCCACCCCCACGCCCTGCGCGGTGGGGTAGGCAGCGAGGACGCGCGGGGCGTTCCAGCCGGCCAGCACGCCCGCCAGGGCCCAGTGGGTGAGCAGCGGCAGGTCCCCCCCGCGGTCCCCGAGGGGCCCGACGAACAGGGTGCCCTCGTCGCGGTTGGTGCCCAGCAGCGCCGGGAGGCGCGGAGCCTTGCCCTCGCGGAACGCGGCGGCCGGTTCGCTCGGGAGCAGGACGTCGCCGTGCGCCGGCGTGAGCGGCAGGAAGCGCAGCTCGCCGCGGCCCGGAATGGGCGTGGAGATCAGGCGTGCGAGCGGCACCTTCCGCAGGCAGGCGGGGTCGCCGCCGCGGCATCCGACCTCCTGGGCGAAGGCGGCGCCGGTGCGCCGCGCGTCGGCCTGGGGGATGGTGGTGCCGGGTGCAGCACACGACCCGCTTTGCATGATGGCCTTGTGGAACAGGCCGGCCGCGGGCGGGGAGGTGAGGTGCGCGCAGATGCTCATGCTGCCGGCCGACTCGCCGAAGAGGGTGACGTTGCCGGGGTCGCCGCCGAAGGCGCGGATGTTGGTCTTCACCCAGCGCAGGGCTTCCTGCTGGTCCTGCAGGCCGTAGTTCAGGGCGCGGGATTCGCCCGCCAGCCCGTCCGTGGCGAGAAACCCGAGGGCGCCCAGGCGGTAGTTGAGGGTCACCACAACGACGTTCTGCTCGCGGGCCAGCAGGCGGGGGTCGTACTGCGAGCCACTGCCGCTGGTGAACGCCCCGCCGTGAATCCAGACCATGACCGGCAGGGCCGCGGCCCCGGCGCCGAGTGCGGCGCTGGGTGCGGCGACGTTCAGGCTCAGGCAGTCCTCGGACCCGACCAGGCCGAAGGACCCGGCGCCCTTCTGCGGGCAGGGCGGACCGGCGGTCAGCGCACTGCGGTCTCCCTTCCACGGGAGGGCGGGGCGGGGGGCCTTCCAGCGGGCGTCCCCGGTGGGGGGCTGGGCGTAGGGGACGCCCTGCCAGAAGCTGACCTGCCCGTCACTGCGGCCCACCAGGGCCCCGGCAGGGGTCTGGAGCCGGACCAGGCCGCTGGGGGGCGGCGTAGCGTCCACGGGGATCGGTGCCACAGGCGGCCCGGGCACGAGCTGCGCGCCGGCCACGGAGCCCAGGGCCAGCAGGGAGAGCAGGGACGTCAGGGCGGGTCGGGCGCGGGGCCGCATGGGCGAACAATACGCCTGGGCGCGTGGCGCCGCGCTTCACCTGACCTTGGGCCTTGACCTTGGGGCCCGGTCGGTGAGGCTGTGAAGATTTGTATGGGATTTTAAAGAAAAAATATGCGAAAACTAAAGATAAGATGAAGCTCGCTCCACTCGTGCTCCTGCTCTGCTGCGGGCTCGCCCACGCCACCCAGACCTACCGGGTCCAGCCCGGCGACACCCTCTACCGCATTGCCCGCACGGCCGGCGTCAGCGTGGACGACCTGATCGCCCTCAACGGGCTCACCACCAGCACCCTGGGCTTGGGCCAGACCCTGACCCTGCCCGGCAGCGCGCCCGCCACCCCCCCGAGTGCGGCGCCGAGCCCGAGCGCAAGCCCGAGTCCGCTGCCCAGCAACCGCCTGGAGCGCGGCATCTTCCTGCCGGACCGCCTGCCGGCCCCCAGCACCTTCCGCGCCGCCGGGTTCGGCAACCGCCCGACGAGCGCGTACCTGAGCGGCGTCGGGTACGTCCACCAGACCTTCAACAACTGCGGCCCGGCCAGCATCTCCTCCGCACTGACCCTGTACGGCCTGAACATCCCCCAGAACAAGTACCAGGCGCAGCTGCGCCCCGGCGGGCAGTACATGAGCGCCGGCGCCGGGCAGAAACTCCTCAAGAAGCTGGGCTTCGACGCCCCGGTGAACAAGGGCGGCACGCTCGCCGACGTGAAGCGCGAGGTGGCGGCCGGTAACCCCGTCATCGTGCTTCAGTACGCCAAGCAGATCGGCAAAGTCCCCCACTGGCGCGTGGTGCGCGGCTACGACGAGGCCCAGGGCATCATCGTGATGAGCGACCCCCTGCACGGCCCGAACGTCGCCCTGACCGAACGGGACTTCGACCTGCTCTGGAACACCCAGGGCCGCCTCTACATCCCCGTCCGCCGCGGCTGAACCCCGGCCCTGAGCGGCGGCGGGGCTGGCCCGCCGCCGCTCGCCTTTACTCGACCGGCTCGATCTCCGACAGGGAGGTCGAGGTCGAGTTCACCCGCTGGCTGCGCAGCGCCTCCAGCTCCCGGGCGTCCACCGCGGACTGGGCCATCACGACCGTCTGGCACAGCAGCATCAGCGACCCGGCCACGCTCCGCGGCACGCAGCGCGCCGCGCCGTCCCGCAGGATCACGCCCTCGCGGCTGTCCACCAGGATCACCACCTGCGGGCCCACCAGCAGCCCGGCGATCTCCGGGTACTCCCAGGCGCGCGCGCGGCAGCCCATCAGCTCCTCCCGCCACACGGAGGCGTCCAGGTGCGCGCCCGGATGCGCCCCGGCCCCCAGCGGCTCGGCGCAGGTCACGCGCTGGCACAGGTCGCGCAGCACCTCGTGCACCACGTGCCCCTGGTCACGGGGCACCCGCACGAGCGCGCCGATCAGCGCCTCGCGCTCCACCTCGCCGCGCTGCCAGGCCATCACGAGGTCCAGCAGGGCTCCGGCGGTGGGCGGCGCGAAAGTCACGCGGGCCCCCGGCCCGCCGCGCCGGCGGGCAGGTGGGGGGGGCGGGCAGGGCAGCCGGCAGTGACGCTCATGCCGCCACGATACCCGACCGGGGCGCCATGCGCCGAGAGCGGCGGGCCGGCGGAGCCCGCAGCGCGGAAACCCGGACCGGCACGGTACTCTGGAAGCGTGGCCGCGCCCCGCGGCCTTTCCTGGTGGGTGCGGGCCGCCTGGCCCAGCTCACCCCCGTCCGCGACGCATCGCGGCACCTGCCCCCCTGCCCGGCCCGGTCCCGACGGTGCCCGACCGGTCCCGGCCTCCCTGTCCGACGTGGCCCCGCCCTTTTCAGGAGTGTTGCTGTGCTGAGCCTCGCCGTGATCTTTCCTTTTCTTCTCGCCGCCGTCTGCGCCCTGGCGGCCCGGCCGCTGGGCCGGCACACCGGGTGGCTGGCGGTCCTGGCGTTCGTGCCGGCGCTGGCCCTGGGCCTGCCGCTGGCCGGGATGCCGGGTGCCACGCCCGTCACCGAGGTGACGCCCTGGGTGGCGGAGCTCGACCTGCACCTGCGCCTGCGTGGGGACGGGTTCTCGCTGCTGTTCGCCGTGCTGATCGGATTGATCGGCACGCTGGCCAGCGTGTACTCGGTGACGTACCTGTCGGCCGGGGAGAAGTTCGGCCGCTTCTACCCGTACCTGCTGCTGTTCGGCGGGTCCATGCTGGGCCTGGTGCTGTCCGACAATCTGCCGCTGCTGTTCATGTTCTGGGAGATGACCAGCGTGACCAGCTTCCTCCTGATCGGCCTGTGGCACACCCGCCCCGCCGCGCGGGACGGCGCGGTCAAGGCCTTCCTGATCAGCGCGCTGGGCGGCCTGGGCCTGCTGGCCGCCGTGGCGATGCTGTCCATCGCGGGCGGCACCACCACCCTGTCGCAGCTGAACCTGGACGCGGTGCGAGCCTCGCCGCTGTTCGTGCCGGCGCTGCTGTGCACGGTGCTGGCGGCCGTCACCAAGTCTGCCCAGCTGCCCTTTCACCTGTGGCTGCCGACCGCCATGGAGGCCCCCACGCCCATCTCGGCGTTCCTGCACTCGGCCACCATGGTCAAGGCCGGCGTGGTGCTGGTCGCCAAGTTCGGGCTGATCTTCGGCAGCAGCGCCCTGTGGTCGGGGCTGCTGGTGCCGCTGGGCCTGGCGACGCTGTTCTGGGGGTCGTGGCTGGCCCTGCGCCAGACCGACCTCAAGGCCCTGCTGGCGTACTCCACGGTGTCGCAGCTGGGCCTGCTGATGAGCCTGTACGGCCTGGCGTCCGACGAGGGCCGCTTCGCGGGCACCGCGCACCTGCTCAACCACGCGGCGTTCAAGGCGGCGCTGTTCTTCGTGGTGGGCATCGTGGACCATGAGACCGGCACCCGGGAGATTCCGCAGCTGCGCGCCCTGGGCGGCCTGCGCCGGGCGCTGCCGGTCACCTTCCTGGTGGCGGTGGTGGCCACGCTCAGCATGGCGGGCCTGCCGCCGCTGGGGGGCTTTGTCAGCAAGGAATTGTTCTACGAGGCGATGCTGCACCACGGGCCCGGGTTCATCCTGGTGGCGGTGGCGGGCAGCGTGCTGACCTTCGCGTACTGCTGGCGGCTCCTGAGCATCTTCTTCACCCCGGCCGCCCCGCAGCCCGGGCCGGCCGTGCACGAGGCGCCGGCCGGGCTGTACCTGCCCCCACTCCTGCTGGCCGGCGCCGCCGTGCTGTTCGGGCTGCTGCCCCAGTCTGCGGAGTGGCTCACGCGCACGGCGGCCTCGGCCCTGCGGTTCACAGCGTACGGGGAGCACCTGGCGCTGTGGCACGGCGTGAACGCGGCCCTGCTGCTGTCGCTGCTCACCTGGGCGCTGGGGTCGCTCGTGGCCGCGCAGGCGGGCCGGGTGTCGGCCCTGCAGGCGGCCCTGACGCCGCGCTGGAACGCCAACACCGCCTACTACGCGCTTTCCGACGGCCTGCGGGCCCTGGCGAGCCAGCTGATCACGCACACCCAGGGGCTCGCGCTGCCGGACCAGCTGCGCGCCATGCTGCTCGTCGTGGGGGCGCTGGGCGGGTACGCCGTGTGGCGCTCCCCGCAGGTGTTCCACTCGATCGGGCAGCTGCCGCTGGTGACCGTGCCGATCAGCGTGCTGCTGGTGGCGGGCGCGGTCGGCGTGGTGCTGTCCCGCAACCGGCTCACGGCGGTGGTCGTCACCGGCCTGACCGGATTCGGCACCGCCGCGGCGTTCCTGGCCTTCCGCGCGCCGGACCTTGCGCTCACGCAGCTGCTGGTGGAGGCGGTCACGGTGATCCTGTTCCTGCTGGCCTTCCGGTACCTGCCGGGCGTTCGTGACCTGCCGCGCACCCGGGGCCGGCTGCTGCTCGACGGCCTGCTGGCCGGCGCGGCCGGGCTGGGCGCCACGCTGCTCACGCTGAGCAGCCTGCGGTTCCTGGCGCCGCCGATCTCGCCGTACTACGTGGTGAACAGCTACGAGGGCGGCGGCGGGAAGAACGCCGTGAACGTCCTGCTGGTGGACTTCCGCGGCTTCGACACGCTGGGCGAGATCCTAGTGGTGGGCATGGTGGCCCTGGCGGTCGTGAGCCTGGTGCAGCTCGGCCGCCCGGGGCAGGCGCCCGGGAAGCGCCCGGACGACCTGGAACTCGACGCCACCGGCCCGGCGGCCGCCCGGCAACGTCGGGTCCGGCGCGGCCGGGGAGGGCGGGCGTGAGTCCGGCCCGTTCCTCCCGGCCGGCCGCGGCCGTCCCCCGGCCTGACCCAGTGCTGCGCACGGTCAGCCGGGCGGCGTTCGCACTGATCATGCTGTTCGCGCTGCTGCTGCTGTGGCGCGGCCACAACGCGCCCGGCGGCGGGTTCATCGCCGGGCTGATGATGGTGGGCGCCCTGACGCTGCACCGCATGGCGACCGGGGAAAGCGCCATGCGGGTCGGGCCGCTGGCCCTGGTGCCTATCGGGGCGGCCCTGTCGTTCCTGACGGGGCTGGTGCCGTACCTGCTGGGGCGGCCCTTCCTGAAAACCGACTTCGGGTACATCACGACCGCGCTGACCGGCGAGTTTGAATGGGCCAGCGCCATGCTGTTCGACATCGGGGTCTTCCTGGTGGTAATCGGGGCGGGCATGGCGATCACCACTGCCCTCATCGACGTGCGCCCCACACAACTCGCCCCGGAGGACGCCGCGCCGGGGCCTCAGGAGGACCGCTGAATGGCCTCGTTTTTCGCAATCATCATCGGGGTGCTGATCACCGCCGGCGTGTTCCTGCTGCTGTCGCGCTCCCTGGTGCGGATGGTGCTGGGCCTGGCCTTCACGGGGTACGGCGTGAACCTCACCATCCTGACCGTGGCGGGCCTGGAGCAGTTCAGTCCGCCGCTGCTGACCCTGCCCGGCCCGCACGTGGACCCGCTGCCGCAGGCGCTGATCCTGACCGCCATCGTGATCGGGTTCGCCACGACCGCGCTGGTGCTCACGGTCGCCCTGCGCGCCTACCAGGTGGCCGGACACGAGGACGTCGAGGCGCTCGGGGACAGCCTGGCCCGTGAGAGCCTGGAGGACGTGGACCGCGCCGACCCGGAGCACCAGGGCCCGGATCAGCCCGACTGGGAAGACAGCGGCGTGGTGGAGGTGAGGCCGTGATGTCCGCGCTGCCGCTCGCGCCGATCCTCACGCCGCTGGGCGTGGCCCTGCTGTGCCTGATTCCCATGCGCCGCTCCCTGAAGGCCGGCCTGACCCTGTTCGGGGCGCTGGGCACCCTGCTGTGCTCTGGCCTGCTCTTGATGGCCACAGCGGACGGCTCGGTGCTGGTCAGCGAGCTGGGCGGGTGGCCGGCGCCGTTCGGGATCGTGATGACCGCCGACCGCCTGTCGGCCGGGATGAGCGTGCTGGCGTCCCTGAGCGGCGTGGTGGCGGTGTGGTTCATGATCGCCCACGAGGACCGCGTGCGGGAGCAGCACCACGCGTTCGCGCTGAGTCTGCTGCTGTTCACGGGCGTGCAGCTGTCCTTCCTGACCGGGGACCTGTTCAACCTGTTCGTGGCGTTCGAGGTGATGCTGGTCGCCAGTTACGCGCTGGCGGTGCTGGGCAGCACCCGCGAGCAGCTGCGCGAGGGCTTCCGGTACATCCTGATGAACCTCGCGGCGTCCACGCTGCTGGTGCTGGCCTGCGGGCTGGTGTACGGCACGCTGGGCACCCTGAATTACGCGCACATCGCCGAGCGGACCCTGGAACTCGGGCCGCGCGCCACGGTGTCGGTCCTGGCGGTGCTGCTGACGCTGGTGTTCGCGTCCAAGGCGGCGCTGTTCCCGCTGGGCTTCTGGTTGCCGGGCACCTACCCGGCGCTGCCGCAGGCCAGCAGCGCCTTTTTCGCCGCGATTCTCACGAAGGTGGGCGTGTACGCCCTGATCCGGCTGTTCACCACGGTCCTGCCGGTGGATTCGGCGCTGCCGCAGGCCTTCCTGCTGGCACTGGGGGCGGCCACCATGCTGTTCGGGGCGCTGGGCGCGCTGAGCCAGCGCGAGTGGCGCCGGATCCTGTCGTTCACGGTGATGGGCAGCGTGGGGTACCTGGCGTTCGGGATCGGGCTGGGCACCCCGGACGGCCTGCGCGCGGCGCTGGCGTACCTGGCGGTGAGCGTCGTGGTGACCCTGGCGACCTTCCTGATCGCGGCGGTGGCCGAACGCGCCGCCGGCACGCCCGCCGTGCGTGGCCGGCGGGGCTTCATCGAGCCGCTGCCGTGGCTGGCCGGCGCGTTCCTGCTGTGCCTGCTGACCGTGGCGGGCCTGCCGCCCACCGCGGGTTTCGTGGCGAAGTACGCCCTGGTCCGCGCGGGGCTGGCGCAGGGGTCGGTGCTGGCCGTGGCGGGCGTGGTGTGCGCTCTGCTGGGCAGCCTGATCACCCTGATGGCGCTGCTCACGGTGTGGCGGGACTTCTTCTGGGGCAAGGCCGACCGGGCCGTGCCGATGCAATCGGTGACGCGCCGCACCACCTGGCCGGCGTACTTCGCCTCGGCCCTCGTCGCGGCGCTGGTGGTGCTGGCCGGACCGCTGTTCACGCACGCCGAGGCCACCGCGCGGCAGTTGCGTGACCCCGGGCAATACGTCCGCAGCGTGCTAGGCGAGGAGCCGGTCCGGATTCCGGCGCGCCCCACCGGCCGGGAACTGATGAAGACCGACAAGGAGGAACCAAAGTGAGCGGCTTTCTGCTGAACGTGCTGCTGGCCGTGGTGTGGGCCCTGCTGTCCGGGGACGTGAACCTGCGCGAACTGGGCGTGGGGTTCGGGCTGGGGTACCTGCTGCTGCGGCTGTTCCCGGACGCGCTGGGCACCCGCGCTTACCAGCGGGCCAGCGTGGCCCTGCTGAGATTCCTGGGCACCTTCCTGCGGGAACTGACGGTGGCGAACGTGCAGGTGGCGCTGCTGGCCCTGCGGGCCCGCCCGAACCTGAACGCCATGATCTTCAGCGTGCCGCTGCGCCCGCACACCGACCTGTCCCTCACGCTTCTGACCGCCACGGTCACGCTGATGCCGGGCTCGGTGGTGCTCGGCTTCGACGCCGGGCGCACCCGGATGTACATGCACGGCATCGGGCTCGCCAGCCCCGATGAGGCCCGCGCCGGCGTGAAGAACGTCGAGCGGCTGCTGCTGGACTTCCTGCCGGCCCCGGCCGGCGGGCGGGGGGGGGCGGCATGATCGTGGACCTCGCCCTGGGCATCGTGACGCTGTCCGTGCTGCTGGTCACCTTCCGCGTGCTGCGCGGCCCGAGCTGGGGGGACCGGATCATGGCCTTCGACTTTCTCAGCGTGAACCTGGTGGTGCTGGTCACGCTGCTGGCCGTGAAGACCCGGCTGCTCGTGACGCTGGACGCCGCGCTGCTGCTGAGCCTGCTGGGCTTCCTGAGCACCCTGGCCCTGACGCGGTACCTGCTGACCGGGCGGGTGATGCGGTGAACGGCGCGGAGAGCACCTGGGCGGACTTCCAGCCCGCGCGGGACGTGCCCATCCTGATCGGGGCCTTCTTCGTGCTGAGCGCCGCGATCGGCGTGGTGCGCTTCCCGGACCTGTACTCGCGGCTGCATGCCAGCAGCAAGCTCGTGACGCTCGGCTCGGCCGGGATCTTCCTGGGGGCGGCGGCGACCTTCCAGGACTCGGCGGCGTTCACGCGGCTGCTGGCGGTGCTGCTGTTCCAGTTCCTGACCACGCCGCTGACCGCGTACCTGATCGCGCAGGCGGCGTACCTGAGGGGCCTCCCGCCGGTCCTGCCGGGCGGCATCGACGAGTGGGGCGCGCTGGGCCGCGCCGAGGAACTCGCGCAGGCGGATGCCGACGTGACGCGCGCCATGGACCGCGAGGGTAAGTAACGGCGCGCCGGCCGCCTCAGCTGGCGGACCGGCGCGGGGGTCCGGGGATCAGCCCGCCTGGGTGAGCACCTGCTCGATCTTGGCCACGGCGGCGTCCAGGTCCGCCTCGCTGATCATCAGCGGCGGGGCGAGGCGGACGGTGGTGTGGTGCGTTTCCTTGCACAGCACGCCCAGCGCCATGAGCTGCTCGCAGACCGGGCGGGCGGGGCCGTGCAGGTCCACGCCGATCATCAGGCCGCGGCCGCGGACCTCGCGGATCAGGGGGCTCTGAATGGCCTTCAGGCGCGCCATCAGCGCCTCGCCGAGGCGGGCGGCGCGTTCGGGCAGCTGCTCGTCGGCGAGCACTTCCAGGCTGGCCTTCGCCACGGCGGCCGCCAGCGGGTTGCCGCCGAAGGTGCTGCCGTGGTCGCCGGGACGGAAGACGTCCATGAGCTCGCGGCTGGACAGCACGGCGCTGACCGGGTACACCCCGCCGCCGAGGGCCTTGCCGAGAATCACGAGGTCCGCGCGGACGCCCTCGTGGTCGCAGGCGAGCCAGCGGCCGGTGCGGCCCAGCCCGGTCTGGATCTCGTCGGCGGCGAGCAGCAGGCCGTGCTCATCACACAGGTCCCGCAGGCCGCTGACGAAGCCGGCCGGGGGGACGATCACGCCCGCCTCGCCCTGAATGGGTTCGAAAAGGATGCCGGCCGTGCGGGGCGTGATGGCGGCGCGCACGGCGTCCAGGTCGCCGTAGGGCACGCGCACGAAGCCGGGCGTGAAGGGCCCGAAGCCCGCCTTGTACTGCGCCTCGCTGGAAAAGCCGACGATGGTGGTGGTGCGGCCGTGGAAGTTGCCGTCCATCACGATGATCTCGGCCGCGTCCTCAGGAAGCTGGCGGTGGATGTAGGCCCATTTGCGGATCATCTTGAGGGCGGTTTCCACCGCTTCCGCGCCGGTGTTCATGGGAATGACCGCCCCGTACCCGAGGAGGCGGGTGACGGTCTCGTAGAAGCTGGCGAGCTGGTCGTTGCGGAAGGCGCGGGAGGTGACGGTGACGTTCTGCGCCTGGGTGGTCAGGGCGTCGAGGATGCGCGGGTGGCAGTGGCCCTGGTTCACGGAGCTGTACGCCGCGAGGAAGTCCAGGTACTCGCGGCCCTCGGTGTCCCACACGTGGGCGCCGCGTGCGCGGGCGATCACGACGTCCAGGGGCTTGTAGTTGTGCGCCCCGAGCCGGTCTTCCGTGGCGATCAGTTCAGCGGCGCGCGTGGTGGGGAAGGCGGTCATGGGGTCATTGTCCGGGATCACCCCGGCGCTGTGAACCCCTCGCGACCTGCAGTGTCCAGGTTCGGGCGTGTTCGCCCTCACGTTCGGCGGGGTTCTCCCGCGTCCCCTATGGTGGGGGCCGGTCCCCGTTTCTCTCCCCTCTCTCTCCATGGAGGTGTTCCGTGATCACCGTGATGAACCGCATTCCTGTGAAGGCCGAGTACGCCGAGGCCTTCGAGGCCCGCTTCCGTGACCGGGCCCGGCTGGTGGACGGCATGCCGGGCTTCGTGCGTAACGAGGTGCTGCGCCCCACCCAGCCCGGCCAGCCGTACATCGTGCTGACGTACTGGGAAAGCCGGGAGGCCTTCGAGGCCTGGACGGCGTCGGATGCGTTCCGGGAAGGGCATGCCCGCAGCGGCAGCCTGCCCCGCGAGGCCTTCGCCGGCCGCAACGAGCTGGAAGTGCACGAGGTGCTGCCCGGCCCGGACGCCGGCTGAGCGGCGTGCCCGCGCGGGGATGCTCTATCCTCCGCGCATGTCGACCCTCAGAGCGCTGCTGGAACGGCACCTGACCGCCGGCGACCCGGAGGCCGCGCTGGACGTCCTGGCCCCGAAGCTGCCCGGCATGCCCGGGAACGCCACCCGCAAGGCGTACCTGTCGAGCGCCCGGGTGTACCTGCGCTGGGCGCAGGAGCAGGGCGTGGGCGTGCTGCGCGCCCGCCCGCAGGACGCCCGGGCGTACCTGGGGTCCCTGGCGGCGGCCGGCAGCAGCGAGTCCACGCTGCACAACCACGCCACGCGCGTGCGCACCCTGTACGACCTGCTGGCCGAACTGGGCGCCCACCCCGGCCCGAACCCGTTCGACGGGCTGAGCCTGCCCAGCCAGAAGCCCGAGGAGCACCGCCTGATGTACACAGGCGAGGAGATCGGGCGGCTGCTGGCGCACTCCGACGCCATGGAGCGCGCCCTGGTGCTGCTGGGCAGCCGGCCCGGCCTGACCACCAGCGAGACCCTGAACCTGCAATGGGAGGCGGTGGACACCCGGCGCGGCGAACTGCACGCCCGCGGGAAGGTGCTGCCGCTGGACGACGAGCTGTACCGGGCGCTGCGGGAGTACGGCCGGGAGCGCGGGCACACCGACCTGTTCGAGGCGCGCGGGCCGGTGTTCGACGTGCAGGGGGATTACGGTCTGCGGCGGGTGCTGTTCCGGCTGTGTTCCCGCGCGAACGTGCCCTACAAGGCCTGGCGGGCGCTGCGCAACGCCGCCGGCTGGCACCTGCTGCAGCAGACCGGCCGGCCGGAGGACGTCGCCGAGCACCTGGGCCTGGGCACCCTGAAGGCCGTGGAGGTCTGGCAGAAACTGCAGAAAAAGGCCCTGGAGACCGCCCCCGACGGGGCGTGACTCCAGGGCCTCGCGGGCGCGGGGTTCAGGCGCGGTTCAGGCCGTGCTTGAGCAGTTCGGCCAGCTGGCGGGTGGCCTGGGACTGCACCTGCTCGAGTTCGGTGCCCAGGGTCCGTAGCAGCGTGCGGTAGGCGTCGGCGCTGCGGGCCTCCGGGCCGGTGAGGGTGCCGTGCATGGCCTGCACCGCGAAGTGCGCCTCGGGCAGGCGGGACAGGGCGTCGCCGGCGCCGGCGTGGCGCGCGCCGAGCAGGGCGCCGAGCATGCCGTGCTCGTCGCTGCGGCGCATCAGTTCACGTTGGAAGGTGCGGTCCTTGATGCTGGTGATGACGTCCCAGGCGGCGTCGGCCAGGGCGGTCTCGGGCGGGGCGGGGCGCACGACTTCCACGTGCAGCGTCTCGCCGCGGCGCCAGACGCGGTGGTGGGTGCCGCCGCGGGCGGTCATCCACTCGGTTTCGAAGTCGCGGGCGTCCTCGATCAGGATCTTCAGGTGCGTGGCGGGCGCGTCGGCGGCGAGGCGGTGGCCTTCGCCGAGGGCCGGCCAGGCGCTCAGGCCGCGCTCGTCGGGCGCGGTGAGGGAGGCGTAGGCGCGGGCGACGGCCGCGGCGCCCTCACTGAGGCGCGCGGTGACGCGGCCGTCGGTGAGCAGGGCGATGTCCGGGCCGTTTTCGCCGGTTTCGGGCCGGGCTTCGTGGGTGAGGTGGTGCAGGCCCAGGCCCCAGCGGGTCAGGGCGACGCCCAGGTGCTCGGTGAGGGCGGCCTGCAGTTCGGCCGGCGTGGCGCCGCTCTCGGCGAAGGCGGCCAGGCGGCTGTCGAGGCCGGCGCTGGCCATCAGCGCGTCGAAGGTCTGGTACGGGTCGGTGGCCGGGCGGGTCTCCGCGGCCTTGCCGGTCCGGGGGCGGTCGAGGGTGGCGGCGGCGCCACCTGTGGTTTCGGTTTTCGTCTTGGGGCGTGCCATAGCGCTCCTATTATGTCATAAACAGATTGACTTGTGGGGATTTCGGCTGGCATGCAGCCGCAGCGTGGGGGCAGCCACCCACGGCGGCTGCCCCCACACCTTACAACTGCGCTTACTTGGGTTCGTTCACGATGACGATGCGGCCCTCGTTCTGCGCGTTCACGGTGCCCACCAGCTTGAAGTAGTTCACCAGCACGTCCACGTCCAGCGTGCCGGTCTCCAGCTTCTTGGCGTCCTTGAACATCGTGAAGCCGTCACCGCCGGCGGCCGTGAAGTTGTTCATCGCAACCTTGTACACCTGGGTATCAACGATCGGCTGACCGTTGAGCGTCACGCTGGTCACGCGGCTGCCCGCGGGCTTGCTCAGGTCGAAGGTGTAGCTCACGCCCTTGCTCACGTGCAGGAACTGGCCCTTGTTCTCCGACCAGGTCGCCACGCCGTGCTCCAGCGCCGCCTTGATCTGCGCGCCGGTCAGGTCCACGATCGTCAGCGTGTTGCCGAAAGGCTGCACGGTGATCGCTTCCTCGAAGGTGATGGGCCCCTTGTCCACGCCGGCCCGCACGCCGCCGCCGTTCTGGAAGGCCATCACGGCCCCGGCCTTCTTGCCGGCTTCCAGCGAGGCGTCCGCCAGGACGTTGGCCATGGTGCTCTCGCGCCGGCGGACCACTTCACGGTTGCCGTTCAGGCCGGTGTCGGTGTTCCCGACCACCTGGCGGCGCAGCGCGGCGATCGGCACGCTGAGGGTCTCCACCATCTTCTTGGCGGTGACGTCCTCGGCGATGTCCATGGTCACGGGGATGGGGTTGCCTTCCCAGCTTTCCACGGCGCCCGCGTCGTTGAAGTTGACCTTCAGGCGGCCCAGCACCTTGCCCCACTCCCACGCGGCGACCAGCAGCGTGCGGTTGCCGTCGGGGTTGTTCACGATGGTCGGGTACGGCCCCTCGGAGGCCGGGAAGTCCTTGTTGTTGAAGGTGCCGAGCAGCGTGTGGCTGTGCCCGCCCACGATCACGTCGATGCCGGGCACGGTCGCGGCGACCTGCTGCTCCAGCGCGTACCCCAGGTGCGAGACCAGGAAGATCTTGTCGATGCCCTCGGCCTTCAGCGCCTCGGCGCTGTTCTGGAGGCTGACCATCAGTTCCAGCATCTTCACGTTCGGGCCGGGGCTGCTGATCAGGGGCAGGTCGGGCGTCACCGCGCCGATCACGCCGACCTTCTGCCCGCCGACGTTCAGGACCGCGTAAGGGCGGACCTTGTCTTTCAGGAGCGGCTCGGCGCTCACGTCGATGTTCGTGGCGAGCACCGGGAAGCGCGCCCGGTCGATGAAGCGGGCGAGGGCCTCGGGGCCGTTGTCGAACTCGTGGTTGCCCACGGCCATGGCCTGGTAGCCCATGTGGTTCATGAACAGCACGTCGGCCAGGCCCTGGTACACGTTGTAGAACAGCGTGCCCTGGAAGGTGTCGCCGCCGGACAGGACCAGCGGGTTGACATCGCTGCTGGAGAACTGGCGGATCAGGGTGGTCTGGCGGGTGTAGCCGCCGTACATGTTCTCCCCGATCTTCACGGGTTCGAGGTGGCCGTGCAGGTCGTCGGTGTGCAGGACCGTGACGGTGAGGGGCGCGGCGGAGGCGGTGCCGAGCAGAAGAGCCGTCAAGACGGACAGGTTGCGCATTTTCATGCCGGCAAGTCTAGCGAATGAGGCCGGGACGAACGTGAACGGCCGTCATCACGCAACGGGTGGGTTCTCCCGGGTCAACCGCCCTGCTGGGCCAGCAGCGTGTTCCCGACGCGGCGGCGCAGATCCTGAATGTCGATGCTGGTGTGGCGGCTGGGATGCACCCGGTTCGTGAGCAGCGTCCAGGCGAGGCCCGCCTGCGGATCCACCCACACGCCCGTGCCGGTAAAGCCCGTGTGCCCGAAGGCCGCGGCGCTGCACAGGCTCCCGCCACTCCAGCCCGCGCAGGACTGCACGAACGCCAGCGTGCGTTCCGGCGCGGCCGGGCGGGCGGCGGCCGCCTGCGCCGCCGGCGACAGCCAGCCGCCGCGCAGCAGGGCCTCGGCCTGGTCCAGCACGCCGGCCAGGGTGCCGAACAGGCCCGCGTGCCCGGCCACGCCGCCCTGCGCGCCGGCGTTCTCGTCGTGGGTCTCGCCGCGCAGCACCCGCTCGCGCCACGCGCAGCGTTCGGTGGCCACGCTCCGCGCCGGGTCCGGCGTGAAGGTCAGGCCGGCCGGCAGGGCGAAGTCCCGCAGCGGCACGCCGCGCACGCGTTCCAGCACGCGGCCCAGCAGCATGTACCCCAGGTCGCTGTACACCACCGGGCCCGGCTCCGCGAGCGTCCAGGGTTCCTGCATGAAGCGCGCGCGGATCGTCGCCTCGTCGCCCCAGGTGTACAGCGGCACCCAGGCGGGCAGGCCGGCGGTGTGCGTCATCAGTTGCCGGAGCGTGCGGGCCTTGAGGGGCGTGTCCTGCATCCAGGCCAGCTCCGGCAGGTGCCGGGACAGGGGATCGTCCAGGTCCAGCAGGCCGTCCTCGGCGGCGCGCAGCACCTCCCGCGCGGTGAACAGCGGCTTGGTCAGGCTCGCCAGGTCGAAGAGGTGGGTTTCCTCCAGCGGCGCGGCCTGCGGGAACAGCGCCGCGTGCCCCAGCACCAGCGTCTCGCGCCGACCGGCCGCGTCCACCACGCCCAGCGCCGCGCCCGCCAGGTCCCGCCGGTCCGTGAGGTGGGCGAGCAGGTCACGTGTCCGTGCAGGAATCAGCGGGGGATTCACCCCGTCACCTCGCCCGGGCCGTCCAGCGCGGCGCGGGCGTGACCCTGCACGCCGTCGAGCAGTCGGGCGGCCTCGTCCGCGCCGACGCCGCGGCGTAGCATCACGATGGCTGTCTTCACCTGCCCGCCCGCCGCCGTCAGGGCCGCCCGGGCAGCCGGTTCGTCTACCCCGGCGCCGTGCTGCACCAGCCGCAGGGCCCGGGCCTCGAGCTTGGTGTTGCTGGCGCGGACATCCACCATCAGGTTCCCGTACACCTTGCCCAGCCGGACCATCAGCGCGCTGGACAGGGTGTTCAGCGCGATCTTCTGTGCGGTTCCGGCCTTCAGGCGGGTGCTGCCGCTGATCACCTCCGGCCCGGTGTCCAGCAGCACCGGGCAGTCCACCTCCGCGAGCAGCGGCGCGCCCGGGTTGTTCGCCAGGCCCACCGTCAGCGCGCCCAGGGCCCGGGCCTGCCGGGCCGCGCCGCGCGGGTACGGCGTGGTGCCGCTGGCCGCCAGGCAGAGCACCACGTCGTCCGGCCCGACCCCGGCCGCCCGGACGTCGGCGGCGCCCAGCTCGGCGTCGTCCTCGGCGCCCTCCACCGCCTCCCGGATGGCCTTCTCGCCGCCGGCGATCAGGGGCACGGCCCGCTCCACCGGCCAGGAGAAGGTCGGGGTAAGTTCGGTGGCGTCCAGCACGCCCAGGCGGCCGCTGGTGCCCGCGCCGGCGTACACCAGCCGCCCGCCGCGCTGCAGCCGGGGCAGCGCCGCCTCGACCGCCCGGGACAGGGCGGGCGCGGCGGCCTGCGCGGCCTGCACGGCCCGGAGCTGATCGTCGGTGAAGGCCCGGACCAGCCCCGGCACGTCCAGGGTGTCCAGGTGCGCGTGTTCCGGGGCGAGCGCCTCGGTCTGGCGGAAGTCGGGCGGCCGGGTGTCGTCGGCGGGGGCCTGCGAGGTCGTCATGGTTCGGACTCCTGGAAGAGCGGGGAGAGGGAGGGCAGGCTGAGCTTTCCGCCACTGACGGCGCGGCGCGCGCCGGTCGTGTGCGGCAGGGTGTTCGGCCAGCCCTGCGCGCGGGCGTAGCCCAGGAAAGCGAAGGCGGCCGCTTCCCGGGTCGCGTCGGTGAACCCCTGGGCGTCCCAGCCCAGGGCCGGGAAGTCCCGCAGCGGCACCGGGCCGAGCAGCCGGGCCAGGTCGCGGCGCAGGGTGGGGTTGCGGGCCCCGCCGCCGGCGATCACGACCTCCTGCGGCGCCCCGGGCAGGAAGCGTGCCAGCGCGCCGGCCACTGTGTGGGCGGTGAGCGCGGTGGCGGTGGCCGCCATGTCCGGAAGGCTCAGGTCTGGCGCGGCCGGCAGGCGGGCCAGGGTCCAGACCTCCCGCCCGGTGGCCTTGGGCGGCGGGCGGTGCAGTTCCGGGTGGGCCAGCCACGCCTCCAGGGTAGGAACGTGCACGGTGCCGGCCGCGGCGAGGCGGCCGTCCTCGTCGCAGGTCTGCCCGGCACGGGCGGCGATCTCGTCCAGCAGGCAGTTGCCGGGCCCGGTGTCGAAGGCCACCACCCGCCCCGGGTCGGTGCCGTGCAGCGCGGTGATGTTCGCCAGGCCGCCCACGTTCAGCAGCACCCGGTTCACCCCCGCCTGCGCGTACAGGGCGTAGTCCGCGAACGGCACCAGGGGCGCGCCCACGCCGCCCGCGGCGATGTCGGCCGGGCGGAAGTCGGCGACCACGGGCCGCCCGCAGGTTTCGGCGATCACGGCCGCCTCGCCCAGCTGCAGCGTGGCCGGCCGGGCCCAGCCGCGCGTGGCGTCGGGCTGCGGGTGGTGCTGCACGGTCTGCCCGTGCGAGGCGATCAGGTCGGCCTGCGCGGCCAGCGGCGCGGCGGCCGCGGCGAGCGCCTCGCCCAGCCACCAGTGCAGCTGCGTGAGCGCCTCGCTGCCCAGTTCGCCGCGCATGGCCCGCAGCACGGCCTCCCGCAGGTCCGGGGCGAAGGGCGTGAAGACGTGCTCGACCACCCGCCCGCGCGGCATGCCGGCCGGCAGGCCCGGCCAGGGCGCGCCGGTCCCGATCTCCGGCCAGGCGGGCAGTTCCAGCAGCGCGGCGTCCACGCCGTCGGCACTCGTGCCGCTCATCAGCCCCAGGACGCGCGGGGCGCGGGTGGCGCCGCTCATGCCTGCATGTCCTCGGCGTGGAGTTCCATCACGAAGTCGTAGCGGTCCCCGCGGTAGTGGGCGCGGGCGAACTCGATGGGCTGGCCGTCCCGGGTCCAGGAGACCCGTTCGGTGGCGATCAGCGCCGAGCCTTCCGGCACGCCCAGCGCCGCGGCGAGCTCCGGCGTGGCGTTCACAGCCCGCAGGTGGCGGATGGCGCGGTGCGGCGTGAGGCCCTGACGGGAGAGCAGGGCGTACAGGCTGGCGTCGGTGACGTCGGCGGCGGTGAGCGGTCCCACCCGGGAGGCCGGCAGGGTGCTTTCCTCCACGGCGAGCGGTTCGGTGTCGGCGGTGCGCAGCCGGCGCAGGCGGTAGACGGTCTGACGCGGCGCGAGGGCCAGCGCCATCGCCTCGGCGGGGCTGGGGCGGGCCTGTTCGAAGTGCAGGACGCGCGCGCCAGGCCGCTGGCCGCGCGCGCGGATGTCTTCGGAGAAGGATTCCAGCAGGCCCAGGGTGCGGGTGTCGGGGCTGCTCGGCCCGGCCGGGGCGACGAAGGTGCCGCTGCCGTGGCGGCGCTCCAGCAGGCCCTGTTCGGCCAGCCGGGAGAGGGCCTGGCGGACGGTGACGCGGGAGACGCCCAGGCGGGAGGCGAGGTCGCGTTCGGCGGGCAGGGCGCTGCCGGCCGGCAGTTCGCCGGCGCGGATGCGGGCTTCCAGGCCGTGGGCGACCTGGAGGTACACCGGCGTGGCGCTCGCGGTGTGCAGCTGGATGCCCCAGGGGGCGGGCAGCTCGGGCATGATGCCAGGACCATACCACCCCAAGACCACTTCGTCACCTGCTTGCAAGTGGTGCGTGAATGGTATTAGTCTGGTTCAAGCAACTTCAAACCTGAACCCAGGACCACCCGGTTCACCCGCCCCCCCTCCGGAGGTATCCATGCTGAAACGCACCACCCTGGCCCTCGTGTCCCTCACGCTCCTCGGCGGGGCGCTCGCCGCCCCCAAGAAGATGACCGGCCTGAGCTCCCTGGGCATCGTGAACGGCAAGCCCGGCGGCACCTACACCCTGCCCCTCGGCGACGGCCCGCAGAGCCTGATGTACTACGGCGCCATCGACGGCAACCTCGGGCAGCTCGCCGCCCAGATGTTCGACGGCCTGGTCGAGTTCAACCTCTCCACGTACAAGATCGAGCCCGCCCTGGCCGAATCCTGGACCATCAGCGGTGACGGCAAGACCTACACCTTCAAGCTCCGTTCGGGCGTGAAGTGGAGTGACGGCCAGGACTTCAACGCCGACGACGTGATCTTCACGTACCGGAACATGATCATGAACCCCGAAGCGAAAGCCGGGGACGCCGGGAACTTCAAGCAGGGCACCGAGAACATCACCATCTCCAAGGTGGACAGCATGACCGTGCAGTTCAAGCTGCCCAAGCCCGCCCCCGCCTTCCTGCTGCAGCAGCGCTACCCGATCATGCCGCAGCACAAGCTCGCCAAGTACGGCCAGGAAAACGGGGCGAAACCCGCCGACATCAACAACGCCTGGCCCACCAACGTGAGCGCCGCCGAAGTGGTCGGCACCGGCCCCTTCAAGTTCCAGAGCTACACCGTGGGGCAGAAGATCACCCTGGCCCGCAACCCCAACTACTGGAAGGTGGACGCCGCCGGGAAGAAACTCCCCTACCTCGACCGCCTCGAGTACCTGGTCATCCGCGACCCGCAGGCGCAGCTCAACCAGTTCCTGGCCGGCAACCTCGACCAGCTCAACAGCAGCGGCGCGCAGTTCCCCGACCTGAAACAGCGTGAAGTGGCCGGCGCGCCCTTCAAGGTCATGCGCTTCACCGCCCTGTTCGGCAGCCCCCCCTTCGTCGCGTACAACTTCGACGCGAAAGACCCGCAGCTCGCCAAGATCTTCAGCGACGTGCGCTTCCGCCGCGCCATGCAGTCCGCCATCAACCGCGAGCGCATCATCGACACCGTGTACAACGGCCTGGCCAGCCTCCCCGGGCACGGCGTCGCCCCGGCCAACAAGGCCTTCTACACGAACACCACCAAGCAGCTCGGCAGCTTCAGCCTCGACGCCGCCGACCGCGCCCTGGACGCCATGGGCCTGAGCAGGAAGAACTCGGCCGGGATCCGCCTGATGCCCAACGGCAAGCAGCTCGAATTCGACCTGACCTACGCCACGGACAGCGCCGCCTACCCGCCCATCGCCACGATCATCCAGAGCGACTTCGCGAAGATCGGCGTGAAGGTCAACCTCAAGGGCATCCTGAACAGCAAGCTGATCAGCACCGGCCAGAGCGGCGACTGGGAGATGATCCTCGCGGCCTTCGGCGACCAGCCCGACCCGGAACTGCGCCGCCCCATCTGGCAGCCCGGCGGCAGCCTGTACTACTGGCACCGCTCCACGCAGCCCGCCAAGGACGGCGACCCCGGCATCGTCGCCAAGATGTTCCCCTGGGAAAAGGAGATCTACAACATCTTCAACCAGGCGGCCACCACCACCAGCGCCGCGCAGCGCAAGGCCCTGTACACCCGCTGGCAGCTGATCTTCGCGCAGAACCTGCCGGTCACGCCCATCGCCAAACCCGAGAACGTCGGCGCCGTGAGCAACAAGTTCGGCAACTACGTGTACAACCTCGGCTCCATCCCCGGGTACAACCCCGTCCCGCTCATCTACCAGAAGTAACCAGGCCCTGACGTGAAGGGCGGGGCATTCAGGCGTCAGGCCTGCACGTCCCGCCCTTCACGCTTTCCCTCACGCAAAGAGCCCCCACCCATGACTGACCCTGACCTCACCCCCATCCGCCCGGGCGGCCCGGCATGCTGAACTTCACGCTGCGCCGCATCCTGGGCATGATCCCCACCCTGCTGGTCATCAGCGCCATCTGCTTCGCGGTGATCCAGCTGCAGCCCGGCAGTTACCTCGACCAGTACCTCGACGACCCCCGCGTCACGCAGGAAACCGTGCAGAGCATCACCCGGCAGCTGGGCCTGGACCAGCCCGCCTGGGCGCAATACCTGAAATGGGTGCAGGGCATCGTCACCCGCTTCGACTTCGGGTTCTCCTTCGCCAACTCCCGCCCGGTCACCAGCATGATCTGGGACTCGCTGGGCTGGACGGTCTTCCTCGCTCTGGTCACCATGCTCGTGACCTGGCTGGTCGCCGTGCCGCTCGGCGTGTACACCGCGCTGAACCGCTACGGCAAGGCCGCCACCACCATGAACTTCTTCGGGTACGTGAGCCTCGCCACGCCCGACTACCTGGTCGCCATGCTGCTCTCCGCTCTCGTGCTCTCCATGGGCGGGCAGAACGTCAACGGCCTGTTCAGCCCCGAGTACATCGACGCGCCGTGGAGCTGGGCGCGGGTCGTGGACCTGCTCGGCCACCTCTGGATTCCCATCATCGTGCTGGGCCTCGAAGGCGTGGCCAGCATCATGCGCCAGATGCGCGCCAGCATGCTCGACGTCGTGAACCAGGACTACGTGCGCACCGCCCGCAGCAAGGGCCTGACCGGTCAGGTGGTGCTGTGGCGGCACATCTTCCGCAACGCCGTGAACCCCCTGGTCAGCATCGCCGGCATGAGCCTCCCCAACCTGATCAACGCCAGCATCATCGGCAGCGTGGTGCTGAACCTCCCCACCATCGGCCCGCTGCTGTACGACAGCCTGATCAACAAAGACCAGTACCTCGCCATGACCATGCTGCTGCTCAGTGCGTTCCTGCTCCTGATCGGGAACCTGCTGGCCGACCTGGCCCTGGCCTGGGTGGACCCCCGCGTGAGGTTCGAATGATGGACAGCCGACTCATGCGCCACCGAATCAAGAAGAGTGAGCGGCCGTCCGTGAACGGTAGGGGCCACGGGACACTTCACCGCCTCACTCCTGGGGCCAGGTCTGGCAGGGCTTCACACCCGTTCGGGAGGGCCGCATGACCACCGTGACCTCTCAGGGGGAGCGCCTCCGGGTCGCCGAGCGCCGCTCGCCGCTGCAACTGGCCCTGCGCCGCTTCCGGCGCAACCGGGTGGGCGTGCTGAGTTTCTGGGTGCTGGCCTTCATGTACCTGGTGGCGCTGTTCGCGCCGTTCCTGGCGCCGTACAGCATCAAGGAGCAGCACGAGGAACACCCGTACGCCCGCCCCAGCGGCATTCACCTGATCCACCAGGGGCAGCTGCGCGGCCCGTTCGTGTACGGCACGAAAACCGAGCGGGACCCGGTCACGTTCGCCCGCAAGACGACCGTGGACCGGGACAACCCGATTCCCCTGCGCTTTTTCGTGCAGGGTGACGAGTACCGCTTCCTGGGCCTGATTCCCGCCCGGCTGCACCTGTTCGGCGTGCCGGACGGCCAGTACTACTTCCCGCTGGGCACCGACAAGTTCGGCCGTGACCTGCTGTCCCGCATGCTGGTGGGGTCGCAGGTGAGTCTCACGGTGGGCGTGGTGGGCATCCTGATCAGTTTCGCGCTGGGCATCGTGCTGGGCGGCATCAGCGGCTACTACGGCGGCTGGGTGGACGGCCTGATCCAGCGCGTGGTGGAGGTGCTGCTGTCCTTCCCGCGCCTGCCGATCCTGCTGGCGCTGTCCACCATCATTCCCGCGAAGTGGCCCAGCACGCTGGTGTACCTGGGGATCGTGGCGGTGCTGGCGTTCATCGGCTGGGCGGGCCTGGCGCGCGTGATCCGCGGGCAGGTCATGAGTGCCCGCAACATCGACTACGCGCAGGCCGCGCGCGCCCTGGGCGGCAGCGACCTGCGGGTGATCCTGCGGCACATCATGCCGAACCTCAGCAGCTTCCTGATCGTGACCGCCACGCTGGCCCTGCCGGGCTACATCCTGGGCGAGAGCGGCCTGAGCTTCCTGGGCCTGGGCATCAAGGAACCCATGGCGTCCTGGGGCCTGCTGCTGAAAGACGCCTACACCGACGGGGCCTTCAAGAGCTACCCCTGGCTGCTGCTGCCGGGCCTGATGATCACCATCAGCGTGCTGGCCTTCAACTTCATGGGCGACGCCCTGCGCGACGCCGCCGACACCCAGAGCCGCTAGGCCTGCCCCCGCCCTGCGCCGAGCCTGCTTCGGCGCCGGTCCATTCCGACCCTGACTTTTCCTTCCTTTCCTCCTGGAGGCCGCCATGAACCGAACGACCGTCTGTCTGCTCGCCGTCACCGCCGCCCTGAGCCTGTGCAGCGCCACCGCGCAGTCCAAGAGCAACGTTCCCGCCAGCCTGTTCCAGACCACCGGGAAAAAGGGTGGCACGCTGACCCTGAGCCTGGTGTCCAGCCCGCAGAGCTTCAACTACTTCGCGGTGCTGGACAACAACAGCTACACCGTGATGAACAACGTGCTGGACCGCCTGATCACCCTGGATCCCGGCACGAACAAGCTGTACCCGGCCCTGGCCGAAAGCTGGACCTTCAGCCCGGACGGCCGGGTCGCCACCCTGAAACTGCGCCGGGGCGTGAAATGGAGTGACGGGCAGGCCTTCAACGCCGACGACGTGATGTTCACGCTGGAGGACGTCGCCAGCAACACCGGCCTGAAAGCCAACCAGTCCGCGGTGTTCAAGGTCGGCAAGGACCCCCTGAAGTTCGAGAAGGTCGACGCCTACACCGTGCGGGTCACCGCGCCCAAACCCTACGGGGCGATGCTGCAGGCCCTGACCTTCGTGCCGATCCTCCCGCAGCACAAGCTCGCCAAGTACCAGCCCCTCAAGGACCCCGAGGGCTTCATGAAAGCCTGGGCGACCAACACCGCCCTGGGCGACATCGTCGGCACCGGCCCCTTCATCCTCAGCAACTACACCGTGGACCAGAAGGTCACCCTGGTGCGCAACCCGAACTCCTGGCGGCGCGACCCGGCCGGCACGCAACTGCCGTACATGGACCGCCTGGAGTACCTGATCATCAAGAGCCCGGAAGCGCAGATCAACTCCTTCAGGGCCGGGCAGCTCGACAGCGCGCCCATCACCGGCGCGCAGTTCCCGGACCTGAAACGCCAGGAGCTCGCCGGGGCGAACTTCAGCGTGATCCGCGGCGTGGGCCTGAACAACCCGCCCGTGCACCTCGCGTTCAACCAGGACAGCAAGGACCCGGCGCTGAAAAAGGCGTTCAGCGACCTGAAGTTCCGCCAGGCGATGGAGCTCGCCGTGAACCGCGACCGCATCATCGACACGGTGTACAACGGCCTGGCCAGCTACCCGGGCTTCGGCGTGGCGCCGATCAGCGAGTGGTTCAACCCGGTCACCAAGGGCATGTTCCCGAAATTCAACCTCGCGCAGGCCGCCGCCCGCCTGGACGCCCTGGGCTACCGGGACACCAACCGCGACGGCGTGCGCAACCACCCGGGCGGCGGAAACCTCGAAATCGACCTGCTGCACGCCGCAGACAGCAGCATCATGCCCGGCATCGCCACGATCATCCAGAGTGACTTCGGGAAGATCGGCGTGAAGGTCAACCTGCGCGGCGTGACCGGCAGCACCGTCCTGCCCACCAGCATGAGCGGGAACTTCGAGGCGGTGCTCGGCACCTTCGGCGACCAGCCGGACCCGCAGCTGCGCAAGGACATCTGGCAGCCCGGCGGGGCGCTGCACTTCTGGCGCCGCAGCCTGCAGCCCGCGCAGGAAGGCGGCACGCCCAACATGGACCTGATGCAGCCGTACGAGAAACGCACCTGGGACCTGTTCGCGCAGGCCGAAGCGAGCGGCAACCAGGCCACCCGCAAGAAGCTGTACAACGAGTGGCAGCTGCTGTTCGCGCGGAACCTGCCGGTCATCCTGATCGCCAAGCCGGACAGTGTCGCCGCGTTCCAGAAGCGCATCGGGAACTTCTACGTCCGGAACAACGCCGTGATCAGCAGCAACTACACGGTGTTCGAGAAATAACGGTGGCCGGCCTGACGACCCGCGGGGGCCGCCTGGCCCCCCTCCCCCACCGGGAAGCTCCGTGACAGGGCCCCTGACCGGCCTGGAGCGGCTGCTGGCGGATCCGGCGCGCGCGGACGGCTGGGGCCGGGTGGGGCTGCTCACCAACCCCAGCGGCGTGACCGGCGACCTGACGCCCTCGGCGGTGGCCCTGCAACGCGCGGGCGTGCAGCTCGTGCGGCTGTTCGGGCCCGAGCACGGCGTGGACGGCAGCGGCGCCCCCGGCGAGGCGCCGGACGCCGGCACCGACGCCGCGAGCGGCCTGCCCACCAGCGTGCTGTACCACCTCACCGACGCCGAGACCGCCGGGCGCCTCGCCGGCCTGGACACCCTGCTGGTGGATCTGGTGGACGTCGGCGTGCGCTTCTACACGTACATCAGCACCGTGCGGGACGTGCTGCGCGCCGCCCGGGCCCTGGGGCTGCGGGTGGTCATCCTGGACCGCCCGAACCCCATCGGGTTCACGGTGGAAGGCCCGCCGCTCCAGCGTCAGGAGTTCCGCTCCTTCGTGGGCGTGACCCAGGCGCTCCCCCTGCGGCACGGCCTGACCCTGGGCGAGGTGGCCCGGGTGCTCGCCGCCGAGGAGGACGCCACGGTGGACGTGATCCCCACGGACGCCCCGGACGGCTGGCACCCGGGCCGGCCGTGGGTCCCGCCCAGCCCGAACCTGCCGGACCTCACGAACGTCCACCTGTACCCGGGCACATGCCTGATTGAGGCGCTGGACGCCAGCGAGGGGCGCGGCACCGCCCTGCCCTTCCGGCTGGTGGGCGCGCCGGGCGTGGACGCCCCCGCGCTGGCTGCGGAGGTGAACCGCCGGGATCTGGGCGTCACCGCCCGCCCGGCGTACTTCACGCCCACCACCAGCAAGCACGCCGGGCAGCGCTGCGCCGGCGTGCAGCTGCACGACACCGGACGCCCTTTGCGGGTCCTGCCGCTGGGCCTGACCCTCTTCACGGCCCTGGAAGCGGCCGGAGCGAAGCGCAACCCGGACTGGCTCCAGAAACTGCTCGGTGTTCCCGCAGACACGGTTCCATCCAGTCCCGATGCTGCCCTGACGGCCCTGGCGGGCTGGCAGGCGGCGGGCGGGGCGGCGGCCCTTTCCCTTCGCCCTTTCTGGCTGTACCCCCGTCAAGGAGACCCGTCATGACCCACGCGCACAAGTGCACCGCCCTGGTTTCCGCCCTGCTGCTCGCCGCGTGCGGCAGCACCCCCCAGCCCCAGAACGGTCAGGTGCAGGCCGGCCTGCCGGACACGCCCGCGCTGAACAGCCAGGCGGTCCGGACGCCGGGGCCGCACACCGGTCCGCGCGGGCAGGGCCAGCAGGAACTGCGGGGCCTGTGGGTGGACGGCTTCGGGCCCGGCATGAAGACCCCGGCCGAGATCGACCAGCTGGTCGCCACCGCGAAGGCGATGAACGTGAACGTGCTGTTCGCGCAGGTGGGCCGACGCGGGGACTGCTACTGCAACAACGCCGCGATGCCCCGCACGAACGACCCGGCCGTGCCGGCCGGATTCGATCCGCTCGCGGACCTGCTCGGCAAGGCGCACGCGCAGGGCATTCAGGTGCACGCCTGGATCATCACGACCGCCATCTGGAACAGCGCCGTCCTTGCCCCACCGCCGGGGCATGTCTTCACCACGCACGGCCTGAAAGCCACCGGGCGAGACTTTTGGTTGATGGTCAAAGATGACGGCAGCACCCGCGGCGGCAGCGACTGGCTGCTGGACCCCGGGCACCCAGACGCTGCCGAGTACATCAAGCAGATGTACGTGTCGGTCGTGAAGAACTACGACGTGGACGGCATTCAGTTCGACCGGGTGCGCTACACCGACTACAACCCGGTCGGCGGGCCGAACAACTGGGGGTACAACCCCACGGCGCTGGAACGCTACCGCGAGGAGACCGGCGCCACCGGCACGCCCCTGCCGGCTGACCCGCAGTGGAGCGCGTGGCGGCGCCAGCAGGTCACGAACCTCGTGAGGGAAACGGCCCTGGCCGTGAAGGCCGCCCGTCCGGACGTGAGCGTGAACGCCGCGACCATCACGTACGGCGAGGGTCCCTCGGATCAGGCGGGCTGGCTGGCCTCCCGGCCTTACGCCGAGGTCCTGCAGGACTGGGTGACCTGGGTGCGCGAAGGCTACCTGGACGTGAACGTCATGATGAACTACAAGCGCGACTTCGTGCCCGCGCAGGCGCTGTGGTTCGACCAGTGGAACGCCTTCGCCGCCCGCCTGCAGGAGGAGACGGGCGTGCATCAGGTGAGCGGCGCCGCCATCTACCTGAACGACCAGGACAGCAGTGTCAATCAGGTCTGGAAGACCCGCGAGGCCGGCCTGGACGGCTGGGCCGGGTACTCCTACCGCACGCCGGACAAGGACGTGAACGAGAACCGCCGCACCAAGGAGCAGGTGCTGCCGGAACTCACCACGAAACTCTCCGGGGAGGGCGGGCCCTTCGAGCGGCCCGTGCGCTGGGACCGCCCGAACCCCGCCCACCTGCGCGCCGTGAGCGGGCAGGTGCAGGTGGGCAGCGGCCCGCTGGGCGGCCGGACGGTGCTGCTGCTGGACGCCCAGGGGCAGGAGGTGGCCCGCACGCAGACGGACGGCCGCGGCCGCTACGGCTTCATGCGCCTGCCGCTGGGCCCGGTGCAGGTGCAGGTCGGGGACGTGACCACCGAGAGGATCACGCCGCTGCCGCGGCAGGTCACCGTGCTGCCGGACCTGCACCTGCCATGAGCGCCACCCGCCTGGGTGTGGACGCCGGGGGCAGCGGCACCAAGTGGGTGCTCGCGCGCGGCGGCGTGGCGGTGGCGCGCGGCGTCACCCCGCCTCTCACCAGCCTGCTCCTGCTGACGCCGGAAGGTGCGGCGCATCTGGACGCGCTGGTGCGGGCCGTCGGTGAGCGGCCCCAGGCGGTGCACCTGGGCCTGCCGGGCCTCTCCCGGAGCTCAGCGCGGGCCGCGGAGGTCGCCGGGCAGGTCGCCCTCGCCTTCGGGCTGCCGCCGGAGGCGGTGCAGGTGGAGGGCGACCTGGACCTCGCCTACCGCGCGCACTTCCGGCCCGGGGAAGGCGTCCTGGTGTACGCCGGGACCGGCAGCATCGCCTACCACGTCACTGCGGGCGGGGAGGTGGTCCGCGCCGGCGGACGCGGCTACCGCCTGGGTGACGACGGCGGGGGGTTCAGCCTGGGCCGGGCGGCGCTGCGGGTCCTGACCGACGCCCTGGACGTGGGCGGCCCGCCGGATACGCCCCTGGCCCGGGAGGTCGCGGCCCTCACCGGCGGCCTGGACTGGGACACGCTGCGGGGCTTTGCGTACGGCACGCCCGGCGCCGCGGCGATCGCGTCGCTGGCGCCCGCGGTGGGCCGCGCCGCGGACCAGGGCGACCCCCAGGCCCTGGTGCTGGTGCGGGACGCCGCCGAGTCCCTGGCGGATCTCGCGCGGCGCGTGCAGGTGCACACCGGGCCGCTGCCGGTGACCGCGTCGGGCGGCGCGTTCCGCATCTCGCCGCTGCTCGGCCAGGAACTCACCGCGCACCTGAGTGGCGTGCAGGTGGTTCCGGGCGACCACGCCCTGGCGGCCGCACTGGGCAGCTAGGACAGGCAAGCCAAAGGGGGCCGGGTCAGACCCGGCCCCCTTGCCCGTCGGGGTTACTTGAGCAGTTTCCAGTTGCCGTTCACGACCTGCACCATGACGCGGCTGCGGGCGTCGAGGCCGAGGTGGTTGGTGGCGCTCATGTTGAAGATGCCGTGCGTGCCGATCACGTTGCGGGTGCCTTCGATGGCGTCGCGCAGCGCGTCGCGGAAGGCGGGCGTGCCGGGTTTGGCTTTCTTCAGCGCGGCGGGAATGGCCTTCTGGAGGAGCAGGCCGGCGTCCCACATGTGCGCGCCGAAGCCGGACACGGTGTTCTGGCCGTACTTGCTCTCGTACAGGTTCATGTAGTCCAACGCGACCTTGCGGTTGGGCACGCTGGTGGCGAGCTGGTCGGCGACGAGCACCGGGCCGACCGGGAGGATGGCGCCTTCGACGTCCTTGCCGCCGACGCGCAGGAAGTCGGCATTGGCGACGCCGTGCGTCTGGTAGATCTTGCCGGCGTACCCGCGGTCGTTCAGGGTCTTCTGGGGCAGCACGGCCGGCACGCCGGACGCGCCGATCAGGACGGCGTCGGGCTTCGCGGCGAGCAGTTTCAGGGTCTGGCCGGTGACGCTGGTGTCGCTGCGCCCGTAGCGCTCCTCGGCGACGATGCGCACGCCTTTCTTGGCGGCGTTCTTCTTCAGTTCGGCCAGCCAGCCTTCGCCGTAGGCGTCGTTGAAGCCGATGTACCCGACGGTCTTGACCTTGTTGCGGGCCATGTGGTCCACAATGGCGGCGGCCATCAGGGCGTCGGTCTGGGGGGTCTTGAAGACCCACTGGCGTTTGGCGTCGATGGGCGCGATGATTGCCTCGCTGGCGGCCAGGCTGATCAGGGGCACCTTGGCCTCGGCGACCACGTCGATCATGGCGAGGGACGCGGGCGTGGTGGTGGTCCCGATGATGATGTCCACCTTGCTGTCCTGGATGAGCTTGCGGGTGGCGGTGACGGCGGCGGTGGTGTCGCTGGCGTCGTCCAGGATGGTGTACACGACCTTCTGGCCGCCGATGGTCTGGGGCAGCAGGGCGACGGTGTTCTTCTCGGGAATGCCGAGGCTGGCGGCGGGGCCGGTGGCGGAGACGACCACGCCGACACGGATTTCGGCCTGGGCGGTGGCGAGGGCGGTGAAGAGGGTCAGGGCAGCGAGGGTTCGTTTCATGGGGTCCTCCGGGTCCGGGCCTGCGTGAGGCCCAGGGTGATGGGGAAGGGTGGGGGAGTGCGGCGACGGCCAAAGCAGGCCGTGGATGAGTCGGGGTTGTGAGTCCCTGAATGCTATCAGACCAGCCTTGCGGAGTTCTGACGGACGGGGGGCGCTGGAGCGCATACTGGGCTGTCCCCAGCCTCGAGCGGAGCGTGGTTTCCGGTGTTGTCCGCCCTGTTCCTGACGTATGCGGCGGGACCGGTCCGGCGTCCGGGCCGTGTGGGTGGTCCTCACAGCGCCGGGAAAGTTCGATCTGTTCAGTTGTTCGCTCGTGTGGTTGTACACAACATGGCAACTTTGTTGACCAGTGGAGGAAATCCGTGCTGGACCCCAGTCCCAACCTGTCCCCTGAGCCTGCCGACATCCTGATCGACGGGGCCCGGTACGCCGCGCGGCCCGGCGAACCGCTGATCGCTGCCCTGAACCGCGCGCAGGTGACCGTGCCGCAGGTCTGCTACCACGCCCAGCTCGGCCCCATCCAGACCTGCGACACCTGCATCGTGGAGGTGGACGGGCAGCTCGTCCGCGCCTGCGGCACGCCCGCCCGCGCCGGCATGCGCGTGCGCACCGCCGTGCGGGCCGCCCAGGTCGCGCGGGAGGAGGCCTTCGACCGCCTGCTCGCCAACCACCAGCTGTACTGCACCGTCTGCGACAACAACAACGGCAACTGCACCGTGCACAACACCACCCGCGAGATGAACGTGCAGCACCAGTACCGGCCTTTCCAGGGCAAAGGGCTGGCGGTGGACGCCTCGCATCCCTTCTACCGCTACGACCCGGACCAGTGCATCCTGTGCGGCCGCTGCGTGGAGGCCTGCCAGAACCTGCAGGTGAACGAGACCCTCAGCATCAACTGGGAAGCCGAGCAGCCGCGGGTGCTGTGGGACGGTGGCGTGCCGGCCGGGGAATCCAGCTGCGTGGACTGCGGGCACTGCGTGACCGTCTGCCCCTGCAACGCGCTGATGGAAAAGAGCATGCTGGGCGAGGCGGGCTTTTTCACGGACCAGCGGGGACCGCTGTTCGGGAACGCGGTGGCGATGGTGAAGAACGTGGAACCCAGCCTCGGGTACGGCCCGATCATGAACCTCAGCGAGATCGAGGCCGCCGGGCGCGAGGGGTACATCCGGCGCACGAAGACGGTCTGCACGTACTGCGGCGTGGGCTGCGCCTTCGAGGTCTGGACCAAGGACCGCCACATCCTGAAGATTGAGCCGACCCACGGCCCGGCGAACGGCGTGAGCACCTGCATCAAGGGCAAGTTCGCCTGGGACCACGTGGGTTCGCCTCAGCGCCTGACCCGGCCGCTGATCCGGGAGAACGGCGCCTTCCGCGAGGCGGACTGGGACGAGGCGCTGGCCCTGATCGCCCGGCGCCTGGGCGCCCTCCGGACCGAGCATGGCCCGGACGCGCTGGCCTTCATCACGTCCAGCAAATGCACCAACGAGGAGAGCTTCCTGATGCAGAAGCTCGCGCGCAGCGTGATCGGCACGAACAACGTGGACAACTGCTCGCGCTACTGCCAGAGCCCCGCCACCATGGGCCTGTGGCGCACCGTCGGGTACGGCGGCGACTCAGGCAGCATCACCGACCTGGAGCGGGCCGGGCTGGTCATCGGGATCGGCACGAACACCGCCGAATCCCATCCGGTGCTCGCCACCCGCGTGAAGCGAGCGCAGAAGCTGCGCGGGCAGAAACTCATCGTCGCGGACCTGCGCGAGCACGAGATGGCCCGCCGCGCGGACCTGTTCCTGCGCCCGAACCCCGGCTCGGACTTCGTGTGGCTCAACGCCGTGAGCCGCTACCTGCTCGACCAGGGCCTCGAGAACCGCGCCTTCCTGGACCGCTGGGTCAGCGGTCTGGATGCCTTCCGCGCGAGCCTGGACGCCTACACCCTGGAGTACGCCGAGGCCGTCACCGGCCTGTCCGGCGAGACCCTCAGACAGGTCGCGCACGAGATCGCGCAGGCCGACGGGGTCTGCATCATGTGGGCGATGGGCGTCACCCAGCAGATGAGCGGCTCGGAAACCAGCACCGCGATCTCCAACCTGCTGCTGCTGACCGGGAACTACATGCGCCCCGGCGCAGGCAGCTACCCCCTGCGCGGGCACAACAACGTGCAGGGCGCCAGCGACATGGGCTCCATGCCCGGCCACGTCACCGGGTACCAGCGGGTGGACGACCCGGCCGTGCGCGCCGCGTACGCCGCCGAGTGGGGCACGGAACTCCCCACCACGGCGGGCCTGGACAATCACCAGATGATCCACGCCATTCACGCCGGCACCCTGCGCGGCCTGTACCTCAAGGGCGAGGACATCAGCCTGGTGGACGCCAACGCCAACTACGTGGACGCCGCCCTGGAGAAACTGGACTTCCTGGTCGTGCAGGAGATGTTCTTCAGCCACACCGCGTCCTTCGCGGACGTGGTCCTGCCCGCCAGCCCCAGCCTGGAAAAAGACGGCACCTTCACGAACACCGAGCGCCGCATCCAGCGCCTGAACCAGGCCCTGCCGCCGCTGGGCGACAGCCGCCCCGACTGGCAGATCATCCAGGGGGTCGCGAACGCCCTGGGGGCCGGCTGGTCGTACGCCCACCCGGTGGAGGTGATGGACGAGATCGCCCGCCTGACGCCCCTGTACGCCGGCGTGACCTACGAGCGCCTCGCGGGCTTCGCCTCCCTCCAGTGGCCGGTGCAGCCCGACGGCACCGACACGCCCCTGCTGTTCACGGACGGCTTCCCCTTCCCGGACGGCCGGGCCCGGCTGTACCCGGCCGAGTTCATTCCGCGCACCGAGCCGCCTGACGCGCAGTACGACCTGCACCTGAACAACGGCCGCATGCTCGAGCACTTCCACGAGGGCAACATGACCTTCCGCACGGCCGGCATCACCGCGCAGGTGCCCGGTGCCTTCGTGGAGGTCTCCCCCGATCTGGCCTGCGAACGCGGCCTCACGGACGGCACCCTCGTGCGGCTGGTCTCGCGGCACGGCGCGGTCAAGCTGCCGGCCCTGGTCACCGCGCGCGTGCAGGGCCAGCAGCTCTACGTGCCGATGAACAGCCCGGACGCCGCGCAGGCCGTCAACCGCCTGACCGGCAGCCACACCGACCCGAGCACCCACACGCCCGCGTACAAGGACACGGCCGTTCGCCTGGAGGTGATCGGCGGAACCGGCGACACCCCTCCCCTGCCCCGCCGGAACTTCCGGTACGGCACCCCCACGCCGCAGCGGGGCGTGGAGGTGGAGCGCAAGTGGGCGCGGCCCGACTACGTGTTCCCGGGCCTGGGACTGGGCCTGCTTCAGGGCAGCAGTCTGAACGCCCGGGCCGACCGGTTGGGCGCCCCGCCGCAGCCTTCCCGGATGAACATGCCGAGTAAATCGGGAGTGGCCGATGACTGACGCTCCCCCTCATTGCCCTCGAGGTGCCTGAGATGGCTGAATCCCTGAAGTACACCCCCCGCCCTTCCACCTCGGAAGAAATCGCGGCTGCCGCGCAGCGCGACCACGCTGACGCCCTGCAGGCTGGCATGGAGCTGCTGACCGTGCTGCACCGGCACGGCCTGCTCGAGGCGGCCTCCAAGGTCGTGCGGGGCGGCCAGGGGCTCAGCGGCGAGGCGCTCGCCCTGCTGGAACGCGGCACCTCCACGCTGCTGATCCGCAACCTGCTGGAGACCGCGCGGATGCTGAGCGACCTCGACCCGGAGAATACCGCCACCCTCGGCCGCGCGCTCACCAACGGCCTGAACGAGGGCGCGGCCCGCGTGGCGCGGGAGGAACGGGTCGGTCTGAGTGAACTGCTGGGCCTCCTGAAGGACCCGGATGTGCAGGTGGCCCTCAGCGCAATGGTCGGCATCCTGAAGGGTTTCGGGCACACCCTGCGGCTTGCGGACGAGCGGCAGCACGCGCCCGCCGCCACCCGCCGCACCACCGGGGAGGATGGCCGCTGAATCCGACCGAACCGGCCCGGGCCGTCGCTCTGCGTGACGGCCGGTTGCATGAAGAGACCGACCTGGTGGCCACCGAGGAACCCCTGGAGGTCCGGATCCAGACCGAGGAGGGCGAGCAGCCGCTTCTGATCACCATGCGCACCCCGGGGCACGACCAGGAGCTGGTGCGCGGGTGGCTGCACAGCGAAGGCTTCAGGCCGCTGGGCGACCTGGAGATGGTGGTGGACCCGGCCACGCCGAACGTCGTGGTGCTGCGCAGCGCGGCGGTGGAGGAGTTGCTCGCGCTGGCCCGGGCGGGCTTCACGGCGAGTGCCTGCGGGGTCTGCGGGGCAGGCAGCGTGGAACGCCTGACCCTGACGGCGCCTCCGATACACGTGCAAGCCGGGCCACTCAGCGCCCGCTGGCTATGCAGCCTGCCGGCCCTGCTGGAGCAGGCTCAACCGGTCTACCGCGCCACGGGCGGCGTTCATGCCGCCGGTCTGGTGAGCCGTCAGGGGAGGCTCCTGGCCGCTTTTGAGGACGTGGGGCGACACAATGCCCTGGACAAGTTGATCGGCTGGGCCTGGGCCAGTGACCAGCTGCCCTTCGGTGACCATGTTCTCGTCGTGACAAGTCGTGCTGGCTTCGAAATCATTCAGAAGGCGGTCATCGCGGGCGCTCAGACGCTCGTGAGCGTGGGGGCACCCACCTCTCTGGCAGTCGAGACCGCAGTTCACTTCGGAATGGCCTTGGTGGGCTTCCTGAAGCCGAACAGCCTGAAGGTGTACGCCGGAGCAGACCGGATTGAACCCTGAAGGACCCAGCCGGCTCGTCTGCGGTTTTGCCCCCTTCGGCATAAACGTCTCGGGGCACTCCCGATTTACTTGGCATGTCCGGTCAGCCGGCATGCTTTGTCGTGTGGACCGTCACCGAACGCGGCAATCCCGCAGCAATGCCGCGTTCAGGACGATTCCCGCGCGCTCCAGAGCAACATGCCGAGTAAATCGGGTGAAGCGGGCCGCGCTTAGCCGTCCGAGTAAGCCGCCCGGAGCGCCTCGGCAAATTCCGGCAGTTGCAGATTGCAGGCCGCCCGGGTCACCTCGTCCCGCACCGTCAGCGGATCCACGTCACCGGCCAGCATGGCCGCAAGCAGCGATTTCAAGTGAGAGTCACGCAGTTCACGGCCCACGAACATGCGCACCTGGGTCACCGCCCGGGCCGCCTGCTCGGTCAGGGGCAAGGCACGGAATTCACGGGTGAGCTGATCGTTGATCTGATCCGCTTCGGCCTCCATCGCGAGGTCCGGCTGCGGCAGACGCTTGGGTTTGGCCGCCGGGCGCGCAGGCTTGGGCGCCGGCGGCAGCACCGTCTGCCCTGAAGCGTACTTCCCGCTCTGATCCTTGATGACGTCCACCAGGAAGGCCGAAGGCCGTTGCGGCTGGTACCCCCCAGCGAGAATCGCCTCAAACTGCTCAAGCCGGACCGTGACATGGTTTTCCCCGAACTGGGTGACGAGTTTGCGCGCCACAGGGACCACCACGCCGTGACGGCGCAGGGCGTCCACGACCGGGGCGTCCGGAATCACCTGCAGGCTCGGTTCCGGAGCGGGCAGGCTGGCCGGCAGGTCGCCGAATTCGTACACGATGACGGTGGCCGCGCGGGTCCCCTCATAGCTGACGGACCTCAGGTAACCGCGCTCAATGAGCTCCGCGTGCGCACTTTCGAGGTTGCGTTTGATGCGTGCCGGGACCGTTTCCAGGAGCTTGCACTCGCGCGCCCACTGCTGCAGGGAAATTCGCAGGACTTCAGCGGGCTCGGCCAGATTCACCGGATCATACCTCCGGGCGTCGAGCATGCGGTACAGGCTGCGGGTCAGGGAACGGCTCAGGCTGAGCACGAACGTCATGTCCAGGGGCTTGAGGTACTGCTCCCGCAGGCTCTGCACCACCGGCCGTGCCAGACGGATTTTCAGGAGAGTGCCGTGCCCGTAGGCGGTGCCGTCCTGGGTGTCGGCGTCGATCTGTTCGATGATGTTGAATTTTACAGTGGTCCAGCGCTCATGACGCTTGTCGCGCCAGGATTCGCTGGCGGTGTAGGTGGCCCCCTTCAGCCGGTCCAGCGAGTCCTGAAGGGCCTGGTAGTACTGCCCGGAGTCGGTGAACCCTGCTTTTTGCAGCAGCTGGTAAGCGGTGATGACCACCTCGCCGCTGTCGGGCGCCCCCTGCTCCAGGTAGATCATGTTCAGGGCAGTGGCGAAATCGCCGTCCAGGCCGTGGGGGACGCCGCCATATTCGCCGGGCGAGATGCAGGTGAGCCTGGCGACGCGGCCTTCAACCATCAGTTCAAGGTCCCATCGGGTGTAGTCGGCGGGAATCCGTTCCTGCACACAGATCAGCCCCAGGCGGGCAGAGTTCGCCTCATCGAACCGTTCGATCTCTCCTGGCTGTCTGGGCCGAACGGCCGATTTCCGCGTGCGTGCCACTCAATATCCTCCCGCTGTCGTACGGCAACTATAGCGAACACGCATGCGGAAACGCAGGGTGGATTGATGTGACGTTGATTGTTGGTCTTCTTGGATGTTGTTTAAAAAAAGAAAAGAATGATTGATCAACAACAACAAGCGGCGCGCGGCCGATGGCGTCTAGGACGGCAATTTTCGGAACACCATTCCGAGTAAATCGGGCTTTTTTTGTGGATAAGTGCCTCCAACATTCCGAGTAAAACGGGAGTTCTGCCGAGTAAATCGGGTCGTCAAGGGTGAAAGATGCCGAGTAAGTCGGGGCTCAGGTTGTGGACGCTTCTCGCTGACCTGCCGAGTAAATCGGGAAAAGATGCCGAGTAAGACGGCAGGGCTGCGAGAAGGACCTGCCGAGTAAGACGGGAGGTGTTGTGGATAACCCTGCGAAAGATGCCGAGTAAGACGGGTCGGAGAGAGCATCCGGACCCGTCTTACTCGGCATCTCGCCTTCTCGATTTTTTACCGTGGTGGCCGCATCGCCGGTCGCGGCATCCGTCCAACGTACATCCAACATGCCGAGTAAATCGGTAGGGGGGCCTCGGGGAGTCAATCAGGAACCGGCTTTCTCCATGCGAACCTGCTGCACTTCGGCCTTCCAGCGCTCCTGGATGGCCTGGTCGCCGATCACGATGCGTACAGCCGCCTCCAGCGCCTCATCGATGTAGATCCGCCGCATGCCCATGTCATCCGCAGCTTCGAGGATGAGTTTCGCAAGTTCGCGGTGGAGCGCCAGGGGAACCCGGCCGGCCAGGGTCTTCTCCTCTCCCCTGCCGGGACCGGGTTTTCCGGCCATTCCGGCCTGTGGCGTCTGGTCGACCTCCGTCCCGGCGCCCGGCCGGCGTTCAGGAGCGGATGCCGGGTGACTCTTGACTGGCGTCGGCTCGTTCTGCTCGGTTTGCCGGACCTGCTTCAGCTGGGCCAGCCCTTTAAGGAGATCGCTCATGCGCTCGCCTCCGGGCCCTGGCTGAGGCGGTGAATCAGTTCAGTGGTGACCGCCTCGTAGTCCTTCCAGCATTTCTGGGCGATGTCGGTTTTCAGGTCCCGCACCAGCACGGCACTGTTCGCGGCGTCCCGGAAGGCTTCACTCAGTCGCACTGCGGAGGTCATCACCGTGATGCCCTGGTCCTGTAATGCTTTTCTGGCGAGGATCTCCTTCATCCCCTTGGGCCGGATCATGGTGAGCAGGCAGACGAACTTGTCTGTCGTCACCCCACCGGTCCGCAGGATCTCGGCCGTCTGAACCGCGCCGTCGAGCCCGTTGATGTCGGGCGTTGTCGGCAGCAGCGTCAGATCTGCAGTGCGGGCAAATTCCAGAAGTTCGGTGTTGTCCGGCCCACCCTCGGTGTCGAGGATCACGACGTCGTAGTCCCTGGCCCGTGCGAGCGAGGAGACGGGCGCCACCGTGAACGGCAGCAGTCCAGAGCGGGCCCAGGAGGTGCTGGTCCGAATGCGGTCCCCGTCAGCCAGCAGAACCTTCTGACCCGCGTCAGCGAGCACGCCGGCGAGATGAATGCAGGTGGTGGTCTTGGCGATGCCCCCTTTCAGCCCTGCAACTGCCACCACCAACGGACCCACACGACCTCCCGGAGCATCTGAATCTGACATGTAAACACTCTAGCGTGTACGTGAATCAAAAAACAAATTTACACACAAATACACATGTACACAATTACGTACGTTTGTGTACATGTGTGTGATCAGACTCGCGGCTTCTCCTGAACTGTTCGAGCTGGTTTCACTGCGGTGATGGGAGGCAGGCCGCAGATGTGAGGCTGTCACTTCAAAGGCGGTGGCCGTTCCTCACGGGGCCACCTCGTTACGTCGCCTATGGACCGTATGGCGAACAAACACACACGTATACTCATGTGTTAATTTGTGTACAACTTTGTACACAAATTAACACGATACGTTCAATAGATGAACTCGCGGATGTCGTACCGCGCCACCCGTACACCCGGATGCACCGCACTCAGCAGCGAACGAAAATGCAGCTCCTGCGTCAGCCGCTCCTCTTCCGGGAGGGGAGCGACGTCGTCTTCCGTGGCCCGGTTCACGTACGGCCCATGCTCGACGAAAGGGGAGAGGTACACGAGGTCGCCGGACGACAGGGGCAACTGCTCAAGGAGGGCACTGGTATCGGCGACGTGTCCGGCTGCGTAAGTCAGGCCACCCAGACCCGTCATCACGATGACACCCACCTCCAGCCCGGCTTCTTTGAGCTGAGAAACAAACTGCCGGGAGGCTTCGCGTCCACCGGGCTTGTTCACCCAGGCGAGCAGGGGATCGTGCCCCGTTTCCAGCCCCACGTACACCCGCTTCAGCCCGGCATCCCGCAACGCACGCCAGTCCTCTGCGCTCTTGCGCTGCCCGGTGAAGACATCCACGAAGCCGCTCACCGGCCGGCCCGGGAAGGCGGCACGCACCGAAGCGAGGGCCGGAAGGAGGCGGGCATTGGACACCATGAGGGCGTTGCCGTCCGCGAGGAAGATGGAGCGCCGAAGCGCCAGCGATCCTCCGAGAAGCGCGCCCACCTGCTCCAGGTGAGCCTGAAACTCCGTCGGCGGGAGGGTGGTGAAGGGCCGGTCCCGGTAGAACGTGCAGAAGGTGCACTGGTTCCATGAGCAGCCCCGGGTGACCTGAACGACCACCGAGTAGTACTGGTCCGGCGGAAGGATGCTGATGGGGGAGTAGGCCAGCGAGAAGCGCGCCTGCTCGTCCAGAAGGCGACGCGGCGACCACTCCGCTGCCCGGGTGAGCAGGGGAGAGGAGCGCAGCAACAGGTCCTGTTCGCGCGCCTCATCAACCCATGCCTTTACCTGGGCGAACTGCTCAAGGGCCTGCTCGGGCGTCAGAGTCCAGCGTTCACGGCTGCCATTCACGCGTCTGCGGGCCAGGACCTGCGAGGCGAGAGAGCGCTTGTGCAGGGTGCCCCCACTGAACCAGGTCAGTGGCCGGCCGTCCAGTTCGAAGCTGAGCACCAGATCTGCGCCGCGGCTGAGTGTGAAGGAATCCGGTCGCACCTGGAGTCGGTACGGCTGGGCGGCGGATCCGGGTGCAGCGGTCATGGGTCACCTAGTGTAGAGAGGTGTTCGTGTGGCCCGGTGGGGCCACGAGCGTCGCTACTCGGTGGGAGCGAGGGCGAACCGCTCGAGGTTGGGCCTCATCCGGCTGGCCAGGGCGTACATCTCCTCGGCCTCGGCGGGTTCCAGGATGTCCGGCAGGGTGCCCTGCCAGAAGGCGAGCCACCGGTCGAAGTGCTCCGGGCCGAGGCCGAGCTTCATGTGGGCGGGGCCGGGCTGGCCGCGGTAGGCACTGGGTCCGTGCATGACCGCACGCCAGAAGCCTTCCAGCCGGGCAATGTGGACGGGCCAGCCGCCGCCCGGGTACGGCCCGACGCGGGCCTGAAACACCGGACTGAGAAGGTCGTCGGTCATGACGCGGCCGTAGAAGGTCCAGAGCAGCCGGCGCAGACGGTCCTCCCCGACGCGGTCGAAAAGCGTCTGGTCGTGGCCGAGCAGGGGAATGGGGGCAGTCATGGCACTCCTGACGTCACTGGGCTTTAACTGGACATTATTATCCAGTAAATTGACGTTGACAGGCTAGGTCACCTATAACGTGCATGTCAAGGCGGCGGCCCCGGACCACCCGGGCATCCGCGGCCACCTGAGGTGAAACCATGTTCTCCCAAACTGCCGAGTACGCCCTGCGCGCCGCCGTCACCCTCGCCGCGCGGCCTGACGAGGCGCTGACCGCCGCTGAGCTGTCCCGGCAGACCCAGATTCCCACCGATTACCTGTTCAAGGTGATGGGGCAACTCGCGCGGGGCGGCGTCGTGACCGCCGTGCGCGGCAAACGCGGCGGCTACCGCCTCAGCCACCCCCCCCAGCAGACCAGCATCCTCGACATCGTGAACGCGGTGGATCCCATCCCGCGCATCCTCCACTGCCCGCTGGGCCGGCCCGCGCACGAGCACGCCCTGTGTCCCCTGCACGCCCACCTTGACGCCACCTACGCGCAGATCGAACGCACCCTCGGCGAACGCAAGTTGCACGAACTGATCGACCCGACCATGGGCCCCGATCCCCTCGGCGCCCTGAACCTCCCCACCCTGAGCCCCTCCACCGACCCCGAGGCCCCCACCCCATGACCCCCACTGCCCCCGCCGCGCCGGCCTTGCTGAACGTCAAGGCCGACTTCCCGATCTTCGACCATCATCCCGAGCTCGTTTTTCTCGATTCGGCCGCCAGCACCCAGAAGCCCCGCGCGGTCATCCAGGCGATCAGCGACTTTTACAGCCGCGATTACGCCAACATCCACCGCGGCGCCTACCGCCTCTCCGCCCACGCCACCGACCGCTTCGAGAGCGTCCGGGCCGACGCGGCGCGCTTCTTCCGCGCGCCCAGCCCGGACGGCGTGATCTTCACGCGCAACGCCACCGAGGCCGTCAACCTCGTCGCCCACAGCTGGGGCCAGGCGCACCTGAACGCCGGGGACGTCGTGCTGGTCAGCGAGATGGAACACCACGCCAACCTCGTGCCGTGGCACCTGGTCACCGGACTGCGCGGCGCCCGCGTGGAGTACGTGCGGGCCACCCCCGACGGCCGTCTGGACCTGGACGACTACGCCGCGAAACTCCGCAACCCGGCCGTGAAGTTCGTCGCGCTCCAGCACGTCAGCAACGTGCTGGGGACCGTCCATCCGGCCGCCGAACTGGTCCGCCTGGCCCACGACCGGGGCCTGCCGATCCTGCTGGACGGCGCGCAGGCCGCCCCGCACCTCCCGCTGGACCTCAGCGCCCTGAACGCCGACTACTACGTCCTGAGCAGCCACAAGATGCTCGGGCCGAGCGGCGTGGGCGCCCTGATCGCCCGGCCCGACACCCTGAACGCGCTGCCGCCCTACATGGGTGGCGGCGACATGATTCGGGAGGTCTACCCCGACCGCAGCACCTACGCCCCGGCGCCCAACCGCTTCGAGGCCGGCACGCCCGCCATTGCCGAGGTGGTGGGCTTCGGCGCGGCGATGGCGTACCTCACCGACCTGGGCATGGACCGCGTGGAGGCGCACGAGCAGACACTGCTGCACGCCGCGCTGGACCGCCTGAACCAGATCGAGGGCCTGGACCTGTACGGCCCGCCCACCGCGCGGGGCGGCGTGATCAGCTTCAACGTGCGCGGAGCCCATGCCCACGACGTCGCCGGCTTCCTCGACGAGGCCAACATCTGCGTGCGCGCCGGGCATCACTGCGCCCAGCCGCTCATCCGGGCCCTGGGCTGCGCCAGCACCGCCCGCGCCAGCTTCTACATCTACAACACCCTGGACGACGTGGACGCCCTGGCAGGGGCTATGGCAGAAACGGCAGAATTCTTCCGGTGAATACGGAGGGATGTTTTTGGTGCTTGTCATCTCTCCAGTTAGTACTTACAATCGGTTTAAATGAGGAAATTGCCGGCAGGAGGATCAGATAATCTCTTAAATAGTGCATATAAAATTAGAAATTAGATGGACCGGCTCAGATACCTTCAGATTATTCTTTAGGATGGGAGAATTCACTCTTATAATATAGGAAATCAAGATAACGTAAGACTATAAGCTATTCGGATCAGTACGGCTAATCTGTAGCGAGTTTACAGAGAATTAACACCAGGAGTTTCCCCTCATCAGCGTTCAGGAGAAAAATAATGACTACACTGGCAGATAAAACTGTGCTCATTACTGGGGGAACCGGCTCCTTCGGCAATGAGCTTCTTCAATTGATCAAGGACACCGACGTCGGTGAAGTCCGGGTGTTCAGCCGCGACGAGCTCAAGCAGGAGCAGATGCGCGTGCGGATGAAAAACCAGAAGGTCAAGTTCCACATCGGGGACATCCGGGACCGGCAGAGTGTCGACCAGGCCATGGAAGGCGTGGACCTCGTGTTTCACGCCGCGGCGCTCAAGCAGGTCCCGTCCTGCGAGTTCTTCCCGATGCAGGCCCTGATGACCAACGTCGTCGGAAGCCACAACGTCGTCGAGTCGGCCATCGCGCACCGGGTCGGGTCGGTGGTGTGCCTCAGCACCGACAAGGCCGTGTTCCCGGTCAACGCGATGGGCATGACCAAAGGGCTGATGGAGAAGGTGGCCACGGCCGCGGCGCGCCGCCTGGGCGACCATGAGACGGTAATTTCCACGGTGCGGTACGGGAACGTGATGTACTCCCGCGGATCGGTGATTCCCCTGTTCGTCGAGCAGATCAAGTCCGGGCGGCCGCTGACCATCACCGATCCCCACATGACCCGCTTCCTGCTGTCGCTGCGCAGCGCGATCGACCTGGTGCTGTTCGCGTTCGAGCATGCGCGGCAGGGGGACATTTTCGTGCGCAAAGCCCCGGCGAGCACCGTCGGTGACCTCGCGCAGGCCATTCAGAATCTGTTCGGAACGGACACGCCCCTGGAGGTCATCGGCACGCGGCACGCCGAGAAGCTCTACGAGACGCTGGCCACGTCCGGCGAACTGGTGAACGCCGAGGACATGGGCGATTACCTGCGGATCGTGATGGATGACCGCGACCTGAACTACGCCAAGTACTTCACGGAAGGCGAGCCGCAGGAAGCCCTGATCGACGACTACACCTCTCACAACACCGAGCGCCTCAGCGTGCCGCAGATTGAGGCCCTGCTGCGGTCCCTGCCGGCGTTCGAGCGGGAACTCACCGCGTTCCAGAGCGCTCGTCAATGAGGATCGGGATCACGGGGGCGCGCGGCCTGCTCGGCACGCACCTTCACGCGTACCTCCACGGTCAGCCGGGCGTGGAAGTCCGTGCAGGCGGGCGGGAGATCTACGCCGACCAGGCCGCCCTGCGGGAGTTTGTGGACGGCTGCGACGCCATCGTCCACCTGGCGGGAATGAACCGCGGCGACGACGCGGAACTCGCCCGCACCAACGTCCGCCTGTGCGAGGACCTCGTGACCGCCCTGGAAGCGGCGAAGGCGGCGCCGCACGTGTTGTTCTCGTCGTCGACCCACATCGACCGCGACTCGGCCTACGGGGCGTCCAAACGCCAGGCGGCGCAGGTGCTGCGGGACTGGGCGCAGCGCAGCGGAGGGGCGTTCACGAACGTCATCCTCCCCGGCGTGTTCGGTGAGGGCGGACGGCCCTTTTACAACTCGGTGGTCTCCACGTTCTGCTCCCAACTCGCCCGTGGGGAGACGCCGACGGCCAATGCGGAGGCGATGGTCGAGCAGGTTCACGCGCAGCAGGTGGCCCGTCACGTTCACGCGCTGATCGGCCGCGAGACAGGTGACGTGCGTGTGGAGGGGACCCGGCTCAGCGTCGGTGACCTGCTCGGGCGCCTCAGGGACTTCCAGCGGCTGTACGACGTGCACGTCATTCCCGACGTGCGCGCGGAGTTCGACCGGGACCTGTTCAACACCTACCGCGCCTACCTCTACCCGCAGCGTTACCCCGTGCCCCTGACCCTTCACACCGACGACCGGGGCAGTCTGTTCGAGGCGGTGAAAAGCCACAACGGCGGGCAGAGTTTTATGTCCACCACGCATCCCGGGGTCACGCGCGGAAACCACTACCACACCCGCAAGATCGAACGGTTCCTGGTGACGGGCGGCGAAGCGGAAATCCGGCTCCGTCACGTGACCGGGACCGAAGTGCAGCGCTTCCGCGTCAGCGGCGAGGTGCCCGCGTACGTGGACATTCCGACCCTGCACACGCACAGCATCACCAATGTCGGCCCGGGCGTCCTGACCACCCTGTTCTGGACGCATGAGCTGTTCGACCCGGCACACCCGGACACCTACCCTGAACCCGTGGAGACCGCATGACCCTCGATTCCGTTCGCCGGCTGAAAGTGATGACCGTGGTGGGCACCCGGCCGGAGATCATCCGGCTCTCCCGGGTGCTCGCACGCCTGGATGAGCACACCGATCACGTGCTCGTGCACACCGGTCAGAATTACGATTACGAACTCAATGGCGTGTTCTTCCGTGACCTCGGCGTGCGCCAGCCGGACCACTTCCTGCAGGCCGCCGGCACTTCCGCGGCAGAGACCATCGGTCAGATCCTGATTCGCATGGATCCCCTGCTGGAGCAGGAACGCCCTGACGCCCTGCTGATCCTGGGCGACACGAACAGCTGCCTCGCGGCGATCAACGCCAAACGGCGCAAGATTCCGATCTTTCACATGGAGGCCGGGAACCGCTGCTTCGATCAGCGGGTGCCGGAGGAAACCAACCGGAAGATCGTGGACCACACCAGCGACATCAACCTGACCTACTCCAGCATCGCCCGCGAATACCTGCTGCGCGAAGGGCTCGATCCGGCGCGCGTCATCAAGACCGGCAGCCCGATGTTCGAGGTGCTGCACCACTACCGCCCGCAGATCGAGGCGTCTGACGTCCTGCCCCGGCTCGGCCTGCAGGCCGGCGAGTACTTCGTGGTCAGCGCGCACCGTGAAGAGAACGTCGATTCGGACGTGAACCTCCACAAGCTGCACCAGACCCTGAACACCGTGGCCGCCACGTTCGGGTTGCGGGTCATCGTGTCCACGCATCCGCGCACGCAAAAACGCATCGACGCGGCCGGCCTGCGCTTCCACGAGAACGTGGAGCTCCTCAAACCGCTGGGGTTCCACGATTACGTGCACCTGCAGATGCACGCCCGCGCGGTGCTGTCCGACTCGGGCACGATCACCGAGGAGGCCAGCATCCTGAACTTCCCCGCCCTGAACATCCGGGAAGCGCACGAACGGCCGGAAGGCATGGAGGAAGCGGCGGTGATGCTGACCGGCCTGAACGTGGAGCGCGTCATGCAGGGCCTCGCCATTCTCGAGTCCCAGCCGCGCGGTGACGAACGGCTGCTGCGCCTGGTGAGCGATTACTCGATGCCCAACGTGTCGGACAAGGTTGTCCGCCTGATCCTCAGTTACACCGATTACGTCAACCGCGTGGTCTGGCGCAAGGACAGCTGAGTGCACGTTCTGATCGTCACCCAGTACTTCTGGCCGGAGAACTTCCGCATCAACGACCTGGTGTCGGGCCTGCATGACCGTGGCCACCGCGTGACGGTCCTCACCGGTCACCCGAACTACCCGTCCGGCCAGTTCACGCACGGCTATGACGGGCGTCGGGTGGCGGAGGAGCAGTACGAGGGCATCCGGGTGGTGAGGGTGCCGCTGCTCCCCCGGGGACAGGGCAGCGGTGTGCGGCTGTTCCTGAACTACCTGTCGTTCGCGGTGTCGGCCAGCGTCCTCGGGCCCCGCCTGCTGCGGGAGGCGTACGACGTGATCTTCGTGTACGAGCCGTCCCCCATGACCGTCGGGTACCCGGCCATGGTCATGAAGCGCAGGACCCGGCGGCCGATCGTGTTCTACATTCAGGACCTGTGGCCGGAAAGCCTCTCCGCGACGGGCTTCGTGACGCACCCCTGGGCGCTTCGGGCGGTGGAATGGATGGTCCGGGGCATCTACCGGGCCTGCGACCGGATCCTGGTCACGTCCCGCGCGTTCATTCCGCGCGTCGAGCGCCTGGGCGTGCCGGCCCGGCGGATCGCGTACTACCCCCAGTACGCGGAGGGCTTCTACCGGCCGTTGGCGCCCGACCTCGACTGGGCACGTGCGCAGGGTGTGCAGGCGGGGTTCACGGTCATGTTCGCCGGGAACATGGGCCTGGCCCAGGACCTGTCCACGGTGCTGGACGCCGCGGAGATGCTGCGTGACCGCGACATCAACTGGGTCTTCGTGGGTGACGGCAGCGTCCGCGCCAACCTGGAACAGCAGGCCCGGGAACGGCAGCTGGACCGGGTGGCGTTCCTGGGCAGCCACCCGGCCGAGCAGATGCCCCGCTTCTTCGCTCAGGCGGACGCGCTGCTGGTCTCCCTCACCCGGGATGAGCTCTTTGCCCTCACGGTACCGGCCAAACTCCAGTCGTACCTTGCGAGCGGCCGGCCGGTACTCGCCTCCCTGGCAGGCGAAGGCGCCCAGATCGTGGAGGAAGCCGGCGCCGGGCTGAGCTGCGCGCCGCAGGACGCCCGCGCCCTGGCAGACGCGGTGACCCGCCTGCACGAGACGCCCCCGGAGGAGCGCGCCGAAATGGGCCGCCGGGGCCGGGCGTACTTCGAAGCCCATTTCGAGCGCGAGCGTCTCCTCACCGAGCTCGAAGCCCTGCTCGCCGAAGCCGGAGGTGCTCGGTGAACGGCACGGTGCTCGTCGTGGGGGCCAGCGGCTTCGTCGGCCAGGTGGTCTGCCGGGATCTGCTCCGGCGCGGGTACCGCGTGCGGGCTGCGGCCCGCAGCGCGGCCGACCTGCCGCCGGGCGTCGAGGCCGTCACCCTCCCGGATCTCGCGCAGCCCGGTGCGGACTGGACGGCGCTGCTGGACGGGGCCGATCACGTCGTGTACCTCGCGGCCAGGGTCCACGTGATGAACGACACCCATCCCGATCCGCTGGCCGCCTACCGCGCGATCAACCGCGACGCGCCGGTCGCCCTGGCCCGCGCGGCCGCTCAGGCGGGGGTCCGGCGGCTGGTTTACCTCAGTTCCATCAAGGTCAACGGAGAGGGAAGCCGCCGCCCGTTCACGGAAGAGGACCGGCCACAGCCGACCGACCCGTACGGCGTCAGCAAGTGGGAAGCGGAGCAGGCCCTGCTGGAGGTCGGCCGGGAGACCGGGCTGGCCGTGGTGGTCATCCGTCCGCCCCTGGTGTACGGGCCGGGCGTGAAAGCCAATTTCATGTCCCTGGCCCGGGCCGCCGGGAAAGGCTGGCCCCTGCCGCTCGGCGCGGTCGACAACCGGCGCAGCCTGATCTACGTCGAGAACCTCGCCGACCTGATCGCGCTCACCCTCGAGCATCCGGCCGCCGCCGGGCAGGTGTTCCTGGCCTCAGACGGTGAGGACCTGTCCACCGCCGACCTCACGCGCCGACTCGCGGAAGCGCAGGGCCGCACGCCGAACCTGCCGGCCGTTCCGGTGGGCTGGCTGCGCCTGGCAGGCAGGCTGACCGGGCGGACAGCCGTCATCGACCGCCTGCTGGGCTCGCTGCAGGTCAGCAGTGACAAAGCCCGGCGTGACCTAGCCTGGACGCCGCCCTACCCGGTGTGGCAGGCAGTGGCTCGCACCGGGGCCAGCGTGACCGGCGCGCACGCGCCCGGCGCGGCGGGCCGGGTCCGGCTGTCGGCTGGTCAGCGGGCGTACCTCCTGGTCCGCTCACCCGTCGAGCGTGTTCTGGCAGCTGGGATGCTGGTGCTGCTCAGCCCGCTGCTGCTGCTGATCGCGGCCGTGATCCGCCTGGACTCGCCCGGGCCTGTGCTGTTCCGGCAGGAGCGTGCGGGGCGGCGGCACGAGCCGTTCATCATCTACAAGTTCCGCACCATGCGCGCCGGAACCCCGCACCTGTCCACCGAGGACATGCTCAGGTCGGGGCTGAGCACGGTGACGCGGGCGGGCGGGTTCCTGCGACGGACCAGCCTGGACGAACTCCCGCAGCTGCTCAACGTCATTCGCGGTGAGATGAGCTTCGTCGGCCCGCGGCCTGCGCTGATGACGCAGCACCCGGTCCTGACCCTGCGTCAGGCCTCAGGCGCTGACGTGCTGGCCCCCGGCATCACCGGGTACGCGCAGGTGACCGGGCGGGACGACCTCAGCGACGCGGAGAAGGTGGAGCGCGACACTGCGTACCTCCGGCGGATCAGCCTGGCGATGGACCTGAACATCGTCCTGCTGACGGTGGGCTCGATCTTCAAGGGCACCGGCACCAAGTAGCGCCGCGGGGCGGGTCACCCGTCGACGGCCCACGCCGGAGGGCTTCATTCAGCGCGGTTGCAGGTCGAAATCCCATTCGAAGGACCGGCCCCAGGGCAGCCTGGGGTCCTCCACCACATACGAGTTGCCCATGTGCAGCGGGAAGGCGTTCTGCACGAGGGTGAGCAGGGCCTGCTGCGCTTCCGGCGTGTTCATGCGGTTCTCGGGGATGCGCCGGCGCAGCTCGGCGCGCAGGGAGGCGCTGTAGATCACGTCGTTGGCGTATTCGCGGGCGAGCAGGGCGTCCTGGCGGATCGGGTCGGCGCCGGCGAAGGTGAGTTTCGCGTGCGCGAGCGCGGTGCCGAGGTTGTTGCCGGGCGTGCCCCAGGCCGCCAGGGCCCGCAGGTTCGCAGCCTGGCGCAGGGTGGACAGGTCCCGCCACAGCCGCAGGTTGCCGAGGTTCACGGCGTTCACGTCCGCGACGGCCACCGGGCCCTGCCGGACCAGCGCGCTGACGCGCAGCGCCGCGCGGCGTGGGTCGCCTCCGTTGTACACAAACAGGGTGAGGTCGGCCGGGCCGTCCGTGACCGTGAAGCCGCTCGCCTCGGCGTGGTTCGCGGCGCTGCGGGTCAGGGGCACGCCGTCGTAGCGGATGACGTCCTGCGCCCGGGTGGGATCGCTGTACTCGAAACGGACCGTGCGCGGTTCAGGCGCCAGCGCCCGGGCGACGAGCATGGCGGTCACCTCGTCCGCGCCGGGATAGAACCGCACGTTCGCCGGGGCGTCCACGGCCAGGGTCTGCCCCTCGCCGGGCGCGGGGCTGCCGGGCAGGGCGTCGTCCCAGGTGACGTGCAGCTCCCGGAAGCGGCCCTCGGCTGCCCAGCGGAGCATCTCCCGGACCACCGTGAGGTTCCGCTCGCGGTTCGTGGCGTCCGGGTGGCGGGGCAGCACGATGAAGGCGTACACCGGCTGCCCGGTGCGCGCCGTCCAGTCCCGGAGCGGTTCCAGGCGGGCCAGCGCCTCGGCGGCACTCAGGGGACTGGTGCGCGACTGCACGAGGCCCCCGTACGCCAGGGCGTCCAGGGCCACGATCAGGGGCCCCTGCTGCGGCTGGGCCTGCCACCAGGCGCCCAGCCGGGCCGGGTCGGCGCCCTGCGTGGCGTTGCCTAGCAGGTCGGCGTCCGGCACGCGAGGCTGCCCGCCCGGTAGGCCGGCGATGAGGGCCGGCAGGACGCGGTTCGCCGGGCGGGAATCCAGCGGGATCAGCGTCTGCGCCGGAGCGGTGGACGCCAGCAGGAAGGCCAGCAGGAAAGCGGAACGCATACCCGGGAGGCTACGGGCCCCTCATGGCAATGCGGTGATGACTGGCCGGGTCCCTGTTCATTCCGGGGGCCCGTCAGTCCCGGGGCGGTGGGGCGGCCTCGAACGCCAGGTACAGCCGCGCGAGGAGTTCAGGGTCGCTCAGGCGGCCGCCCAGGGTGTCCTCGGCGCGGCGCAGCCGGTAGCGCAGGGTGTTCAGGTGAATGCCCTGCTGCGCGGCGAGGTCGGCGAGCGGGCCCCGGTGCGCGAGGTAGGCGCGCAGCGTGCCCTCGGCGCGGCCGCCGTCGTCCAGGGCGGCGAGCTGTCCCTGTACCTGCCGGGCCAGGACCTCCAGGCGGCCTTCGGACAGCAGGGCGAACAGCGGGTCCATGCCGTGGAAGGGCGTATACCCGCGCGCGGCCCGGGTGGCGGCCAGCGCCTGACGCGCCTGAGCGTACGCGGAGCGGACCTCGTGCACCACGCCGCGCACGCCCACCTCGTGCCGGCTGCTGACCCCCAGGCGGACGTCCTGCGCGGTGGAGGAGGTCAGGGCCTCGTGCAACTCGCGGCCTTCGGCGCTGAGACTCAGGGTGGACCACAGCCACACCGCCTGGCCGCCCCGCACGGTGGAGTACCCGCTGAGGCGCCGCTCGGTGAGGTACCCCTCGCCGACGGCGGCGAGCACGTCCAGGGCATCCTCACGCGCCGTCAGGGAGGCCGGGCCGGCACTCACGCGCTCGGGCAGGGAGGCGACCGCCACCGCGAACGGCTCCCCGCCCAGGTCGGCGTGGTCATCCAGGCCGGACAGCAGGGATTCGAGCACCCGTTCCTTCACGCGCCGCCGGGCCGCGCCGGCCGCGGCGGCCTGCAGCCGCGACAGCAGGGCGTACTCGGTGAACACCGGCGTCAGCGCGTCCCAGGGGTCCGGCAGGGCCAGCACGAGTGCGCCCACCTGACGCTCGCGGTGCGCGAGTCGGTGCGTGACCGCCTGCCGGGAGTACGTGCCGGCCGAGGCGACGTGGTCCCCCCAGCTGGCCCGCAGCTCCGCGAAGCCTCCCGTCCAGGCGTGAATGAGCGTCACCAGGGCCTGTTCCGGCTGGGCGCTCATCACGGCGTCCCGCAGGGCTTCGAGCAGCAGCGGCAGGCCCGGCCAGTCCAGGGCCTCGCGCGCCGCCTGCCCGCCGGCGACGCGCACCACGTCCCGCGCAGCCGGTTCCGGGCAGCGGGCCAGGGCCTCGTTCATGGACCGCAGCGGGAGGTCAGGCTCCTGCGGGTCCAGGCTCAGGGCGCGGCGCACGTCATTCAGGCGGGGCATGGTGCAATGCTACAAAATCGGCAGCCTCACCTGTTCATTCCGACAAAAGTCTGAGACGAGGGCCGTCTAGGATGGGCACAACCCACAACCGCTGCCTGGCTTCAGGTCCGCGCAGCCGAAGGAGACCGCATGAAGTACGCCCGATTCACTGCCGGGGGCCGCAACCTGCAGGGCCACCTCGAAGGCGGCCGGCTCATCGACGCGGCCGGCGTCGCCCACGATCCCGAAGCCGTGCAGTTCCGCCTGCCGGTGGACCCGCCCAAGGTCATCGCCCTGGCCCTGAACTTCAACGACCACGCCGGCGAACTGGGCCTCACGCAGCCCAAGGAGCCCGCGCTGTTCTGGAAACCGAACACCACCCTGCTCCCGCACCGGGGCAGCGTCATCTACCCCCGCGGCGCGGAATTCATGCACTACGAGGTGGAACTCGGCGTGATCATCGGCCGGGACGCCCGGCGCGTGAAGGCCAAAGACGCCATGGACTACGTCGGCGGGTACACCATCGGCAACGACCTGGTGGTCCGCGACTACGTCACGAACACCTTCCGTCCCCCCATGCGCGGCAAGGGCTGGGACACCTTCGGGCCGCTCGGGCCGTACTACGTCACCGCCGACGAGATCAAGGACCCCCACGACCTGAAGCTCACCGCGTACGTGAACGGCGAACTGCGCCAGGAAGGCAGCACCCGCGACATGATCTTCGGGATTCCTGAACTGATCGAGCACATCTCGCGCTTCATGACCCTCCAGAAAGACGACGTGATCCTGACCGGCACGCCCAAGGGCATCAGCCACGTGCACCCCGGCGACGTGATGCGCCTGCAGGTCGAGGGCCTCGGGGAACTCGTGAACGACATCGTCGAGGAAGACGAGGGCGCCGAACCCATCACCGGGAAGGAAAGCAAGGAAGGAGAGTGGGACGGACGGTGACCCCCCACAGGCCGTCAGGGAACCGGGGCCAGACCCTCATGCGGGCCGCGCAGGCTGGGCGCATGAGGACACAACTGACCGGCATGCTTGTCCTGACCGCCCTGGGCGCCGCCCTCTCCGCCTCCGCGGGATTCGTCGAACAGTCCAGCATGCGCGTGGGCACGACGACCACCCCGCTGAAGGCCTGGTGCGACGCGCCGCAGGGCGTGGTCGCCCTTGGGGCGTTCGTCATCCCGGGCACCGGTGCGGCGTCCGGCGTGACCAGCCTGACCGTGTGGCCCAAGACCCGCCGCGGCCTGGGAAGCCCGCAGGCCGCGCAGGTTCGCTGGGGCCCCTCGGACGCCGGTGCCGGAAACGTGTACTGGCCGCTGACCGTGCTGGACGGCGCCCGCAAGGGCCAGGCAGGGTTCCTGCACACCAGCAACGTCGAGAACGTGCAGGACCCCGCCTACCGCATGACGCACGTCAACGAGATCAAGCTCGGCGGGGACGTGTACCGCTGCCGGTACGTGCCGCAGGCCGCGTTCCTGGGCGTGACTGCAAAACGCACCGTGATCGTCTGGGACAACGGCCGGACGGCCACGTACGCCACCCGCAACTTCGACGGCACGCCCGGCGTGTACGTCACCGGCGGACAACGAATCGATTTCGGCACGGAAACCGGCTGGGGCTACGAATTCACGACCACGGACGGCTACAGGTATACGGTCGCGCAGGGTGACTTCGTGCCCAACCCCCACATGCGCCTCGACGTGTTCAAAGGCAGGAAGGCCGCCCTGTACGAGCCATTCGTGGCCTACACCGTCAGCCGGCCCGCCACAGACTGACCCCACACCACAAGGAGTCCCATGACCCACCCGACCCAATCCACGGCCACCCAGCAGAACCACGACCTGGCCGCGCAACTGCGCGAAAGCCGCCTGGCCCCGGGCCTGAAGCACTTCATCGGCGGGCAGTGGGTGGCCGGCCAGGCCGGCCGCACCTTCGACGCGCACTCGCCCGTGGACAACAGCCTGCTGGTGCAGGTGGCCGAAGGGGACGCCGGCGACATCGACCGCGCCGCGCAGGCCGCGCACGACGCCTTCCAGACCTGGCGGGAGGTGGGCGGCGCCGAACGCCGCAAGATCCTGCACCGCATCGCCGACCTGATCGAGAAACGCAGTCAGGAGATCGCGGTGCTCGAAAGCCTGGACACCGGGCAGGCGATCCGCTTCATGAAGTCCGCCGCGGCGCGTGGCGCGGAGAACTTCCGCTTCTACGCCGACCGCGCCCCCGCCGCCGGTGACGGCCAGAGCCTGCCCACCACCGGGTTTCTGAACTACAGCCTCCGCCAGCCGATCGGGCCGGTGGGCGTGATCACGCCGTGGAACACGCCGTTCATGCTCAGCACCTGGAAGATCGCCCCGGCGCTGGCGGCCGGCTGCACGGTGGTGCACAAACCCGCCGAGTGGAGCCCGGTGAGCGCCACCCTGCTCGCCGAGATCATGGACGAGGCCGGACTACCGAAGGGCGTGCACAACCTCGTGCACGGCTTCGGGGAGACGGCCGGCAGGAGCCTCACCGAGCACCCACTGATCAAGGCGGTGGCGTTCGTGGGCGAGACGACCACCGGCAGCCACATCATGCGCCAGGGCGCCGACACCCTGAAACGCGTGCACTTCGAACTGGGCGGCAAGAACCCGGTCGTGGTGTTCGACGACGCCGACCTCGACAAGGCCCTGGACGCCGTGGTGTTCATGATCTACAGCCTGAACGGCGAACGCTGCACCAGTTCCAGCCGCGTGCTGATCCAGCAGGGCATCTACGACGAGTTCACGAAGCGCATCGCCGCGCGCGCCGCGAACATCCGCGTCGGCGACCCCCTCGACCCCGACACGGAAGTCGGGCCGCTCGTCCACCCCCGGCACTTCCAGAAGGTCATGTCGTACTTCGACAAGGCCAGGGAAGAAGGCGCCACCATCGCCGAGGGCGGAGTGCGCGTGGGCGACACCGGCAACTTCGTGCGCCCCACGCTGTTCACGGGCGCCCGCAACGACATGGCCATCGCACAGGAAGAGATCTTCGGCCCGGTCCTGACCGCCATTCCCTTCCAGGACGAAGCCGAGGCCCTGCGCCTGGCCAACGACGTCGCCTACGGCCTCGCCGGGTACCTCTGGACGAACGACCTGACGCGCGCGCACCGCTTCGCGCACGGCCTGGAAGCCGGGATGATCTGGGTGAACAGCGAGAACGTCCGCCACCTCCCCACCCCCTTCGGCGGCGTGAAGAACAGCGGCATCGGCCGGGACGGCGGGGATTACAGCTTCGAGTTCTACATGGAAACGAAGAACATCGCCATCTCGCTCGGCACGCACAAGACCGCCAGACTCGGTGCGGGCGCGCCCCCCGCCGTCACCCCGAAGGAAGTGGAGGGGTGAAGCCCCACCGCGTGCTGATCACCGGCGCGGCCGGCGAGATCGGCACGGCGCTGCGCGAGCAGCTGCGCGGCCGCTTTCCGGTGCTGTGCCTCACGGACGTGCGCGACATGCCGGAGGCGCGTCCCGGTGAGGAGGTCATGCCGGCCGACCTGACCGACCTCGCCAGCGTGCAGGCCGTGATGCAGGACGTCGACGCCGTGATCCACCTGGGCGGCATCGCCAACGAGCACACCTACGAGCAGATCCGGACCGTGAACATGGACGGCACCTACCACGTCCTCGAAGCGGCCCGGCGCGCTGGCGTGAAGCGGGTCGCGTTCGCGTCCAGCATCCACACCGTCGGCCACTACGCCCGCACCGAGACGATCTCCCCGGCCGTGCCGGTCCGCCCGGACACCTTCTACGGCGTGAGCAAGGTGTTCGGCGAAGCGCTGGGCCGCCTGTACTGGGAGCGGCACGGCCTGGAGTTCGTGGGCGTGCGCATCTGCTCCTTCCAGGATCGCCCGAAAGACCGCCGGCACCTGTCCACCTGGCTCTCCCCGCGCGACGCCGCGCAGCTGTTCGGGAAGGCCGTCACCGCCTCGGACGCCGGGTACCTGATCGTGGCCGGCATCAGCGGCAACGCCCGACGCTGGATGAGCCCTGACGGCTGGGACGTGCTCGGGTACGACCCGCAGGACGACGCCGAAACGTACGCGGCCGAACTGGAGTCCATTCACGGCGACCCCGCCGACCTCAGCGAGCAGCGGCAGGGCGGCGTGTTCGTGGACCCCGCCTACACCGGCCTGGCCGCCGACCCCACCCCCTGACCCCCACCCCCCGCTCTACCCCAAGGAGGCCCCATGACCACCCACGTCACCCAAGGCAGCGCCATCTCCCCCATGCACAGTGAAGGCAAGGGCGTGATCACCGGGCAGCAGTTCCTGGACCGCCTGCGCAAGAGTCCCCCGAACCTGTTCATCGACGGGCAGCAGGTCCAGGACCCCACCACGCACCCCGCCACGAAAAACATGGCTGCCAGCCTGGCCGGCCTGTACGACATGCAGTTCGACCCGGCCACCCGGGACCAGGTCACGTACGAGGAAGGCGGGCACCGTTACGGGATGGCCTTCATGGTGCCGCGCACGAAAGAGGACCTGCGCCGCATCGGCGAGTCGCACCGCGTCCGCGCGAACTACGGCCTGGGCTTCCTGGGCCGCGCGCCCGACTACATGAACACCAACCTGATGGCCGCCGGGATGGGCGCGGAGTACTTCGCGCAGTGCCAGCCTGAGGGCGACCACAAGGTGGACTTCGCCGGGAACATGCGCCGGTACTACGAGTTCGTGCGCGACAACGACCTGTGCCTCACGCACGCCCTGACCAACCCCCAGGTGAACCGCGCGAAGATGGCGTCCGAGATGCCCGACCCGTACATCGCCCTGGGCATCGTGGAGGAGAACGACCAAGGCGTGGTCCTGCGCGGCGCGCGCATGATGGCCACCCTGCCCATCGCGGATGAACTGCTGGTGTTCCCCAGTACCGTCCTCAAGGAGAACGCCGACAAGAGCCGTTACGCGATGGGCTTCGCGGTGCCGTGTAACGCCCCGGGCCTGAGCTTCCAGTGCCGCGAACCCATCGACGTGGGCCGCCCCACCGAGGACCACCCGCTCGCCAGCCGCTTCGACGAGCAGGACGCCTTCGTGATCTTCGACGACGTGCTGATCCCATGGGAGCGCGTGTTCCTGCTGTACGACGTGAACCTCGCGAACAAGGCCTACGCCGGCACGGACGCCGTGCTGCACATGGCGTACCAGGTCGTGAACCTGAAGATCGCCAAGACCGAGGCGTTCCTGGGCACCGCGCAGAGCATCGTGAACGCCATCGGGTCCGGCGGGTTCCAGCACGTGCAGAGCAAGATCGCCGAGATCATCATCATGCTGGAGATCATGAAGGCCCTGGAGGTCGCGGCCGTGGACGGCGCCACCCTGAACCGGTACGGCGTGATGACCCCGGCCCGCGGGCCGCTGGACGCCGCGCGCAACTACTACCCCGGCGTGTACGCCCGGTTGCCGGAACTGCTGCAGTACCTGGGCGCCTCAGGCATCATCATGATGCCCAGCAAGGCCGACCGCGAGGGCCCGCTCGGGCCGCAGATCGACAAGTTCCTGCAGGCCGGCAACGCCACCGCCGAGGAGCGCCTCAAGCTCTTCCGTCTCGCCTGGGACATGAGCATGAGTGCCTTCGGCGGCCGGCAGTCGCTGTACGAGAAATTCTTCTTCGGCGACCCGGTCCGCATGCACAGCGCGCTGTACGAGGTGTACGACAGCAGCGAGTACGTGGGCCGCATCAAGGCGTTCCTGAACCGCAAGGACGGGGCGCAGTGAGCGCCGCCGACGTCATCCGCATCGCGCAGGCGGTCTTCACGGTCAGTGACCTGCAGGCCAGCCGCGACTTCTATGTGAACCTGCTCGGCATGAACGTCCTGCACGAGGACGCCGGCGCGCTGTACCTGCGCGGCGTCGAGGACCGCGAGTGGACCCTGAAACTCGAGCAGGCCAGTTCCGGCGAGGAACCCCGCGTGCGGCACCTCGGGTACCGCGTCCGTGACGAGCAGTCCCTGGACGCCCTGGTGCAGCTCGCCGAAGAACAGCAGCTCCCGTACCGCTGGGAGGAGGAACTCGATCGGCCCCGCATGCTGCGCCTGCAGGACCCCTTCGGGATTCCGGTGGCGTTCTACCACCAGGTCAAGACGCACCCCTGGCTGCTGCAGGACTACCACCTGCACCGCGGCGGCGGCCTGCAGCGCGTGGACCACTGCAACGTGCGCGTGCCGGACGTGAAGGCCACCATGGACTGGTACGCCGAGCACCTGGGCTTCCGCCTCAGCGAGTACACCGTGGACGAACAGGACCAGTGGTGGGCGGCGTGGATTCAGCGCCGCGGCGGCGTGCACGACTTCGCGCTCACGAACGGCCCGGGCCCGTGCCTGCACCACTGGGCGTACTGGATGCCGGACATTGGCAGCATCATCCGCACCTGCGACATCCTCGCCGGCGCCCGCCAGCCGGAACGGATCGAGCGCGGCCCGGGCCGGCACGGCGTCAGCAACGCCTTTTTCCTGTACGTCCGCGACCCGGACGGGCACCGCATCGAGCTGTACACCAGTGACTACATCACCGTGGACCCGGACTTCGAGCCGATCCGCTGGCTGCGCGACGACCCCCGCCGCCAGACGCTGTGGGGCGCCAAGACGCCGCGCAGCTGGTTCGAGGAGGCCAGCCCCATGGAGGCCTTCGCCGGCGGGGTGCAGCCGGCCGTGAAAGGCAGGCTGGAAGGCATTCCCGTTCACGTGATCTGAGGCCGGGCGCCCTATGCTGCCCCCCATGCTGATCACCCGTCAGAGCGACCCGGACAACCTGGAAGCGCCGTTCGGCCCGCTCACGGAGCGGCGCTCCCCGCCCGGCGGGCATTACGTGCGCAGCCACTTCCCGGTGCCGGCCCTGGACGCGGACTTCACCCTGCGCGTGACCGGCGAGGTGGAGCGCCCCCTGACGCTGGGCCTGGCGGAGGTGCAGGCGCTGGGCGCCGAGACGCGCACCGTGACCATGGAGTGCGCCGGGAACGGCCGGGTGTACCTGTCCCCGAAGGTGAGCGGCGTGCAGTGGGCCCTCGGCGCGGTCGGCACGGCCGACTGGACGGGCGTGCCCCTGCGCGCCGTGCTGGAGCTGGCCGGGGTCCGCCTGGGCGCGCTGGAGGTCGTCCTGACCGGCGCGGACCGCGGCGTGATGACCGAACCTGTCCGCTCGCCCGGCGAGGCGCCCTACGCGCGCAGCCTCCCGCTGGACAAGGCGCTGGGCGACGTGCTGCTCGCCTACGCCATGAACGGCCGGCCCCTCACGCCCGCGCACGGCGCCCCGCTGCGGGCGGTGGTGCCCGGCTGGTACGGCATGGCGGCCGTGAAGTGGCTGACCGGCCTGCACGTCACCTCTACCCCGTACCAGGGGTACTTCCAGACCGTGGACTACGCCCGCTGGGAGACCCGCGCGGACCTGCCGCCCGAACGGGTGCCGCTCTCGGCCATGCAGGTCAAGTCGCAGATCGCCCACCCCGCCCCGCACGCCCAGGTGCCGGCCGGGCAGCCCTGCGAGATCACGGGCGCCGCCTGGACCGGGGAGGGCACCGTCACCCAGGTGGACGTCAGCACCGACGGCGGGCAGTCCTGGCAGGCCGCGGCGTTCCTCGACCCGGCCGAGCCCGGCGTGTGGCGCCGCTGGACGCTGAGCTGGACGCCCCGCCAGCCCGGGCCGGTTACCCTGCTGAGCCGCGCCACCGACAGCGCCGGGCACACCCAGCCCGCCGCGCACGACCCCAGGAACGGCACGTACGTCGTGCATCACGTGCTGCCCGTGCCCGTTCACGTCCAAGAAGGAGCTTCATGACCACGCGCGTCATTCCCGACGAACAGCTCGCCGCCCTGGCCGCCGAACTCGAGGAGGCCGAACGCACCGGGCGGCCCATCCTTCCCTTCTCCGAACGTTTCCCCGGCATGACCTTCGCGGACGCGTACGCCGCGCAGCGCGCCTGGGTGGACCTCAAGGTCCGCTCCGGCCGGCGCGTGCTGGGCCACAAGATCGGCCTGACCAGCCGCGCCATGCAGATGGCCTCGCAGATCACCGAACCCGACTACGGCGCGCTGCTCGACGACATGTTCTTCGAACCGAACGGCGACATCGACCTCTCCCGGTTCGTGGCACCGAAGGTCGAGGTGGAACTCGCGTTCCTGCTGAGGGCCGACCTGCGCGGCCCGCACGTCACGCTGTTCGACGTGCTGCGCGCCACCGAGTACGTCACCCCGGCGGCCGAGATCATCGACGCGCGCATCCAGCGGGTCAGCAGCGTGACCGGCAAACCCCGCCGGGTGTTCGACACCATCAGCGACAACGCCGCGAACGCCGGCGTGATCGTCGGCGGGCGCGCCGTGAAACCCGACGACCTCGACCTGCGCTGGGCGGCCGCGCTGTGCATCCGCAACGGCGTGATCGAGGAGACTGGCGTGGCCGCCGGCGTGCTCGGCCACCCCGCCACCGGCATCGCCTGGCTCGCCAACCGCCTTGCCCCGCACGGCGAGCACCTCCGCGCCGGGGAACTGGTCCTGGCCGGGTCCTTCACCCGACCGGTGGACATCTCTTCCGGCGACGTGTTTACCTTCGACTACGGCCCGCTGGGCACCTTCTCCTGCCGCTTCACCGGGGAGGCCCGCGGTGCCTGAACCCGGCAGCCCGAACGCCTTCAAGGCCGCGCTCGCCCAGGGCCAGCCGCAAATCGGCCTGTGGGTGGCGCTCGCCAACCCCGTCAGCGCCGAGGTGTGCGCCGGCGCCGGCTTCGACTGGCTGCTCCTGGACGGCGAGCACGCCCCGAACGACGTGCGCAGCCTGTACGCGCAGCTGCAGGCGGTCGCGCCGTACCCCCCGCACGCCGTGATCCGGCCCCCGGTGGGCGACCCGGTGATCATCAAGCAGCTGCTGGACATCGGCGCGCAGAGCCTGCTGATTCCCATGGTGGAAACCGCCGCGCAGGCCCGCGACCTGGTCGCCGCGACCCGTTACCCGCCTCACGGCGTGCGCGGCGTGGGCGCCGGACTGGCCCGCGTCAGCCGCTACGGCCGCACCGCCGACTACCTGACGCACGCGAACGACAGCGTGTCACTGCTGGTGCAGGTGGAGTCCGTGAGCGCCCTGGCCCAACTCGACGAGATCGCCGCGGTGGACGGCGTGGACGGCGTGTTCATCGGCCCGTCCGACCTGGCGGCCAGCATGGGCCTGCTCGGGCAGGCCGCCCATCCGGACGTGCTCGCCGCCTGCCTGGACGCCGCGCGGCGCATCCGCGCGCACGGCAAGGCCGCCGGGATCCTCACCACCAACGAGGCGCACGCCCGGCAGTTCCTGGACGGCGGGTACACCTTCGTGGCCGTCGGGACGGACGTGGGCCTGCTCATGAACGCGACGGGGAACCTCGCCGCCCGATTCGGGGCAGGGGAGAGCGCGCCCAATGACCCGAAAACCGGCGGGTACTGACCTATCACAAGGAGCGGCGGGCACGGGGAATCCCGGCCCGCCGCTTCACTGAGTTCTCTTCAGTCGTCCACGGCCACAAAGCGCAGGTCCAGACCGGGCAGGTCCTCCAGGAAGCCGCGCAGCAGGGCATAGGCACCCTGGAGGTCCGCGGCGTCCACGACCTCCACGGCGCTGTGCGTGTAGCGGTTGGCGACCGACACCGCCCCGGTGGGCACGCCGCCGCCCAGGTACTGCAGCGCGCCGGCGTCCGTGCCGATGCCGCGCAGCAGCTCGTGCTGCACCGGAAGGCCGCGTCGGCCGGCGGCGGCGAGCAGCCCGCGCCGCACCGCCGGGTGCGTGACCGTGGAGGCGTCCATGACCTTCACCGCCGGGCCCGCGCCCAGGCGCAGGTGTCCGCTGCCGGTGTCCGGCGTGTCGTCGGCGGCCGTCATGTCCAGCGCCAGCACCACGTCCACCGGGCCCAGGTCGGCGTGCGTGGCGCGGGCCACGGCGGTCGCGCCGCGCAGGCCGATCTCCTCCTGCACCGAGAACACCGCCACCAGATTCACGTCGGGCAGCCCGGCCTCCAGCAGCGCGAGCAGGACCGCGCAGCCAGCCCGGTCGTCCACGGCATGCGCCGTGAACCGCCCGCTGCCCTGCCCCAGTTCCGTGAGTTCGCCCACGAACCCGGCGGGGTCGCCGACCTCCACGCCCATGGCCCGGGCCTGCGCGGCGTCCCGCGCGCCAATGTCCACGTACACGTCCCGCGCGGCAGGGAAGCCCACGCGGTCCGCGTCGGTCAGCAGGTGCGCGCTTTTCGTGCCGATCACGCCGCCCAGGCGACCTGCGGCAGTGCGGACCCACAGGCGCTGCGCGGGCAGGATGCGGTCGTCCAGCCCACCGACCTTCTCCAGGCGCAGGAACCCGCCCGGCTCGATCTTCAGCACGCGGAACCCGACCTCGTCCATGTGCGCGCTGATCAGGCAGGTGCGGGCGCCCTCCACGGCGGCGCGGCGCACAGCAATGACGTTCCCCAGGGCGTCCACCCGCACGCTGTCGGCGTGCGGCCGGGCGGCCTGCACGATCCGGCGTACCACGTCCTCCTCGCTGCCGCTGGGGCCGGTGGCGGCCACCAGGGCCCGCAGGTGCTCGAGAATCAGGGAGAGGGGTTCACGGCTGGACTGTGTCATGGGAATCTCCTGGGAGCTCATCGGTTGAAGATGCTCAGCGGCAGGTGTGCGCTCACCGTGAAGTGCGGCGCGTCCACCAGCTGACTGATGCGCAGGTCCACGCAGGCGCTCGCGAGCACGTACGCCTGGACGAAGGACAGGCCGTACTCGTGCTCCAGGTGCTCCAGCAGGGCGCCCAGCGCGGTGCGCGCCGCGTCCAGCAGGGTGGGCTCGTTTCCGGTCGTCACGTACGCTCCCTTTCTCCACAGCCCGGTGGGTTCCGGCGTGGCCTGCAGTTCCGGCGTGCGAAGGCGGCGCCCCGTGCCGGCCCGGTGCAGGTGGACCCGCGCGGTGACCACGCCGTCCGTCTCGATGCCGGTACTGCACACCTCACCATCGCCCTGCGCGGCGTGCACGTCCCCCACGCTGAGCAGGGCGCCCGGCACCTCCACCGGCAAGAACAGCCGGGCCCCGGCGGTCAGCTGCCGCACGTCCAGGTTCCCGCCCACCTGCCGGGGCGGCGCGGTCCGGTGCGGGCCCGGCGCGCCCGGCGCCACCCCGATCACGCCCGGGAACGGCGCGAGCGGCACCCGGGCCACATCCAGGAAGTCCGTGAAGGCGCCGTCCCGCAGGTCCCAGAAGTGCGTGTACTGCCCGGGCACCCGGTCGTCCAGCAGGCCGATCCCGCCGGGCCGGCAGGCGTTCCAGCCCCAGGCGGCGGTGCGGACGTCCAGCAGTTCGACTTCCAGCGTGTCGCCGGGCCGGGCGTCCTCGATGAACACCGGCCCGGTGAGCGGGTGCCCGGCCACGCCGCCGGTGGGTGTCATGGCCGGGCAGGCGGAGGCGAGCACCTCAGCTCGCAGCGCCTCCGGGCAGGCCAGCGTGCCCGCCGCGACCTGCCGGGCCACCCCGCCGCCCGAGGCGTCCACGGTGACGAACTCCACGACGTCCCCGCTCCCCACCCGCAGGGCCGGAGGCAGGGTGGCGTCCCACACGGTGTGCAGATCGGACGCGGGCAGGCGGTGGGCGGTCAAGCGCGCCTCCCGGCAGGGCGGCGCAGGGCAGGGAACACGAGGTTGTGGGGCACGCCGGGATTGTGCCACGCGGCGCGCCCCGACAGCGCCTGCGCCACGGACGCCGAGCGCCCTGCCCGGTACCATGCCGGCATGATCCTCGCCTTCGTGAACCCCGAGCACACCCTGCTTCACCCGGACGCCCCGGACGAGTTCGCGCGGGTCGCCTCCGGCCTCTCCGCGCTCCTCCGGGAGGCCGAGCTGATTCCCGTGACCGGCCTGGACGAGGAGGGCCTCCTGGCCGTGCCGGCCGTGTTCACGTCCTGGCAGGTGCTGCTCCACGGCGCCGTGGTGCTCACCCCGGACGGCCTGGAGGACCCCGCGTGGCGGCGCCTGACCCTCGAAACGCAGGCGGCACAGGAGCAGGCGATGACCCTGGCCGCGCAGGCCGCCACGCACCTGACGCAACTTGGACAGCTGGGCGTCGACGTGGAAGTCGTGCGTCGCAACGGCCTGCCCCTCCTCGTCCGGGTGACGCACCCCCACGGCCTGCCACTGGCCCTGGACGAGGCCGAGCGCGGCTGGCGCGAATGGCTGGACGGCGGGCCCTTCCAGACGGACCTGCGCGTCCTGCGCACCGGGGAGACCCTGACCCTGTTGCCCAAGGAACTCACGCCGGACAGCGCCGTGAACTTCGTCCTCTCCAGGCTCGACGAGCAGCCGGACCTGACGCTCGGCGTGGGCACGTTCCCCAGCGACGTGGGCTTCCTGGAGCTGTGCGACCTGACGATCGTTCCGCCGGAACTGCTGCGCCGCGACCCAGCCACCGAAGGCGACGAGGACTGACCCGCCCGGCCCCGTATCCTGTGCGGCACACCAATTGGAGGAACGCGCATGCAGAGGGTCGAACGGAATGCGGATGTGATCGTCGTGGGCGCCGGTCTGGCCGGGCTGGTCGCGGCGGCAGAACTGGCGGACGCCGGGAAGCAGGTCATGTTGCTCGATCAGGAAGGGGAGCAGAACCTGGGCGGGCAGGCGCACTGGTCCTTTGGGGGCCTGTTCTTCGTGGATAGCCCCGAGCAGCGCCGTCTGGGCATCCGGGATTCGCTGGACCTCGCGCAGCGCGACTGGGAGGTCAGCGCCGCGTTCGACCGCCCCGAAGACCACTGGCCGCGGCAGTGGGCGCAGGCGTACCTGGAGTTCGCTGCCGGTGAAAAACGCGCGTGGCTGCACGCCCAGGGCATGCGCTGGTTCCCGGCGGTGGGCTGGGCGGAGCGCGGCGGGGCGGGTGCGGGCGCGCCGGGGAACAGCGTGCCGCGCTTTCACGTGACCTGGGGCACCGGGCCGGGCGTGCTCGAACCCTTCGAACGCCGGGTGCGCGCGCACGCGCAGGCGGGGCGGATCACCTTCCGCTTCCGGCACCGGGTGCGGGGCCTAGTGGTCACAGGCGGCATGGTCCAGGGCGTGCACGGCGAGGTGCTGGAGCCCAGCGGCGCGGCGCGCGGCGCACCGAGTTCCCGGGTCGTGCAGGGCGACTTCGAGTACGGCGCCGGGGCGGTCCTGCTGACCTCCGGCGGAATCGGCGGCAACCACGACCTCGTGCGGCAGTACTGGCCCGCCGACCGGCTCGGGCCGGTGCCGGCCACGCTGCTGTCCGGCGTGCCTCAGCATGTGGACGGCCTGATGCAGCAGCAGGCGGCCGCGCAGGGCGCTCACCTGATCAACCCGGACCGCATGTGGCACTACACCGAGGGCCTGCGCAACTGGGATCCCGTCTGGCCCCGGCACGCCATCCGCGTCCTGCCCGGGCCGAGCAGCCTGTGGCTGGACCCCACCGGGCGGCGCCTGCCGTTCCCGCACATTCCCGGCGCGAGCACGTACGACACGCTGCGGCACGTCACCACGCACGGCTACCCGCACACCTGGTTCCTGCTCAACCGCGCGATCATCAAGAAGGAATTCGCCCTGAGCGGGTCGGAGCAGAACCCGGACCTGACCGGCCGGGACCTGGCCCTCACCCTGAAACGCGTGGGCAAGAACCCCACCGCGCCCGTGCAGGCCTTCATGGACCGAGGGGAGGACTTCGTGGTGCGGGGCACCCTGCGCGACCTGGTGCAGGGCATGAACGACTTGACCGGCGAACCCCTGGTGGACTACGACGTCGTGGCGGGCGAGGTCCGGGACCGCGACCTGCAGGTTCGCAACGCCGCCGGCAAGGACCCGCAGCTGGCGGTGGTCCGCGGCGCCCGCGCGATCCTCAGCGAGAAACTGATCCGAGTGGCCAAACCTGCGCCGCTCCTCGACCCGGCCGGCGGGCCACTGATCGCCGTGCGGCTGACCGTGCTGACCCGCAAATCCCTGGGCGGCCTGGAAACGGACCTGCAGGGCCGCGTGCTGCGCCCTGGAGGAGAAGTGTTCTCCGGCCTGTACGCCGCCGGGGAGGTTGCCGGTTTCGGCGGTGGCGGCTACCACGGCTACCGCGCGCTGGAAGGTACATTCCTGGGCGGCTGCCTGTTCAGCGGGCGAGTGGCGGGCCGGGCCATCGCGGCCGCGCTGTAACCCCCCCCAATCCGGTGCCCGCGGCAGGAGGTTGCCCAGGCGGGCGGGTGCCATGATGGGCGGGTGACTCCCCAGTTTCCCTGGCTCGCGGCGCCGCCGGCGGGCCTGACTCCTGTTTCCCCGTCGCCGTCCGTGCGGCTGCCCGTGTATGCCCGGCAGGGCATGGTGGCGACCAGCCAGCCACTCGCGGCGCAGGTGGGGCTGCACGTCCTGCGGTCCGGCGGGAACGCCGTGGACGCCGCCGTGGCGACCGCCGCCGCGCTGACCGTGCTGGAGCCCACCAGCAACGGCATCGGCGGGGACCTGTTCGCGCTCGTGTGGGCGGACGGCGCCCTGCACGCCCTGAACGCCTCGGGCTGCGCGCCCGCGCTGCTGGGCCCGGACGCCCTGGAGGGCGGCGTGATGCCGTCCCACGGCTGGCTGCCGGTGACGGTGCCCGGCGCGCCGCGCGGCTGGGCGGACCTGCACGGCCGCTTCGGGCGCTTGCCGTTCACGGAGGTGCTCGCGCCCGCCATTCACTACGCCCGGCACGGGTACCCGCTCTCCCCGGTGCTGGCGGAGAACTGGCAGCGCGGCATCCGCGCGCACCGGGCCCGGACGGACGCGGTGTTCGACGAGTGGACCCGCACTTTCGCGCCCCAGGGCTTCACGGCGCAGTCCGGTGAACTGTGGCGGTCCGAGGCGCACGCCCGCACCCTGGAACGCATCGCCGCGACGAACGCCGAGGCCTTCTACGACGGGGACCTCGCCCGCGCCATCGACGCGCATGCCCAGGCGACCGGCGGCCTGCTGCGCGCCTCGGACCTGGGCGCGCACCAGAGCGACTGGGTGACGCCCATCCGCGTGCGCTACCGCGACCACGACGTGTGGGAGATCCCGCCGAACGGACAGGGCATCGCCGCGCTGATCGCCCTGGGCCTCCTGGAGGGCATGGACCTCCCGGACTGGCGCGAGGACCCCGCCGGGCTGCACCTGCAGATCGAGGCGATGAAGCTGGCGTTCATCGACGCGCACCGCTACGTGGCCGACCCGCGGCACGTGCACGTGCCGGTCGAGGCCCTGCTCAGCGAGCCGTACCTGGCGGCCCGGCGCGCATTGATCGGCCCGGAGGCCCTGACCCCGGAGGCCGGCGATCCGAACGGGCACGGCACCGTGTACCTCGCCGCGGCGGACGGGGACGGCGTGATGGTCAGCCTGATCCAGAGTAACTACATGGGTTTCGGCAGCGGCGTGGTCGTGCCCGGCACCGGCATCGGCCTGCACAACCGCGGGCACAACTTCAGCCTGGACCCCGCGCACCCCAACGTCCTGGCGCCCGGCAAGCGGCCCTACCACACCATCATCCCCGGCTTCCTGACCCGCGCGGACGGCGTGCCGGTCGGCCCGTTCGGTGTGATGGGCGGCTTCATGCAGCCGCAGGGGCACCTGCAGGTCATCCTGAACACCCTGCGCTACGGCCTGAACCCGCAGCAGGCGCTGGACACGCCCCGCTGGCAGTGGACCGGCGGGAAGCGCGTGGAGGTCGAGCACGCCCTGGGTGCCGGCGTGGCCCGCGCCCTGCAGGCCCGTGGGCACGACCTGCACGTGGAACTCAACCCCGGCGCGTTCGGCCGCGGGCAGATCATCTGGCGGGACCCCGAGACGGGCGTGCTGGCCGGCGGCACCGAAACCCGCGCCGACGGCCTCGTGGCGGCGTACTGATGGTCGTGGCCGCCACCCTCCTGATCGGCGTGCTCGCCGGCATTCTCGGCGCCATTCTGGGCCTGGGCGGGGGCGTGGTCGTGGTGCCCACGCTGGAGTTCGCGCTGCCGCGCCTGGGGCACCCGATCACGCTGCAGCAGGCCATCGCGGTCAGCCAGTTCAGCGTACTGGCGGTCGGCCTGTCCGGCGCGGCCGCGTACCTGAAACAGGGCCTCGTGCAGGCCCGCACCGGGTACCTGCTCAGTCCCTACACCATCCTGGGAGGCACGGTCGGCAGCGTGCTGGTGCTGATCCTGCCGGCCCGGACGGTCGCCACGGTGTTCGCGGCGCTGCTGCTGTACTCGGCCTTCAACCTGCTGCGCGCCATGAAGCGCGCGGAAACCCAGCGGCCCGAAAGCGCGTGGCTGCGGCCCGGCATGACCTTCGCCGGCGTCATGAGCGGCCTGCTCGGCATCGGCGGCGGGACGGTGCAGGTGCCGGTCATGAACCTGCTGGGCGGCGTGCCCATCCGCCAGGCGATCGCCACGAGCACCTTCATCATGGGCCTGACCGCCGTGGCGAACGCCCTGATCCAGCAGGCCGCCGGGATGCTCGACCCGCAGCTGGCCTGCGCCATCGCCCTGGGCGTGCTCGTCGGCGCGCGCCTGGGCGCGGGACTGCAGAAACGCATCCCGGACCGGGAACTCAAGTTCTTCTTCTCGCTGCTGCTGGTGTTCACCGCCGGGCAGCTGCTGTGGAAGTACTGGGGGACCGCGTGACCGGCCCGGATGAGCGGGCGCAGTCCCAGGCGCACGTCCTGCCGGATGGACTCTACCCCGGGGCGTTCTGGGTCGCGCTGCCCGTCCTGGCACTGAGCCTGCTGGTGCCCGCCTGGGCGGGCCTGGGCCTGTGGTTCATGATGCTGCTCCCGGCGCTGGCCGCGCTGGTGGTGATCGTCCGCAACTGGCGCCGCGATCGCCGCGTGAGCCTCGCCGCCCTGACCGCCCTGCTGGGGCTGGGCCTGGTGTACGTGGTGAAGGGCTGGCTGGCCGGGCTCGCCGGCTCCTGACCGGGAGCGGACTCGGCTGCAACGGGGAATGCAGGCGATTCTCAAGAACCCTTGAGTGAGCCTGAACGCGGCGCGGGCCCGGCCGGGGGGTGGGATACAACAGATTGAACCCCGATCCCGCCTTTCCAGGAGACCCCATGAACAAGCACCGTGAGATCTACAGCCGCACCGAAAACGGCGCCGTCCAGCTGGCGGCCGGCGTGGACCGCTGGCACCTGTACGACGATTACGTCCACCTCGCGCCGCAGGACACCACCGGCGGGCTGCTGCGCTTCGACGCGCAGCTGATGCCGTTCGTGGACCACCCGGCGCAGCAGGCGTTGGTGATCGTCGATATGCAGAACGATTTTTTGTCCCCGGGCGGCTGGACGGACGCTTCGGGCCTGGACTACCGCAAGTGCCGCGCGGCCCTGCCGGGCGTGATCCGCGCGCTGGAAGTCGCGCGGCAGCGGCAGATGTGGGTGATCTGGGTGTACTGGCACAACCGCCCGGACCTGCGCAACCTCGGCGCGCCCACCCTGTACTCCTTCAAGCACAAACCCAGCCAGAAAGGCATCGGGGAGATGCTCGAGCGCGGCCCGGTGCTGACCGAAGGGTCCTGGGGCGCGCGCATGGCGGACGAACTGCTGCCCCTGATGCGCCCGGAGGACGTCTGCGTGGAGAAGGTGCGCATGAACGGCTTTGTCGGCACGCACCTGGAGCAGGTGCTGCGCACGCAGGGCATCGAGACGCTGCTGTTCGCCGGCGTGAACATCGACCAGTGCGTCACCTCCACCATGGAGGAGGCGTACTTCCGGGATTACAACACGGTCCTGATCGAGGACGCCTGCGCGACCTCCAGCCCGGACTACTGCCAGCAGGCGGTGGTGTTCAACGCCCGCAACTGCTGGGGATTCTCCCTGACGACCGAACAGCTCGCCGCCGCCACGCCCTTCAGCGGGCCGGAGGCCGCGGGTGAACAGAGCGCCGCGTCACCGGAGCAGCGACCCGGGAAGTGACCCCGGGGGCCAAGGGAAGCGCGGCAGGCCCCGCTTCCCTGGCGATGACGCTGGCAGGTGTGGCCGGGTTCGTGGACGCGGTGGGCGCCACGCTGCTGGGTGGCCTGTTCGTCTCGTTCATGAGCGGGAACACCACGACCGCCGGGTTGTCCCTCGGGCAGGGCGGGTGGACCAGGGCCCTGCACGCCGGCCTGCCGGTGCCGCTGTACGTGCTGGGCGCGGTGTGCGGCACCCTGCTGCTGGGTCAGGCAGGGCGCCGGGCGAGGCCGCTGGCCTTTCTGTTGACGGCCGTGTTTCTCAGCCTGTTCGGCCTGCTCGCGCACGCCTCACCGGAGACCGAGTGGAAACAGGGGCCGGTGGCCACCTCGCTCCTCGTCTTCCCGATGGGCGTGATGAACGCCATGCTCCGCAGCGTGGGCCGCACGTCTGTGGGTCTCACCTACATCACGGGGTCCCTGTCGTCCTTCGCGGAGACCCTCGCAGGGTTCCTGGCCGGGCAGGGGGGTCCTGGTGACCGCAGGAAACTGCGGCTCTACGGCGGCCTGTGGCTCAGCTTCTTCCTCGGCGCCGCGCTGGGTGGCCTGACGGTCCTTCACTGGTCCGTCCGGGCGGTCGCGGTGCCTGTCCTTCTGCTCCTGGTCCTGGCCGCGGTGACCCTGCGGGGAGAGCTGTTGGCCAACGACCGCTGAAGTTCAGCCGCTTGCCCCGCTGCTAGGGTGGGGCATGAGCCGAACAGTCGCCGTCGGGGCCGGTCTAGCCGGCCTGTGCGCCGCGCGCACCCTGCAGCGCGCCGGGCAGCAGGTCGAGGTGCTGGAAGCGGGCACGCACCTGGGCGGGCGGGTCTGGACCCGCGAGGTGCAGGGCTTCACGATGGACGCCGGGTTCATCGGCATGTTCACCGACTACCCCGCCGCACGCCGGCAACTCGATTACGGCGCGCTGGACCTCGTGCCGCTGCTGCCGTCCGCCGTGCTGCACCTCGGGCCAGGGCAGGCGCCTACCCTGGGTGACCCGCGCCGTGACCCGGGGGCATGGTGGGATGACCTGAGTGCCGACATCCTCAGCGTCGGGGACCGGGTGCTGGCCGCCCGACTGGCGGCCGAACTGCTCGCGCACCGCCCGGAGACACTGCTGAACGGGCCGTCCGTCGCCACCCGCGCTTATCTCACCGACCTGGGCTTCAGCGAGCGCGCCATCCTGCACTTCTTCACGCCGTTTTTCGGGGGGCTGGTTCTGGACCGGGCACTGCACACCTGCTCGGCGCTGTTCCGGTACTACTTCCGGATGCTCCTGACCGGCCAGGTGGCAATTCCCCGCGCGGGCATGGGCCGCATTCCCGAACAGCTCGCCCGGGACCTGACGGTCCGGACCGGCACGCGCGTCCTGGGCCTGGACACAGGCGGGAGCGGCGTCCGCCTGCGCACCACCGCCGGGGACATCCAGGCTGACCAAGTGGTCCTGGCGACCGACCCGAACACGGCCGCGGAGCTGCTGGGCGAACCGGCCGGGGAGCGGCGCCCGGTGCGGCGCGGCAGTCTGGGCAGCACGTACCTGCATTTCACGGTGCCGGCCTCGGCCGGGCCGGGCGGCGCGGACCGCCAGCCCCGGTTGCAGCTGAACGCCCGGACAGACGGGCTGATCAACCAAGTGCTGTGGACGAGTGCCGTCTTCCCGAACCGCGTGCCCGAGGGGCAGGCGCTGCTGATCGTGTCGGTGTGGGGCGTGCCGGACCTGCCAGACGAGGGCCTGATCAGCGAGGTGCGGCGGGAGCTCACGGCCTGGTGGGGCGCCGAGGCAAGCGCCCTGCGGCCCCTGCACATCGAACGCATCCCGCACACCCAGTACCCGCAGCCGCCCGGGTACCGCGACACCCTGCCCGGGCACGCCACGGCGTTGCCGGGCGTGGTGCTCGCCTCCGAGGCGACCTCCCTGAGCGGCATTCAGGGCGCACTGGAAAGCGGGGAGAAGGCCGCGGCCGCCCTGCTCGGCGACCTGGAGACCCTCAGCCGCCCGCGCGGGGCGTAGGGCAGCGCACCCCGTCTAGCAGGCTGATCCTGGCGCAGGGCTTCATCGGCCCTTAGGGCTTGCGCTCCGGTCTGTCCGGGGTCACGTTCTGCGCGCGCGGGTCTGGGATGATGCGCGGGTTTGCCCCCTGCCCCGCTTCCTGCACGCCCCTGGAGTCCTGCCTGATGACCACTGCCCCCGCCGCCCTGAGTCCTGAACATGCCCGCCTGCGCCAGCTCGCCACGGTGGGCCTGATCCTGGGCGTGTTCCTGAACGCCCTGGAGTCCAGCGTGGTGTCCACTGCCATGCCCAGCGTGATCGCCGACCTGCGCGGCTCGGATCTGTACGCCCTGCCGTTCGCGGTGTACATGCTCAGCGCGACCGTCACCAGCCCGCTATGGGGGAGGGGCTCGGACATCGCGGGCCGCAAGAAGCTCTACCTGACTGGCATGGCCCTGTTCCTGATCGGGTCGGCGCTGTGCGGCGCGGCGCAGAGCATGGGCGGCCTGATCGGCGCGCGCGCCCTGCAGGGCCTGGGCGCCGGGGCGCTCCTCACCATCAGCCTGACCATCGTGGGCGAACTGTACGAACTGCAGGAGCGGGCGAAGGTGCAGGCCTTCATCAGCGGCGTGTGGGGCATCTCGGGCCTGGCCGGGCCGCTGCTGGGCGGCTTCCTGACCGACACGCTGTCCTGGCGCTGGACCTTCTACGTGTCCCTGCCGTTCGGCGTGGCGGCGTTCGTGATGGTGCTGCGTTACCTGCGGGAGACCGGCGAGCGGCGCCCCGCGCAGCTCGACTGGCTGGGGGCGGCGCTGTTCACGGTGGGCAGCGGTTTGACCATCTGGGGCCTGGAACTGAAGATCTGGCCGCTGGTCGCCCTGGGCCTGGCGGTCCTGGCCGCGGCCGTCTTCCTGGAGGCCCGGCACCCCAGTCCGCTGCTGCCCATGCAGGCCCTGCGCGAGCGGGTGCCGGCCGTGGCGTTCGCCGGGAATTTCCTGGGCGGCGCGGCGTACTTCGGCGTGATCGCTTACCTGCCGCTGTACGCGCAGGGCATCTCCGGCGGCGGGGCCACCTCAGCCGGCGCGATCCTGACGCCCATGCTGGTCGGCTGGACCCTGACCAGCATCCTGTCGGCCCGGCTGATGAAACGCGTGCCGCTCTCCCGGCTCGCGCAGATGGGCTTCGCGGTGCTGGTGGCCGTGTTCCTGCTGCTGACCTTCACCGTGCACGCCCCGCTGTGGATCACCAGCGTGCTCGGCTTCGTGGTGGGTATGGGCATGGGCTTTTCCATGCTGAGCCTGCTGCTCTCCGCGCAGCAGGCCGCCCGGCCGGGCGAACTGGGCGCCGTCACCAGCGGTGTGATGTTCGCCCGCCAGATGGGCGGGGCGCTGGGCGTGGCCGTGATGGCCCTGCTGATCGGCGCGGCGGCCATTCACGCCGGCGGCACGGAGCTCGCCGAGGGCCTGCGCCGAGCGTACTTCCTGGCGCTCGGCCTGGTGACCGTGGCGCTCGCCGTGACCCTGACGCTGCGCCCACGAGCAGGCGCGGGTGTGACCGGGGCGTAACACCCGCCGCCTACGCTGGGCGGCAATGCGACAAGAGGACTTGAGCGCCGGCACGCGCCCGCCGGAGCGGCCGGACGGCGTGGGGCGGGCCATCACCCTGGAACGCGAGGTGACCCTGCAGGGCGTGCGCGTGCCCGTCCGGCTGGGCGGCCTGACCTGGGGAGAGCTGAACGCCGCGCGGGACAACGCCGTGCTCGTTTGCCACTACTACACCGGCACCATGCGCGCCGCCGGCCGCAACCCCGACGGCACGCCCGCGTGGTGGGCCCCGTTGATCGGGCCGGGCCGGGCGGTGGACACGGAGAAGTTCTTCGTGGTGTGTCTGAACTCGCTCGCGAACGTGCAGGCCCGTGACCCGGGCGTGGTGACCACCGGCCCCGCCAGCCTGCACCCGGACGGGCAGCCGTGGGGCGCGCGCTTTCCCGCCTGGGACCTCGGGGACCTGCACGCCCTGCAGCTGGACCTGATGCAGGACCTCGGCGTGGAGCGCTGGCACGCCGTGATCGGCCCCAGCATGGGCGGCATGCAGGCCCTGCACTGGGCGGCCCGCACGCCGGAACTCGCGCCGCGCGTGGCGGCCGTGGCGGTCAGTCCCCGGGCCGGCCCGGTCCTGAAGGACCTGTTCGGGCCGATGCTGCGGGACATCGCCCCGGCCGGCGGCCTGGAGGGCGCGCTGCGGTTGATCTCGTACTTCGGGTTCGGCGCGGACGGCATTCAGGCGCTGTTCACCGACGCGAACTTCAGTACCTACCTGCGCACGCGCCTGGGGCAGTCCAGCCTGGAGCACGTCCTCGACCTCGGGCGCATGGTGCAGGGCCACGACCTGGACCTGGTCGCGCCGCCGGCCGAGCTGTTCCGGCGCTGGGTGGAGGTCGGCACGCGCCTGCTGACCGTGAACTTCCGCGGGGACCAGTTCTTCCCCGCCGCGGAGATGCGCACCTTCGCGCGTGCCACCGCGCAGGCGGGCGTGCACCACACCCACGTGGAACTCGACTCGGTGCACGGGCACATGGGCTGTCTGCTCGACACCCGCCTGTTCGCCCCGCACCTGCAGGCCCTGCTGCATGACCAGTCCCTCCAGCTGCCCACCCAGACCGATCTCCGAGGAGTGTCCCCGCATGCCTGACGCCATTTCGACCCGCACCCTCGTCGCCGTGCACGGCAACTTCGCGTCCGCCGCGTGGTGGCGGGACCTCGTGGCCCGCCCGCCCGCCGGCTGGCAGGTGCTCGCCCCGGACCTGCCGGGCTTCGCCGGCACGCCCCATGACGGGGACGTCAGCATTTCCGCGTACGCCGACTGGCTCGGGGCGTGGATTGCAGAGCGGAACCTGGACCGGCCGGTCCTCCTGGGGCACTCGCTGGGCGGCGCGGTGGTCCTGGACCTCGCCGCCCGCGACCCGGGCCGGTACCGGGCGCTGGTGCTCGCGGCGAGCGCGCCCCTGACCGGGCTGGTCACCCCGGAGGAGAACTACCCGGTCCTGGAAATGCTGCGCGGCACCCCGGCCCTGCTGGAGATGAGCCTGGGCGCGCTGTTCCCGTCGGGGCGCCCGGAGGACTTCGGGACCTACGTCGAGGACGGCGGGCGCATGGCCGCCGCGCACTACTCCGGGAACGCCCGCGCGCTGAGCACCTGGAGCGTGGACCCGGCCCGCCTCTCGGGGCTGCCGGTGCTCGTGATGGGCGGGGAGCTCGACGCCCTGATCACCCCGGACATGGTCCGCGCGCAGGCGCAGGCGTTGGGCGTGCCGGCCACCGTGCATCCCGGCGTGGGGCACGGCTTTCCGCAGGAGCAGCCGGACGTGTTCCGCGCGGCGCTCGCCACCTTCCTGGACTCCCTGCCGTGAGGCCGTTCGGGGGCTGGTCAGCGCCCCGGCTTTTCGCGCATACTGCCGCTCACCCCACAACCCACGCCCGCCCCTCACCCACCGGAGGAGACATGCCCGCCCGCCGCTCACCGCAGCCCAGCCCACCCGACCCTGCCGGGGTTCCCCTGTGACCTTCTGGGGCACCCCGGACGCCAGCGGCACGCCCGCCCCGCCGCCCGTGACGGCGCCCGTCGCGCTGGAAGCCCGCAACCTCGTCAAGGACTTCCGAGGCTTCCGCGCCACCAACGACGTCACCCTGCCCATCTATGAAGGTGAGATTCACGCCATCATCGGCCCGAACGGGGCGGGGAAGACCACGCTCTTCAACCTGCTCTCCGGCTTCCTGAAACCCACCAGCGGGGAAGTCCGGCTGTTCGGGGAGCGCATCGACACGCTGCCCCCGCACCGCATCGTGCGCCGCGGCCTGTCGCGGTCCTTTCAGATCAGCAGCGTGTTCCCCACCCTGACCGTGCGCGAGAACGTTCTCGTGGCGCTGCAAAGCCCCACGGCGCTGCCCGGGCAGTTCTGGACGCCGCTCTCGCGCCTGGAGACGCTGGGCGCGCGGGCCGACGAGATCCTCGCGGACGTGGGCCTGGGCGCCGCGCCCGGCCGGCTCGCGGCCGACCTCTCGCACGGCGAGAAACGCCAGCTGGAGATCGGCATCTCCCTGACTCAGGACCCCCGGGTGCTGCTGCTCGACGAACCGACGTCCGGCATGGGGTCCGAGGGGATCGCCCGGGTGATCGCCCTGGTCCGTCAGGTCGCGCGGGGCCGCACGGTCGTGCTGGTCGAACACAACATGAGCGTCGTCTCGGAACTCGCCGACCGGATCAGCGTGCTGCAGTACGGCTCCGTGATCGCCAGCGGCCGGTACGACGACGTGCGTCAGGACCCCCGCGTGATCGAGGCGTACCTCGGCGAGGAGGCCCACGGATGACCGTTCCTCACGTCGCCCCCGCTCCGGCCGTCATCCCGGCGCAGACGCCGCTGCTTTCCGTGCGGGACCTGAATGCCTACTACGGCCAGAGCCACGTGCTGCACGGCATCAACCTGCACGTGAACCCCGGCGAGGTGGTCAGCCTGATCGGCCGCAACGGCGCCGGGAAGACCACCACCCTCAAATCCATCATGGGCGTGCACCGCCAGCGGACCGGCACGGTCACCTTCGCCGGGCAGGACGTCACCCGGCTGCCCAGCAACCGCGTCGCCGCGCGCGGCCTGGCCTGGGTGCCGGAGGAACGCGCGATCCTGAGCAGCCTCACCGTCCGCGAGAACCTCGAACTGCCCCCCACCCGGCCCGGCGGCTGGACCAGTGAACGCGCCTACGAAGCCTTCCCGGTTCTGCGGGAACGCGGTCATCACCCCGGCAGCAAGCTCTCCGGCGGGGAGCAGCAGATGCTCGCCATCGTGCGCGTGCTGCGCAGCGCCCCGAAACTCCTGCTGCTGGACGAACCCAGCGAGGGCCTCGCGCCGGTGATCGTGCAGCACATCGGCCGGATCATCGAAGACCTGCGCCGCGAGGGCCTCGCGGTGCTGCTCGTGGAACAGAACCTGAAGTTCGCCACCCGCCTCGCCGACCGGCACTACGTCTTCGTGGACGGCGAGATCGTCGACGAGGTCCGCCGTGAGGACGTCGACGCCCGTGACGCCGACCTGCTCCGCTACCTCAGCGTGTAACTCCGTCTCCCCGGCCCCCCGCTCCCCACGTTCCAGGAGGAACCCCCATGCGCAAAACCACGATCACCACTCTGCTCGCCACCGCCGCCCTCGCCACCCTCACCGGCGCCCTCGCGCAGAGCGCCAAACTCACCGACAACGTCATCAAGGTCGGCGTCCTCACCGACCTGTCCGGCGTGTACTCCGAACTCGCCGGGCAGGGCAGCGTGAAAGCCGCCCAGATGGCCGCCGACGACTTCATGCGCGCCAACAAGGCGTACGCCGGCAAGGTGCAGGTCATCGGCGTGGACCACCAGAACAAGGCCGACGTCGCCAGCAACAAGGCCGCCGAGATGATCGACCGGCAGAACGTGGACGTCCTGATGGACCTCCCCACCAGCAGCGCCGCCCTGGCCGCCAGCGAGGTCGCCAAGACCAAGAAGATCCCCGTGATGGTCGTCACCGGCGGCACCACCGCCCTGACCAACGAGAAGTGCAACAAGTACACCTTCCACTACGCGTACGACAACTACATGCTCGCCAACGGCACCGGCACCGCCGTGACGAAAAAAGGCGGCAGCAGCTGGTACGTGATCTACCCCAACTACGCGTTCGGGCAGGACCTGAACAACCAGATGGTCGCCGCCATCAAGGAGAACGGCGGGAAGCTCGCCGCTCCCAGTGACGCCACGCCGTTCCCGAACACCGACTTTTCCACCTACCTGCTCAAGGCCCAGGGCATCAAACCCAAGGTCTTCGGCACCATGCAGGCCGGCAACGACCTCGTGAACGTCGTCAAGCAGTACAACGAGTTCGGCCTGCGCAAGCAGGGCATCGGCCTCGGCATCGGCCTGCTGTTCGAAACGGACGTCGCCGCCCTCGGCCAGGACGCCTTCGCCGGCGCGCTCGCCACCCTCCCGTGGTTCTGGAACCTCGACGCGCGCAGCCAGGCCTGGGCGCAGCAGTTCGAGAAGGCCTTCGGCAAGAAACCCACCTGGGCGCAGGCCGGCGTGTACAGCGCCACCATGACCTACCTGCAGGCCGTCGCCCGCGCCAAGAGTGACGACGGGGACGCCGTCGTCAAGGCGCTCGAAGGCCACAAGTTCAGCGACTTCTTCGCCCGCAACGCCACCATCCGCCCCCAGGACCACCGCGTGATCCTCGACGTGTACACCGTGCAGGTCAAACCCAAAGCCCAGGCCAAGGTGAACGGCGACTACTTCACCCGCGTCAGCACCATTCCCGCCGCCCGCGCCTTCATGCCCCTGAGCGAGAACAAGTGCAAGATGTAAGCCCCCTCCCTTCGAACCCTGGCCGTGAGGTGAGCGGCACGCCATGAACGCGCAATTCCTGCTCATCCAGGTGTTCAACGGCCTCGTGAACGGCGCCTTCTACGCCCTGCTGTCCCTGGGGCTCGCCGTGATCTTCGGGATGCTGCGCATCGTGAACTTCGCGCACGGCGCGCTGTACATGCTCGGCGCCTTCACCGCCTTCGCCCTCGGCCAGGTCTTCGGCCTGGGCTTCTGGCCCTCGCTGATCCTCGCGCCCCTGATCGTCGCCCTGCTCGGCATGCTCCTCGAACGGGGCCTGCTCTCCCGGCTGTACGGCCTGGAACCCAGCTACAACCTGCTGCTCACCTTCGGCCTGACGCTGCTCACCCAGGACCTCGTCAAACAGGTCATGCTCAGCCGCTTCGCGGTCTCCAGCGCCCCCTACACCCCGCCCGAGATGCTCAGCGGCGTCGTGAACCTCGGCTTCGTGGTGTTCCCCAAGTACCGCCTGTTCGTGATCGCGCTGGCCCTGGTGATCTGCCTGGTCACCTGGTTCGTGATCGAGAAGACCCGCGTGGGCGCCATCATCCGCGCCAGCACCGAGAACCCCGGCGTCACCCGCGCCTTCGGGATCGACGTCAGCAAATGGGTCACCGGCGTCTTCGGCGTCGGCGTGGGCCTCGCCGGACTGGCTGGTGTGCTCGCCGCCCCGATCTACTCGGTCGAACCCTACATGGGCGCCGAACTGATCATCACCACCTTCGCCGTGGTCGTCATCGGCGGCATGGGCAGCATCCTCGGCAGCGTCGTCACCGGCTTCGCGGTCGGCGTGCTCGCCGCCATCGGCTCGGCCTTCTACCCGCCCATCGCGAACACCCTGGTGTTCATCCTGATGGCGCTCGTCCTGCTCGTGCGGCCCAGCGGCCTGTTCGGCCTGCCCGAGGGGGCCCGGTGAGCGCCGTGACGCCCGCCCCCCCCGCCACGCGCGTCGCCGATCCCGGCCGCCGCGCCCGCGCCGCGTGGCTGATCGGCCTGGCCCTGCTGCTGCTCATCCTCCCGAAGCTGATCTACCCGGTTCTCGCGCTCGACATCCTCGCCTGGGGCCTGTTCGCCGTCGCGTTCGACCTGCTGTTCGGCTTCAGCGGCCTGCTGTCCTTCGGGCACGCCGCCTTCTGGGGCAGCAGCGCCTACGCCACCGCCTACCTCCTCTCCCACGGCCAGAGCGTGCCCGTCGCCCTCCTCGGCGGCACCCTCACCGCGCTCGTCCTGGCCGTGCCCATCGCGTACCTCAGCGTGCGCAGCGTCGGCATCTACTTCTCCATGATCACCCTCGCCTTCGCGCAGATGCTGTCCTTCCTCGCCCTGCAGTGGACCGCCATCACCGGCGGCGAGAACGGCCTCCAGGGCTTCGCCCGGCCCAGCTTCCTCGGCCTGGACTTCAGTGACAGCACCACCCGCTACTACTTCACCCTCGCGATCTTCACCGCCGGGTTCCTCATCGCGTACCGCGCGGTGCGCAGCCCCTTCGGGCAGGCCCTGCAGGCCGTGCGCGACAACGAACAGCGCGCCCAGAGCGTCGGCTACGACCCCGCCCGCTTCAAGTTCACCGCCTTCCTGATCAGCGCCGGCCTCGCCGGGCTCGCCGGGGCGCTCTACACCTTCGGGCACGGCGTCGTCAGCCTGGAAGTCGTCAACTGGAAGACGAGCGGCGAGGTCGTCATGATGACCCTCCTCGGCGGCACCACCACCCTGTTCGGTCCGGTGGTCGGCGCCGGCCTGGTCCTGCTTCTGCGCGACATCCTCACCACTGCCAACCTCCCGGTCGGCATCGTCACCGGCCTCGTGTTCGTCCTCGTCGTCCTGTTCTTCCGCCGCGGCGTCGTCGGCACCATTCAGCACTGGGGCAGACGAAAGTAGCGTTCGGCACAAGGTAAGGCGCGCAGGACTGATCAGTCCTGCGCGCCTCGCCCATTCATCTCTTCTCGGTGGCCTCCAGGGGCCAGTGCACCTCGAACACCAGTTCCTCGCCGTCCTCCTCGTCCACCTGGCGGCCCACCTGCCGGAACCCGAGCCGGGCCGCCAGACGCCGTGACGGGCCGTTCCCTGGCGCGATCGATGCGCGGAAGGTGGTCACCCCGGCCTCCCGGAACGCCCAGTCGAGCAGGCCCTTCACCGCCTCACTTGCGACGCCCTGGCCCCGGTGGGCTTCCAGCACGCGGTACCCGACCTCCAGCACACCCCGGTCGTCCGGCGGACCGTGAAACCCCACGTGCCCCACCAGCGGACGCCCCTCATCCCGCAGGACGATCAGGCGGTCCAGCCAGCGTTGCCGGGCCGGGTCGGCCTGCAGCTCCCCCAGCCGTAGGTGCAGGTAGCCGGCGGCTTGCTCCACCCACGCGGGCGGAATGAGCGCCCCCGAGAGCGCCTCCGCGCGTGCCAGGTCACGGGCCAGCAGGGCCTCCAGGAGCTCGGGTGTCGCCGGAAGGAGCTCGAGGCGGGCCGTGTGAATGACCGGCGGGCTCCCTTCCGGGGCTTCCTGACTGCGCGGGTTCGGCATTGCCCCGGATGCTACCCCAGCCCGGGGAAGCTGCAGGGACTGTGACCGACCTGAGGCGTGGTGGTCAGGTGGGCCGGCGCGGGGGACGCGGCTCCACTATCCTGCCGGCATGCCGCTGCTGTTCGATCTGCTGCTGGGCGTCCTGCTGGTGATCGTGCTGCAGCGCTCGGCCCGTCTGGAGCGCAAACTCGACGAGGCCCTGCGGCACCTGTCGGCCCTCCAGCCGGCACCGCCCAGTTCCGTGACGCCACCCGACGCGGTTGTGGACACGCTGCCGACTGGACCCACGGACCCACCTCAGGACCCTCACCTTCCCCCCGTGGCCGAACGTCCCCGGCCTGTCTGGCCGGAGGATCTGCCAGCGACGACCCCGTCGGCACGCGTGACGCCGCCTCAGTCCGTCGTCGAGGTGACAGGCCCGCTGGCCGCCCCGGAGACTTCAGACGCGGAGCCCCGGCCGGTCCGCTCACGCTCCTGGTTGCCGGACATCGACCTCGGCGCGCCGGAGTACAGCCGCGCGCGCATGAGCGTCATCGGCGGCGGTCTCGTGATCGCCGGCCTGGCCTGGACGCTGCGCGCCCTGGGCCTGCCGGGCTGGACGACCCTGGCGGCCGTGTACGGCTTCGCCGCGCTGCTGTGGCTGACTGCACGCAGCGTCCCTCAACCGGTGGCCGGTGCGCTGCGGGGCCTCGCGTACGCCGCGGCCGCCCTGGGCCTGGGCGGGCTCGCCGGGCCACTCGGGGACGCCGGCCCGGCCGTCGTGATGGCGGGCCTCCTAGCGTTGTCCGCGGTGATGGCGTGGCGCAGCGTGCAGGCGGGCGAACCTCTGCTCGCGGCGATGGCCACCGCCGGGGCGGCCGTGTCCACCTGGATGCTCACCGACGACCTGGGCCCCTGGTCACCGCTGGCGATGGGTCTGGCCGGACTCATCCCTGCCCTGGCGGTACCGCCCCTCATCGCCCTGCTGCCGGCTGAGCGTGCGCAAGGCGATGGCGAATCGGCCGGCCTGGCGAGGGAGGCGAGTCTGGTCCTGACCGTCCTGGCCGCCTCCGCTCTCCCCGCCGGGCACGTGCTCGCTGCGCTCAGCCACGCCGAAGGCCCGGGGACGCTCATCCGCGACCTGCACCTCGGCGGTTGGGGGCCCTGGACCTGGGCGGCCGGCAGCGTCCTGGCCCTCGGCACCGCCGCGTTCCTGCTGCGCAGTGCCCCACGCCTCCCCGGCCGGGAGGAGGCCGGTGAGCGCCCCGCGTATCGGGAACTCGGCACCGCCGCCGCTCTGTGCGCCGCTGCGCCCGCGGTCAGCGCCACCGCTGCACTCGGCGCCGGCGTCTACGAAGGGCTCCCCCAGTCGCTGGCCGCCACGCTGACCCTCGCCGCGGTCACGGCCCTGCTCGCCGCCCTGGCCTGGCGGGCCCAGCGACGGGAGGCCACCGCCGGCCGCCCCGCGAGTGCCGCCCTGACCGGCACCCTGGCGGGTGCCGCGACCGCCGGGACGACCTCCCTGGTCGGCGCGGCCCTCACCGGGTTGCTCGGTGCCCGGACCCGTCCGCTTGCCTTCGCCGGGCTCGGCGCCGCCCTCGCCGGGGTGGGCCTGGCCGCCCGCAGCCGCACCTGGGTCCGGCTCGGCGTGGGCCTGACCGGCCTGAGCCTGCTCGCCGCAGTGGCCGCGGCGGAGGATGGGGCGCCGACCCGTACCCTGGCGTGGCTGACGGCTGCGGCGCTCGCCGGCAGCTGGTTGCTGGCCCTGCGGATCAGCCTCGCCGGATGGCGTTCCGAAGCGGGTGTGCTGTCCGTCGTGACTGGGGTTGCTGCGGCGCTGATGAGCCTCTCCGGGCCCCTGGAAGCCGCGGCGGCGGCCCTGATTCCTGGTGCGCTGCTGTGGATCACGTCACGCGCGAGCAAAGGTGGAGTCAACCCCGGCAGTCCTTTCGTGCCCCTGCGTGCCGGCCTTCAGGTCACGGCAACGGTTGGGGCCCTCTCTACCGCCATCCCCAGCGCGACGGGCGCGTGGCCGGGCGACTTCACCAGTTGGGCCCTGCTCTGGGCTGCTTTGGTCGGCAGCGTCCTGGCCCTGCTCGCCTCCCGCGCCGATCCATCCCCCGCCCCGGTCACGGTGACAGACCCGGCGGGCACCACGGCGTCCCCCCTGCCTCTTCTGGCCCCCACCTCGCAGCACGCCGCCTGGGGCGCGACCACGGCCCTGCTGGCGGCGGCCAGCTTCCTGGCCGGAGCCAGTGCCGGGTCCGCTGCCGCCCTTGCCCTGGCCGGAATGGCGGCGGTCAGCCACCTGGTCGGGCTGCGCCGCGGCCCCCTGCTGTCCGGTCTCGCCCTCGTGACGGCCGCCCTGCTGGTTACCGCCGAGACTGTCGACCTCGTGTTGAATCACCTGTGGCCCACCCATGAAGGTCAACAGGTGCGAGCGGATACCGTCTTACTCCGCTGGCTCCCGCTCGCCGCGTGGAGTGGTCTGGGCATCTGGGCCCTCCTGCACACTCCCACGGGCCGTTCCCTGTGGGTGCGCTGGACCCGGACTTTCGCGCGGGCCACCCTGCCTCCGATGCCCGCCCGGATTCTCCGGGCACCATTGATCGCCACCGGACTGGCCCTCGCTTCGCTGACCCTGTGGGTCTGGCTGCCCTCTGCTCTCTCGCGCCAGTTGGACGGGCCGCTCGCGACCCTGGGCAGCCTCGGAGCCCTGGCCACCGGCGTGCTCGTCGCCCTCGGCGCGTGGCGTTGGGGCGGCGTCGGGCGCGGCGGTGCCCGCCCACTCTGGGACATGGGCGTGGGGATCGGCGCCGTGGCCGGTGGGAAGGCCGCGGTACTGGACGCCGCCCTGTACGCCAACTCACGGGCAGCCAGTGGCCTGGCCGTACTGGTAACCGGGCTGGCCCTGCTGCTGCTCGCTGTGCGGGCCCCACGACCCGGACCCGGAGAAGGGGAAGACGGTACGGAATCTGATCCCGGGGCGGCCCTGACCGCCCGCCTGCAGGTCAGCCCTGGTGGGCCGATCGCGGACCCGCCGCGTGCCGGAGAGTAAGCGCACGCAGCGTGTCCAACAGACCGCGAACGTCCTGTTCCGTGGACGCTTCCACGTACAGGCGCACGACCGGCTCGGTGCCGGAAGGACGGACCATCGCGAATCCGCCAGGGAAGCTCAGTTTGACGCCGTCCACAGTGGTCACCTCCATGCCCTAGTCCGATTTTGGCCACGGTTTATTGGATGAGCAGGCCATCGCGTACCGGGATGTGTTCGGCGGCGCCCATGCCACCAGGCTCTTTCCGGGTCTCGTGCCCTTTTGAGGAAGCCACTCTGATTTACTTGAAGATCACGGGCGTCGAGAGGACATACAAGCCATGATGCGTTTCAAGCCATTCGACTAAGGGGCCCCACCTGGCCATCATATGCCCTTGGCCGTCACCGGTGAAATCCCGAGATTGGGCACGTTCTGTCTCGCCGCTCAGGTCATGGATAAGTTTGTCTGTACCGGTGTTTTCATCGCAGAAACACCGTAAGGGGATCGACTTTCTGCTGACTGTTACCCGTTTTAATGAGGAGTCAGCTCTGGCCATTCTCCGCGATTTCCCACGTCATGTGAAGGTCCGCTCCACAACCCAGAGACGCATCAGCACCACAAACCCTTTGGGCACCTCAACCACGCCTGGAGGTGCCTCCTGTGGCACCTTGATGTCTTCCACGAGCTTTCCGGCGTAGTCCAGTCCTCCAATCCGCCCATTGGTGGAGCATGCGTGGAAACACGCTCTGCAGATCGCGCAGCATCATGATCTCGCCAGTACGATTGTAGTGTCCGCTTCGTTCAGCTTGAGCGCCATCACCAGGGGGTCGATGGGCCGGTGACGCTTGCGACCACTGACCTTTTGCCGCCGTCGTACCTGCGGGGTCCAACAGTCTCAGTCGTTTTCACAGAATGGCTGTCGATGATTGCGGCGCTGGGCGTCCCCTCCCTTCTGTCCCGGAATCGAAGCGATTCCTGCAGCGTCGTATGCACGGTCTCCCAGACGCCCTGAACTCGCCAGGCGCGGTGGAGGTGATAGATCGTCTGCTTGGGCGTAAAGTCATGGGGCATCACCCGCCAGGCGATACCCCCGCGCAGGATTATATAAAATGCCATCCAGGATCTGCCCCGGCCACCACTTCCAAAGGCGGGCGACCGGAGCCGCAGTAGGGAGCAGCTGTCGAATCACGTCCTATTCGGCATCCGTGAACTCGTTCGGATACGCGAACCGGGTCATAGGCGCACCACCTCCGCCTCAGCGTGTGCTCTCGTTCACGCAGGAAAGATATGCACCAGCACGGCTTTCAGACGTAGTTTGGTTCTTGACCTGCTCCCTGAAAACGAGTCCAGATGAGAATGGAGGGTCTGACATCATGACGGGGTCCATCCCCGGAGGTCAGCATGAAGGGAAAGAAGCACACCGAAGAGCAGATCGCGTTCGCGCTCAAACAGGCTGAAACTGGCGTCTCTATCGGGGAAATCTGCCGGAAGATGGGCATCGCCGAATCGACCTTTTACCACTGGAAGAAGAAATTCAGTGGCCTGGGAGTCAGTGAACTGCGGCGCCTAAGGCAGCTTGAGGAGGAAAACCGCAAGCTCAAACAGCTGGTCGCAGACCTGAGCCTGGACAAAGTCATGCTGCAGGACGTCATCAAATCAAAGCTCTGAAGCCCGCCCAGCGTCACGGCCTGGTCACCCACCTTCAGGATGGGTATCGGGTCAGCGAGCGGCGGGCCTGCCGGGTGCTTCGCGCCTCGCGAAGCACCTTGAGGTACCTGCCACGACGTCCACCGAACGAGCCGGTGATCGTCCAGCGCATGACCGAGATCGCCCAGACCCGCGTCCGATACGGGTACCGGCGGATTCACATCCTGATGCAGCGGGAAGGCTGGCAGATCAATCACAAGCGCCTCTACCGGCTCTACCGACAGGCGGGGCTGAACCTCCGGATGAAGCGTCCCCGTCGGCGGGTGAGCGCGGCACACCGTGCCGCGCGAACAGATCCAGTGAAGGTGAACCAGGTGTGGTCGATGGATTTCGTTTCAGACGCGTTATTCAACGGCCGGCGGTTCAGAGCATTGACGCTGCTGGACGTGTATTCCCGAGAATGTCTGGCCATTCATGTGGACGTCAGCATCCGTGCCGAGCGGGTGGTGGAGATCATGCGTTCAGTCACGAGCGCTCGGGGGGCCCCCGAGCGCATCCAGGTGGACAATGGCAGTGAGTTCGTCAGTAAGGCCCTGGATTTGTGGGCCTACGAGCAGCGGGTGACACTGGATTTCTCCCGTCCTGGGCGCCCTCAGGACAATGCCCACATCGAATCGTTCAATGGGAGTTTCCGGGATGAGTGCCTGAATGCCCATTGGTTCCTGTCGATGGAGGATGCCGCGGAGAAGATCGAAGATTGGAGGGCCGACTATAATGTCCTCAGGCCGCATTCCGCGCTGGGAAATCTCGCTCCTGGAGCGTTCGCAGCGTTGAATGCACCGACCCACCGCCCGTCGGAGCCTCCAACCTGACCTGGACCAATTTCTGGGAGCGGCTCAGTTTCCCGTGGCTGAATAACCTGCTCAGTGGGCAGAGTGGGAATCAGTTGCGAATTGAGGCGCTGGCGGCCGCCGCGCCGACAGCGGGCAGCATTACGGTCAACATTGAGGGGGAACTGGCATGAGCCTACCGCTCCGCACCTACACCAAATACCTGACCGCCAACGTTACCGCTGTGCAGGCAGCTACCGCCGTGCCATTCGATGTGAGCTATATCGCCTACATCACCAACGACAGCGCCACCGAAACCGTCTCCCTGAGTTTCAACGCCGCAGACAGTGGCGCGGGCAGATTCCTGAAACTGCTCCCCGGTGAGAGCATCAGCGACATCCCGCTGCGGGTGAAATCGCTCCACGTCTGGACCGGAACATCAGGGAGCGCGAGTATTCGCGCCCTGGGGGTGTACTGATGGGGCTAAATAAACCCAGCAAGGGCGTCGGCACCCTGGACACGGGCTGGTGGCAACTGCCGCGTGGTATGCGCCTGGACAGCGGCCCGGTGCTGAGCCTGCAAATGGACGACGGGTACCTGAGCCAGGAGGAGGACGCGGCCCTGGTCGCCGAGTACGGCGGCACCTGCACCATCTACGTCAGCAGTGGGCGCAGGGCCGACCACCCCACCAACCCCAACCCCAGTTACATGCCCGCCACGAAATGGCCGGAGTTGGAAAAACTCGGCGTGGAGATCGGCGGTCACACCGTGGACCACCTGTACCGCGTGACGGGCGGGTACACCTACGCCCAGCATGTTCAGGATGCCCGCGACAATTACCGCGCCATGCGTGCTGCCGGAGTGCGGTATCCGTTCGGTCACGCCTACCCGTTCGGTGAGCGTGACGCGGCAGTCACCCGCGCCACCCGTCGGTTTTTCCAGTACGGGCGCACCAGCATCAACAGTTTCAGCATCTCGAAAGCCAACATCCTGCACGAGGGCAACCGCCGGAAGTTCGAGCCGCCCGGCATTCCGCTGGACACCCTGTTCAAGGAAGGCGCGGCGGGCGGGCCGCTGACCCGACTCCGGGAGGCGCAGATGCTGGACGCCGTGCGCGGCGGGTACGGGATCAGCGCGTACTGGCACGCCCGGACGGACGTTGCCGACGGCATTGATAAACGCCCCGGACTGCTCCGCACGCTGCAATTCGCGCGGCTGATCGGGTTGCCCGTGCGGTCCCTGGCGAGCGTGGTGCGGAGCTACAACCTCGCGTATGGCGTGCTGGAGCATAATTTCGAGACGGGCTGGGAGATGGCCTACAGCGGCGGCGCGACGGCCAGCAACTACGCCCTGAGCATCGTGGACGACAACACCAGTTACGGCGGCATCAGCCACGCGAAAATCACGATTGCCAATGTCACGCACGGGATGATGGGCACGCTCCGCCCGGTCAACGGACGGCTGATCGCGGTGGAGCCGGGGCGCACCTACCGCCTGGGCGTGCGCTACCGCACGGCGGGCGGCGCGGCGATTGCGACGACCTGGGCAGGGGGCGGGCTGAAACTGGGCGCGTACACCTACGGACCCGACCAGAACACGCCGGTCGTCACGACCTACGGCACCCGGACGTTGACCGGAGCGGCGGCGTTCGAGAATGGCCTGCTGGAGTGGGATTTCACGATCCCTGCCGGGGCGGGCTGGCTGCGCCCGTTCGTTTTCCTGGAGTGCATCACCGCGCCAGCCACGATTGAGGTGAGTTTCCTGGAGGTCGTAGAGGTCGGAGTTGAGGACCTGACGCGGGAAGCCTGACGCCACACAGTATCGGCCCCCCATTCCGCCCCCGCCCCGTGCGGGGGCTCGTCATTCCGCGCATCTGCCACGTCTGCCCGCAACCAGCCTTCGGGAGACTCCATGTACCGTTTCAATCCACCGCCCAGCAGAAAGCCGGGCGGAATTACTGACTGCGTGGCAGGCTTTGGTCTTCGATCCTGAACGCCGCGAACACGGCAAGCCACAGAAGCAGGCCCAGGCCGCCCATGCTGTACATGGTCATTTCTCCCAGGTTGCTGGCGAGCAGGAAGGCAAGCAGGGGAATACCCATATAGCGACCAGTCTTGATGGCATACACCACCAGCGTGAGGCACAGGATGATGATGGCCCCCATGCCTATGACTCCCTGTTCCTCTAGCGTGGCACTGACCCACACGCCTTTCTCCAGAGCGACGCTGATGGGGATGTCAACGACTGGCGCATAAGTTACCTGGGCTGTTTCAACATCTGAAGGAATGCCGAAACCAATGCCGAGGAGAGGTTCACGCTGGAAGTTGCTCAGGCTCCTCTCGACCAGGAAGCCTCTCGAATCGCTGGCTGCTTCAAGGGGTGCTGAAGCATCCGTTCCTTTGGATAAAAAGTAGGCAAAGGTGGCAGTTTGAGTGGCAGCAACTCCTGCGCCGATTAGGAGGAAGGAGGACAGGATTTTGAGGCCCAGATGCCTGGCACTGCGAAGCATCTGAATCAGCCAGGTGAAAAGAAAGGCGGCTGTAAGGCCGAGAAGGGCTGTGCGCGCCTCGGACAGAATGATGCTTGTCAGCAGCACGCCAGCGCATATCAGGCCGATGGGAAGAGGCAGGCCTGCCTTGACATTCCAGAGACGATAGATCAGCCAGGAAGCCAGAAGGGCGGAAATTACCCCGAACGCTTGCGGTTGATTGGTCAGCCCCTGAAAGCCGGTGCCATTGCGTGCAAAGCCGATGGAGGGAATGAACAGGGTGGGCAGCGACAGGAGGAGATACCAGGGAATGGCCCGGTCGATACGGAGGGCGAAACCATCCCAGTCGCCTTTGCGGGTATTGAAAAGCGTCCAGAGGGTGAAGATGAGAAGGCCGCCCTTAAAGAGCGAAATGCTGGGGATTGGAGAAACGACCAGGCTGTTAAAAACGATCAGAGCCGCCAGAAGCGATATACTCCACGCGACATTGAGGTCAGTGATTTTCCAGCCGGGCCACAGCAGACCGAGACTGGTCAGCAGCACAACGTACCGGAGCAGGTCAAGACCGGTCATGGTGAACATGATGGGATTGGACAGCGTCAGCAAGACAAGCGTGGCCAGGGCGTCCAAGGCGCGGCCGTGGAAAGCCAGGTACAGCAGGAGGAGGACGGAAATGAAGATCCCGCCTGGAACGAGTGCTGCAACGAAGGCCAGAGGTGCACACAGCCCAACGAACGATACCCGCACACTGGGCAAAGGCAGAGGCGCAGCAACAGTCATTTGAAAATTGTAAGAGCTTTACCGGGCAGATACCCACGAAAGATTGCGGAGGTGAAGGTTACGGTCTGCGATCTCCCGCGCGTATGGGTTGAGAAGCTGCATCTGGAGCGGTTCGCCAGAAACTTCAAGTTCTATGGTGGAGGGTGCGGCAGCAATCTGCTGGTTAAGCAGCACGGCACCTTTCTGGGTGACCCTTAGGATCGGCTTCTTACCTTGCGCGATCTGGCCGCGCACAGTGAATGTCAGTCGGCCAGGGCCGCAGGGCCGGACGGTGCCGGGGAGATCACTGAAAAGTGTCCCGATGCGCGGTGCAGGGGCCCACCCACCACCTTTCTCGCTGGGGATGGTGACATCCGTAATGAACTGACATTCGCGGCGATTCAACCGCATATTGCGGAATTCGATGAGCCGCGCCTCCGACTCGTAGTAGTCGTTGAAGTACCCCACCTGGAGGTGTCCAGCATGGGGCACGTTCACTTTGAATGTGTCGGGGCGCGTTACAGGCAGGTCAGCGAGAAGCGTCCCATCCAACATGACGCTCACATTGGGTGCTCCTAAGCCTTCCTGGTCGACTGTGAGCGTCAGTGTGCCAGCACTGCACACAGTCGCTTCAAGGACGGATCTCCCGGCCATGAACCAACCGGTTCCTACGGGGCGCAGCGCACCTTCACCACTTGACCAAACTGGCTTCCAGTGAGGAGTGTCCGTACATGACGAGGCCATAAGCGCAAGAGGAGAGATGGTGGGAGGCACGAACATCTGCGCGATACCTCCGCCCACCAGGGACAGAAGCCCAACGCCCGCCATCCAGTTCCCCCATCCACGGGCTATGCTGGCTACTTTCTTCCTGTCATCACGCCTTTCCATCACGTGAGGAGCGACTTCACCATAAGGTCTGCGGCAGCGGCCCCAGAGATAGTCTCCTGGGCCCAACTTGAAGTCGTTGCTCGCATCTCGGAAGTTCTAGGGCCTTGATCCACAAAGGCCTGAAGCCCGAGCTTCAAGTCTTCGAGCTGCGGTTTGACCACCTTGCCGCCTCCGGGTGCTGCACGCACCAAATCCTGCGCGCCAGTCCACGTAGTGCAGAGGACCGGCGTGCCCTGAAGCAGCGCCTCGTTGACCACTGCGCCCCAACCTTCCTTGCCCGTATTCGGGAGGATGAGGAGGTCGCTGTTTGCCATACGTTGCTGCACCTGTTCGTTAGCCTCGAAGTCGGTGAATTGAACCCTGTCACTCAACCCGAGGCGGCTCACCTGCGTCTCCCAGGTGGGCCGCTCTGGGCCTTGGGTCACGAGAGTCAAGTGCCAGTCACCGCTCACCTGCGCCAGTGCGTTCAGGAGAAGTTCTCCGCCCTTCGCTGGTGAGGCCCTGCCCACGAACAACAGCCGGACGGTGTTGCCCTCGCGTGGGGCTGGGGTGCGCCTGGGGTGATCTATGTAATAACCGAAAGGCACCATCCGTACTCCCTTGAATCCGACCGATTCGTAGAAGCGTGGCGTTGCTGCGCCAATGGTGAACAAATGAGAGATGAAGCGCCTGTACCGCACAGCCAAGCGTGCGTACTTTACGCGCGTGGCCAGCCCCTTCAGAGTGGGTCCCTGATGCGTGGGGGATTCCGCCATGATGGCCACTTTTGCGCCGTGGCGGATGCAGGCGTTCAAAGCCGCCTTCCCAATGGCATCTGCTTCCAGGCCAGAGAAAATATGAACGCTTTCGGTGGGGTGATGCTTGACCAGAAGATCAATCTCGGCAGGGCTGGGCGCTTGATGCACCTGGACGTGCTCATATTTCTCTGTGCCCCAGTTCAAACCGGCACGCATCTCGCCCACTTCTCGACTGACCACCAGAACGACGTCATACTGCCCCTCATGCCGAGATAGTGCGTTGATCAGCGCGAACTGATGTGGGCTGTGAACGGGTTGCCAGAGAACGATTCGCCGCATGAACGCCTTGTACCACAAGTTTCGTTCAGCGGTTGTTGGTCTGGCCGATTACACTTGGTGAATGATGATTCCTAAACCTATCAAGCGGGTACTCCTGCCCGCCTACCTCTTTATGCTCTACCTGAAGACGGCACCGAGGTACAAGAAAATCTTTTACAGAAACTTCCTGCGCAACGGTGGAAGTCGCCGCAGCATCTTGTTCTACCCGCAGGCCCCCAACCATGGGAATGCCATGTTTAAAGTCCGGCATTTGCTGGGGTATAAGGTGCTGCGGAATCCCAAGCAGACGGCAGATCTCATGATCCACTGGAATTACGGCTCTGATGTCCAAATTGACGAGAGTCTTAGGAACATGGCTGAGCGTGGACGCGTCCTGAACATCAACTGCACGAACATCACAAAGACGCATACTGGACGGGTTCACCAGGAACTGTTTGGGTACTCTCTTGAAGTTGATCCGACGACCTATACGGGGAAGATGGTGCGCAAGTCCAATGGGAATGCCGCCCATGATGGCGTCGTTCTTCAGGGTCCCCTTGCCGACATGGATCCGGCATATGTGTATCAACGGGTCGTGAAGAATGAGCCTCTGCCTGGAATGGCGGAGGATTTGCGCGTTCCCGTGGTGGGGAATACCATTCCCTTCGTCTATCGGAAATTGCGGCCCATGCACATGCGCTTCAGCGCCGTGAACAGCAGCACCGAGCTACTCGAGCCTTTGTCGGTCTTTACCGAAGAAGAACTCACTATGATTGTGGACTTCTGCCAAGCGCATGGTCTGGATTTCGGCGAGTTGGACGTTCTTCGTGATTACGACGAGGGGAAGATCTACTTGATCGACGTTTCGCCTACCCCTAACGGTCCCCCCAACCACATTTCCGACGAGGATCATGTCGAGGCGCTCAGGCGACTAGTTATGGCTTTCGAGAGAGAATTTGTTTCCCAAAGTAAATAGCCATGAGGTCTCTATCGGCTCTCGTCGACATGTGTACTTGAGGCTGCGATAGGACTTATGCCGATCCTTCCAGCAAAACTTCAGGTCCTGCGGGGCAGCAGTGTCGTGAAGTACGGCCTGACCAACCTTCTGCCCAGGTCCGTTGCCATCCTGAGCACGTTGGTGATCACTCCTCTCGCCATTCAGAAGCTGGGCGTGCTGGAGTACGGATTATGGGCATTGGCGACCCTCATTCCCAACCTGGTGTCCTCCCCAGACTTCGGGATCACCTATGGAGTCGTGAACGAGATGGGCCGTGTACAGCATGAGAAGGGCAATCTCATGTCGGAGCGTGAGCGACTGCTTGGCCTGGCCAGAGTGCTCAGACTGATTGCTCTGGTGTGGCTGTGCCTCGGCGCGCTAGGAATAGGCTGGTACGCTTTCGGACCGGGTACGACTCCAGGGGTTGAACCTGAGCGGATGTACGCCGCCTTGATGCTGGCCCTGGGCATTTTCGTGATGGGCATCTCTCCGTCCCTGTGGGGGCGGGTGCAACTGGCACAGGAGCGTGGGCACGAATACGTTCAGTGGGAAGGGGCCGGAAAGGTCATTAGTTTTGTGTCCTCCCTTATCGTCCTGTGGCTCGTTCCCAACCTGTTTACGTTGATCGTGGCCGCCCTGCTGCCAAACGTAGTCATGGCGATGGTGAATGCTCGGCGGTACATACGAAATGATTTGGGTCCACAGACCGAGCCTTCATGGCCTCTGCGGCGCATCCTTCAGGACAACAGGCGCGTGTTCAGCGCAGGCAAGTACTACGTGGCTTTCCAATTAACATTCCTGATAGGAACTGCGGTCGATCCATTCATCGTGAACGGCCTCTTGGGCGCACAGGACGTGACATACCTGACCGTTGCTCGGCGACCCTTCGAGGCACTTCCCTTAGCGGTCACTTTGTTCTCCACGGCGCTTTGGCCTGTCTTTTACCGGTTGAATATCGCGAACGAAATTGGGCAGTTGAAACGCCTGCTGGGCAGAATCACGTTTGGTAGCGTCGGCATCCTGCTGCTCCTCAGCACTTTGATTGTTGTGCTGGCAGGGCCGATCTACGGTTACTTGGGACAGGGAAAGCTGATCGTCAATCAAGTGGATCTGGTATGGATCGCTGTGCAAACGCTCGCTTCGACCGTCATCCTGGTCTTTAACAATTACATGAGCGCAATGGACCTGCTGCGATCCCAGATGTGGGTGCAGATCATCGCTTCGACCGCTGGACTCATCGCGAAGTACATGGCGCTGAAGTACCTGGGGTTGTCGGGTTACTTCCCCGTGGCGAGTATCGTTTACGTGACGTTGGCGTTACTGCCTATGGCCTGGCTGACGCTCCGGCACCTGCGCGTCCGGCAGGCAGAACTGAGACGAGTATGATCGGCCTATGTCTCGCGTAAAGTTCCTGGCCGCGCAACGCTTGATCGCGCAGTTACCTGCAACCAGGATGTTCGAGCAGAAGCGTCAGTTGCTCCGGTGGGCAGGAGTGCAAGTTGGTGGCGGCACCAGGATTCATAGCGGTGCTCATTTCGATACGGCCCATGTTGTGCTGGGCGAAGATATTTGGATTGGTGGCGGTGTGTTCATCGGCGGGAATCCAGGAGCGCCCGTGGTCATTGAGGACAATGTCGACATCGCGCCGCGCGTGATGATCATCACAGGCAGTCATGAGGTGGGAGGCGCGACCCGGCGAGCTGGTCCAGGATTTTCTAAGGGCGTGACGATCGGGAGAGGGAGTTGGCTGGGCGCCGGTTCGTTAGTGATGCCAGGTGTGACTCTGGGGCCTGGTTCCATTGTTGCCGCAGGCAGTGTCGTCACGAAGGATGTCCCACCGAACTCTTTAGTGGCGGGTGTACCGGCCCGGCTGGTGCGGGCGTTGGAAGAGTAAAGTTTGGCGCTTGCACAGAGCACGAAGCCCCCGGCAGACGCTGGGGGCTTTTCAATTCCTGGAGGTCACTTTGAACGGTCACCCACGGGCTCCACCTCCAGCCCCCGACATGCGCGAAGGTTTCTCATTCCCCGGCCAGCCTGCACCCCGCCCAGGCTGGCCGCACCCATTCATGGCGGGACCCGGGAGGCTCAGTGGATAAATTACCCCCCAGTGTCGTGGAGGCCGTCGTTCCGGGCGGCCTCGCGTTCGTCATGCAGGCCGCGCTGATCTACGCGATGGGCCTGAAACTCCCCACCCGGCAACTCGTCGGGGCCATGGTCGTCAGCGGCATCACGGGCGGCGGCGTGAGCCTCTTTCTCAGCGAGGTCGCGCACCTCTCGCCCACGGCCGCCGGGGCACTCGGCGCGATGAGCGGCGTCGCGCCCGCCGTGATCGTGCCGCTGCTGTTCGTCCGGTGGGCCGCGAAGAAGCTCGGCGTGGACAGCGACGACTTCGGCACCATGCTCCCCCAGATGCGGGACGCCATTCAGGGGCAGGGGGGCACGCCCGCGCCCGCCAGTCCCGCGCCGGAAATGCCGGTGCCCGTCACCCCGGATTCCACCCCTGACCTGCCTGGCGCGCCGACCCCAGCCCAGGAGGACCCCCATGCCTGAGTTGCTGCTCACCGCGAAAGCCTGGTGGCTGGACGCTGCCGCCGGGCCGGACCTGCTGTTCACCGTGCGGATCTTCTCCGGCGGCCTGAACGGCGTGGCGTTCCTCATCGCCTTGTGAAACGCCGTGCACGGCAACGAACTGGAAGGCACCTGGGACCGGGCGACGTGCCGCCGATTCCAGGTGCTGGCGTGGCTCCGGGCGGCCGCGCTGCTCGGCGTGGCCCTGTACTTCATGGCAGCCGCGTTCTTCGAGGTGGAACGCACCAGCAGTCCGCACCGCCTGCTTGTCGGGAACGGCGTGTTCGGATTCCTGGCGGCCGTCACGTTGCTGGACATGGCCGCCTGGCGCATGCACTACATCCTCAAACGTGCCGTGACCGGCAAGGAAATCAAGTGAGGGCCCTGCTGCTCCTGGCGTTGGTTCTGCTGAGTGCCGCGCCGCCCGTCACGGGCCTGCACTACCGGGTGACGAGCGTCGACCGGGTGGAACGGGAGTTCCGCGCCGCCGGGCAGTCCCGGCCGGTGGTGGGCGTGTTCAGCACCACGTACAAGATCGCGGGGCGCAAGGTGACGCCCACGCGCTTCTGGACGGTCCTGCAACCCGGGGATGAACTGGACGCGAAGGTCCGGCATCACCCGCTGTTCAGCGTCGCCGTCGCGGCGGACATCAACCTCAAGGAGAGACCATGATCACCCCGGACCTGATCCGCAAGCTGAGTCCCCGCCACCCGAACCCGCAAGCCGCCGCCGATGCCCTGAGCAAGGCGGCGGTTCGCTTTGGCATCACCGACCCCGAGAGCGTGGCCGCGTGGCTCGCCAACCTCGCCATCGAATCGAACCTCACGCCCTGCCGCGAGAACCTCTACTACACCGACGCGGCCCGCGCCCGGCGCATCTTCAGTGCCCTGCGGGCCTACCCGGACAGCGCCTTCGTGCGCAACCCCGAGGGCATGGCGAACATCGTCTACGCGAACCGCCTGGGGAACGGCAACGTCCGGAGCGGCGACGGCTGGCGCTACCGGGGCGCGGGGATGATCCAGACGACCGGGAAGGCCAACTTTAAGCGCACCGGCGACCTGATCGGCCTGGACCTGGTGGCCCGCCCGGAGCTGCTCGAGCAGATCGGCCCGGCGGCCCTCGCGGCGGCGGCGTACTGGACCCGCATGAGTCAGGCCGATGCGCTCGCCCGCGCCGGGGACATCCGGGGCACGCGCCGCGCGGTGAACGGCCCGGCCATGCTGCACGCCGCCGAGATGCTGGCCGCCTACGCGAAGGCGCTGCCGCTGGTGCCGGGCGCGCCTGTCCAGGCCCAGCCGCCCCGCGTGCTGCTCGTGCCGGTGGGCGGCGGGCAGCCGGTGGTGTGGAACGGCCAGCCGACCCGCTACGGCGGCACCGACCTCAGTGCCGCCCTGGTCGAGCAGCTCCGCACCGTGTACCCGCCCGGCAGCGCCCGAGCCGCCTATGAGCGCCTGTTCGTCTACCACCAATCCGACGGCGACCTGGTGGTGGAACGCCAGCCCGTGACGCCCGCAACGATTCCGGCCCGGCCTCAGTAAACCCGCCTCCTCTCCCGGCCCCCCGTCACGGTGGGGCCGCGCCCATTCAGGAGCCCACCATGCAAAACCAGCTTTTGACCGCCCTGCTGGCCCTCAGTGCCCCCACCCGCACCGCCGCGACCCTGACGCCCGATGACCTCACGCCCTGGCTGAAAGCGCACGTTCCGACGCTGACCGCGTTCGCGCAGCGCCTCCGCGACGGGGCGACGTGGGGTGAGGTCATCGGCCTCATTGACGCCGCCGTCCGGGCCGCGCAGGAACTCAAGCCCCTTCTGGGCGGTAAACCCCGCGCTCGGATCGTGCTGGCCATCGTGCAGACGCTCGTGCGGGAGTACGCGCCCCCGAGTGCCGGATGGCTGTCCATGCTGCTGGAGACGCCGTTCGCAGAGCAGCTTGTGGAAATGGCCTTCCGCCGCCTGTTCCCGGCAGGCTGATCCGCTCGCGTGCCGCCCAGGCAGGCCCTCTGCTGTGGTTCTCACCTCACACCTGAGCCCCTCGCAGTGGCCACCGCGGAGGGAGCTTTTTCAGGCACGGACGACTTGCGGCAATGAGAGGCCCCCGCCTCCAGCACTCGGCTGGGGCGGGGGTTTTTTCTCTTTTCTGGTTTTGGGCTGCGCCGCAGGGCTCAGCGGCGGTAACTGTAGTAGGCGTACCCTTCGCTGGACCTGGGCACCTTGTTCAGGATGACGCCCAGCAGCCTGCCCTGCGTGGCCGTGAAGGCGTCCACTGCCCGCTCGAGTTCCTGCGTGGACGTCTCGCCTGAGCTGGCGACCATCACGACGCCGTCGCTGGCCTGCCCCAACAGGAGGGCGTCGGAGAGCGCCAGGACGGGCGGCGTGTCGAGCAGCACGGCGTCGTACTGCTGCGCCCAGGTGCGGATCTGCTGCATGAGATTCAGGTTATTCAGGGCCGTGACCACCTGACGGCTGACGGCCTGCGCGGGGAGGAGATCGATGTTCTCCGCGACCGCCAGGACGCTCGCCTGATCGGGGTGCGCGGCGGCATCCAGGATGCTGCGCTGCGCGTTCGGTGTCGTGACGGCCTCCGGCAGGGGCCGCCATTCCAGCCCGGCGACCGGCCAGAACTCGTGCTGCGTGGGCCGGTGGAGATCAAGGTCGATCAGGAGGACGCGCCGTCCACCTTCGGCGAGGGCTTTGGCCATCATGGCCGTGACGGTGCTCTTCCCGTTGAACGGGCCCGGGCTGGTGACCACGATGACCGGGTGACTGTGGCCCTCGAGTTTCGCGAGGACGTTCACGCGAATGAACCCGCCCGCCTCGTAAGCGCCGCTATGGTCGTTTTGCAGCACCGCACTGCGTTTGCGGCTTTTCAGGCGGGGTACGCTTCCCAGGATGGGCAGGCCGGGGGGCAGATCCGCCGGAGCGTTGATCTTGCGGCGCAGCGAGTCCCGCAGGAGGACGCTGCCCGCCGTGGCGAACAGCGCCAGCAGGAACGCGAGGACAGCGTTCCGGAGGGGTTTCGGAGCGATGGGCCGGCTGGGATCGTTCGCTTCGGCCAGGCGCACGAGACTCCCGATGGCCCCCTGCTCCAGAACGGTGGCCTGCGAGAGGCTCAGCAGAAGTTGCCCGCGAGCCGCGACGAGACTGTCGCGTTCCACACTGTTCGGGGGGAGGGTGGCCAGGCGTGCGGTGAGGTTGTCGAGCTGGTCCTGAAGGTTCCGGCGGGCCTGGGTGACGCCGATCCGGACGCGGTCGACGTCCCACTGGAGGAGGCTCTGCGTGGCCGCGTTCGCGAGGACGCGCGCGGCGGCCGGTGATTCGGCGGTGGACGTCAGGGTGTACACGCCCCGCTGCTGATTGTCGATTTTCGTGCGGACTTGCAGTCGGCGGTACTGCCCGCTGGACAGTTCCGCACGAAGATCGCTGGCGATCTCGCTTTTCAATTGCGGAGGCAGGGACGAGCTTTGCACGGCACCGATCACCTGCTCGACCAGGGCGCGACTGTGAATGACCGAGTCCACCGCGCCTTCCGGCAGTTGCGTGGCTGAAACGATGGCCCCGTTCAGGGCGAGGTTCCCGTTCGAAGTTCCGCCGGACATGATGCTGGTGCCCGCCTGGTACGTCGGGGGCACGCGGTTGAGCAGGGCGTAGGTTCCCCCGGCGGTCAGGCTAGGAATCAGGAGGAGGGGCAGCCAGTGCCGCTTGAGAACACTGAGGACTTTGCTCAGGTCAACGTCGTTCGGGTTGACCGGCGCTGTCCGGGGCAGGGTGTCGTCGGCTGTTCGCATGGGTTGAGGTTAATGATAAGAGCTTGGGAACGAAACCGGAAACGGATTTCGAGGTTCTCGTCTCGGCGGGGCAACTTTGAGGCGGCCTGTGGTGTTGCCCTCAGACTCTAAGCAACCCAGTACGGTCACCTTGTCTTAATGGCGTGTGATGTCACGCTTTCGCTGCGCCTGGACCTCACTTCATGCCACAGTGAAGCGGTGGAACGGCAAGAGCGGCTCTGGTCCCTGTGGCTCGCGTGGCTGCCCCCCCTGTACGTTCTGTCGCCCCTGAGCCTGATGGCGCTGCGGTCGTTCACGTCTTTGCCACGCCCGGTTCGCGCGCTGCTGGGCCTGTACGCCATGACGCAACTCCTGCCGGCCCTCCTCGCGCCTGAACCCCTGCTGGCGGTGGGCCTTGCCACGCTGCGCACGGCACTCACGGCCGGACTGATCTGCGTCGGCGCGCTCCTCGCCGACCGGCCCGGCAGCGTCCCCTTCCCGCTTCTGGCGCTGGGGCTGAACGCCGTGTACCTGAGCGCCCTGATCCTCAGTCTGCTCGAGGGCCGGGATTTCCTCACGGCGCGCCTTCACCACCCGTACATGACAACGACGACCCTCGGCGTTCTGGGGGCGGTGGGCCTCTGGTGGAGCGCGTTCCACGAAGTGAGGTGGCCGGCGCGGCTCCTGACGGCCTTCCTGGCGGGGGGAACGCTGCTGCTCAGCGGAAGTCGCGGGGCCCTGCTCGCGGCCCTGGTAGGCCTGACGGTCGGTGCCCTGGCCCGCGGACGGTGGCGCGTGCCCACACCGGCCCTGGTGCTCACGCTGCTCGCCTTCGCCGGCCTCGCCTGGTACGGTGCCCGGAGCGACTTCGCGGCCGTCAGTCGCCTGGCCGACCTGAGCCTCGCGGGACGGCAGGTCATCTGGCACAACGTCCGCACCGTCATCGCCAGCGAACCGTTCAGCGGGGTGGGCCCGTACCGGCTCGGCACCCGCCTCGCTTCCCCCCAGTCGTGCCAGACGTTCGCGGACGCCAGGGAGGAACTGGGCTGCCCCGCGTGGTTCGACGACCTCGGCCAACCCTGGCTGATCGCGCACAACGCCGCCCTGCAGCAGTGGAGTGAAAGCGGCCCGGTCGGCACGGCTGGCCTGTTCCTCCTGCTGGGCGCCGTTACCGTCGCCGCGTGGCGGGGAAGGCAGCCGTTCGCGCTTGCCACCCTCGGGGGTCTGCTGGTCACGAACCTCAACGACAACACCCTGCTCGTGCCGGGGGTGTTTACGGGCGAACTCTTCTGGGTGCTGGCCGGAACGCAACTCCCGAGCCTCCGCCTCCGGTCCGCTGGACTGCACGTGGGCCTGACGGGTGCATTCCTGCTCGCCGCGCTGAGCGCCCCGCCCCTGCTGGCCCTGCGGCCACCCCACCTGAGCGCTCCACCAGCACTCAATGTCCTGTACGCCCCCGGAACAACCGCGCAGACAGAGGATTACACGATCTTCGCCAGTCTCACCCTGCCCCCCGGGCCGTACCTGGTTACGCTGAACACCTGCACGGTCAGTTGCCGCGCCGTCCAGACGCGCCCGGTCACCTCGGCGGGGGAACCCATCACCATCGATGCGAGGAAGCTGCGCCTGCTGCCCGTCGATCAACAGCGGCTGGAACTGCTGATCTTCCCCAACAGTGGGGCGCGCCTCGGCGTCGCGGCGTCCACCGCCTGGACGGTCCGCCGGACCCCGGCCGCGCCTACGACACCTTGAACAACGCCCGGTTCTGCTCCAGGCCCTGCCGGTCCACCGCCAGTTCCCGCCCGTAAGCGGCGGCGCCCAGCGCCGTGCGCTCCAGCAGGGCCGGTGAAGTCCCCAGGTCGCCGAGCACCGCCGTGAAGCGCTCCGGCTGGTCCAGTGGAATCGTGAAGCCCGATCCACGCGCCTCCAGGTCCTGCCAGGGCGTGCGGTCACTGATCACGGGAATGCTCCCGGCCAGCAGCGCCTCGGCGATCACGTGCCCGAAGTTCTCCCCGAGCGTGGGCAGCAGCAGCACATCACTCCACAGGAAGATGTCTCGCACGTCTTCTGGCGGAACATGACCGACTACTTCCACCTGAACTGTGTCCGGCAGGGTGGCGAGGAGCGCCTCACACTCCGCCCAGTACGCCTCGTCCTCCCGCGAACCCACCAGTTTCAGGTGCACCGGAGTCTGAACCCCCTGAAGCACCCGCAGGGCGTAGTCCAGGTTCTTCATGCGGTTGACGCGGCCCACGAACGCGATCCTGAGCGGCCCAGGCGCGCGCGGCGGGCGAAAGAGATCCTCCGGCGGGGCGATGAGGTTCGGGGCGTACACGACGGCCGCCCGTGGAAACATGCGCCGGATGTCGTCTTGCTCCGTGGCACTCGTGGCCTGGAACGTCACATCCTTCATCAGCCCGGTGGCCTGAATGAGCTGAAGGAACAGGCGTTTTTTCCCAGCGTTGAGGCCCAGGGCACCCGGGGAGAATTCACCGCGGGGCGCGAGAAGGACAGGACGACGGGCAATCAGCCCCGCGGCGCGCAGCGCGAGCGACCAAGTCGTGTTGCTCACATGGAAAAAGGAATGCAGGTACAACAGGTCATACGGCGTTTCCCGCAGAATCCGCCAGCGTTCAAGCAGCCCACGCAGACCCGGAGGAACGTACCGGACGCGCTGACCACCCACCTGATTCCAGGCCCGGTGCTCGATGTTCGGGTAAGGCGTCGCATCTCCCAGGTCCCGGTCGAGGGTCACGAGATCGAATTGAACCTCATGCCCGAGTTGAGTCAAAAGGTTCTGCATGCTCCGCACAGGACCGCCCGCGCGGACGCCTGGAAGGTACGACCCCGTCAGAACCAGAACCCTGGGCCGTTCTGCAGGGGATGTGGTGATAGTTCTAGCCATCGGAGCCTAAGGGAAATGACAAGCTGAAAAGCATTAGGCACTCATCCTAAGTGAAGTTCAGGGGCTTGCGACGCACAAATGACGAGACGCCTGACTCGGGACGCACCTGCCGCACCTGACGGATTGGAAGGTCAGTTCGTGCGATTTTGCCCACTTGAAAAATCGATTGCTCATATAGTGGACGCACTTAATCCGCCCTGATCTGCTGAAGTGCCGCCTCGGTAGGTCCCGACTCAACGGGCACCCTTACCACCCGAACGCGTCGCCAGCCGAGCACCGAACGCGCCGCGACCCACCCCATCACCTTGAAGGAGAACCATGTCTGCACAGATCCCCACCGGGGGCCACCCGGCCCATCCCCCCAGCCCCCACGCCCCGCACCTGGCCCAGAAACTGCAGGACCGGAGCGCCCGGATCGCAGTGCTCGGCCTGGGCTACGTCGGCCTGCCCCTGGCCGTCCACCTCGCCCGCGCCGGCTTCAGCGTGACCGGGTTCGACCCTCAGGAACAGAAAGTTTCCCTCATCAACAGCGGACGCAGCCCCGTCCAGGACGTCCCAGACGACCAGGTGAACGCGCTGGTGCTGGGCGAAAAGCTCAGGGCCACCGCCTCACCTGCCGCACTCCAAGGCCACGACGTGTTCATCATCTGCGTTCCTACACCCCTGGACGCCAGCAAACAACCAGAGATGGGATACATCCACACCGCCGCCCTGCACGTCGCGGACCACCTGCGCCCCGGCACCCTCGTCATCCTAGAAAGCACCACCTACCCCGGCACGACCGACGAATTCCTCCTGCCCCTCCTCGAAAAGAGCGGCCTCAAAGGCGAACATGACCTCTACGTCGCCTTCAGCCCCGAACGCGTCGATCCCGGCAACCGCACCTTCAACACCGGCAACATCCCCAAAATCGTCGGCGGCACCGGCCCGCACGGCACCGCGCTCGCCCAGCAACTGTACGAAACGTTCCTGGAACGCGTCTTCCCCGTCAGCAGCGCCCGCGTCGCCGAGATGGCCAAGCTCCACGAGAACACCTTCCGCGCCGTGAACATCGGCTACGTCAACGAACTCGCCATGATCTGCACATCCCTGGGCATCAACGTCTGGGAAGTCATCGATGCCGCCTCCACGAAGCCCTTCGGCTTCATGCCGTTTTACCCCGGCCCCGGCATCGGCGGGCACTGCATCCCCCTCGACCCGCATTACCTCGCATGGCGCGCCCGGAAACAAGGCTTCTCCACACGGTTCATTGAGCTGGCCGACCAGGTCAACAGTCAAATGCCCCGGTACGTCGTGGGTCGCCTCATGCAACTGCTGAACGACCGGCACAAATCCATTCGCGGCACCCGCGTCCTCGCCCTCGGCGTGGCATACAAGCCCGACGTGGATGACGCCCGCGAAAGCCCGGCCCTGGACGTCATCGCGGAACTCGAGCGCTTCGGCGCCCAGGTCCAGTACGCTGATCCCTACGTGCCCCAACTGCCCCAAGCGCACGGACATGACCTCCACGCCACACGCACCGAACTCAGCGCCGAAAGCTACGCCTGGGCTGACGTCGCCATTATCCTAACTCCCCATGCCGCCTTCGACTGGGAGAGCGTCCAGCGCCACATCCCTCTCATTCTGGACACTCGCGGTGTGCTGCGCGCCAGCGGGAATGTGGTCACCCTCTAACACCCCTACCGGCACGCACGACTTTCCCCACGGCCCTGCTCTGCACCCAAGCCACCCGGCGGATCAAGCTCCGGCAACCGCGCTTCAGCGCGCTGTTGCGGCCACACCATCCAACTCCTTTCGCGTGACGGACGGCCCCTTCCAGGGCTTCCGGGGGGCCGTCAGCGCCAACCTCATCCACTCGTTTGCTCCTGGCCTGCCGGCACGGACGAAGCCACGCTGCCCTACCCAGGGTGAAGTTGAGAGCCCCCACCAGGAACGGGCCACCGGATGCCTCTCAACTCTCCCCGAGGGCCTTTTTCACCGCGTCGGGCATGCGCGCGAGCCACTTGTTCAGTTCCCGCTGCTCCTGGTCGTTCAGGGTGCGCAGCCACTTCACGCTCCCCACCTTCCGGCCGATCCGGGCCGCGCGCGCCTCATCCACCAGCAGGCGGCTCGGCTTGTCTTCCAGCGCCGCGAGGCGGGCCTTGAGGTCCCGGATGCTTGCCCCCTCCCTGGCCAGGGTCAGCAGCTCCGCCTGGTGCTCGGGGCGCGCGCCGGCGACCACCCCGGCCAGGGTGTACGGCAGGGCGTCCTCCTGCATGGCCTGCAGGACCACCGCCGGCCAGTTCAGGATCCGGAGCTTGTTGCTGGTGAAGCTCCGCCAGTTGCCCAGGCCGGCCCGGGCGAACACGGTCTCGATCACCTCGACGTCCGCCCCGCCCTCGCGCGCCGCGGCGTACAGGCGCTGCCGGGTGGCGTCGAAGTCCGCGCCCAGGGCCAGCGCCAGCAGGTGCACGGTGCCGGAGACCTCCTCGTACAGGTTCAGGTCCTCGCGCTGCAGGTTCTCCGTCAGGGCGGCGATCATCGCCTGCTCGTCGGTCAGTTCGCGCACGTGCACGGGCACGTCGGTCAGCCCGGCCAGCTGCGCGGCCCGCCAGCGGCGCTCGCCAGCGACGATCTCGTGCCCGCCGTCCACCGGGCGGACCAGCAGCGGCTGCAGCACGCCCTGCGCCCGGAGGCTGGCGGCCAGGTCGTCGAGGCCCTGCTGCGCGAACGCCCGCCGCGGCTGCTGCGCCCACGGCCGCAGGCTCCCGACCGGCAGCGTCTGCACACCCGCTGGGGCGTCCTTCACGAGCTCCGCGGAGCGACCCAGGAGCTGCGTGAGGTCCCGCTCCGGGCGTTTCTGGCGCCGGGTCACGCGCCGCTCCCGATCAGGGCCGCCACGGACCGCGTCAAGGCCTGCACGTCCTGGTGCTGAGGGGAGCCCGGCGCGTATACCCCGACCGGCTGCCCGGCCGCCGTGCTGTCCAGCCACACCGCGCCCCGCAGCGGCACCGGTTCCGTCAGGGCCGGCAGGGTGCCCTGCAGGGCCGTGAGGACCTCCCGGTCATGCAGGCGGCGGCCGTCGTACATGGTCGGGACGTACAGGCCCACCCGCAGCTCCGGGCGGAGCTTGCGGTACATCCCCAGCGCCCGCTCCAGGCCCGGCAGGGCGTCCACGCCCTTCTGTGACGTCAGGACCGGCACCACGATCAGGTCCGACGCGAGGGCGCCCAGCGCCGCCAGCTGCCCCAGGCTGGGCGGGCTGTCGATCAGCACCACGTCGTACCGGTCCCGGGCCGCCTGCAGGGCGCCGCGCAGGGCCATCACGGCCCCGATCTGCCCGCTGATCTGCGCCTCGGCGAGCGAGAGGTTGATGTGACTGGGAATCACGTGCAGGCCAAACACCTCGCGGGGGAGAAGCACGCAACACCCTCCATGTGTCGGCGGCGACCGCGCCGCCAGGCCGGACGCCGGACCACCGACTCACCCTGCGAACGCCAAGCTCGCAACCCCGCCTCACCCCCGACCAGGCTCGCCAGTCGACATCTGGGAGGAGGCAACCCCGGCACGGCACACCCCACCTGCCCCGGCCGCGACTGTGCCGCCAGGCCGGGAGCGGGAAGCCAGGAGCACCAGGGCACACCCCCCACCCGGGATGCCAGCCACCCCACCGCGCAAGCAGGTGCCAGAGCCCCGAGGCCCGGAACGCAGAGGCTCACACCACCCGGAACGCCGGGCCGCCACCCACCCCAAACGCCGTACCCACCCTGCCCCGGCGGCGACCGTGCCGCCAGGCCGGACGCCGGAACCCCACCAACGCCAACGCCCCCGCCACCCCAAAACACCCGCGCGCCCACCCACGAATCCCAACCCCAAAAACCGCAACACGCCCCCACCACACCCAAACCCACAAGGCCGACAAAAACCCACGCAAAAACCCTGAACCCAAGATCAAAAAAAACCAGCGCCCACCACCACCACGAAAAAAAACACGCGTCCAGGGGGGCGAGCTGTCAGGCTAGGACTGTAGGACTTATGTAAAATCCTCATTTCTCTGGCCTTGTTCTGGCCTCCCAGAACGCGGTGCTTTCCAAAAGCATGAGACAGGGCATTTTTCAGGCACCGGCGCACGTGCCGTTTTCTGGAAATGACTAGCGCGACTCTGCGCCTTTGCGCCGGATCGACAAACGGAAATCCTGGAAGAGGGGTAAGTGCCGATGCAAAATTCTCAACCACGAGACGGCCGGTCGGGGAAATCGGCGCAGCGCCTCGCCCCTCAAATTCGACTATGTGACCGTGCGGTCAGGGTGAGAGACAAACAGATTCAACGGGCCAGTGTGGTCACGCGCATCCCCGGACTTGGAGGAGTTCAGCCGAAGCCGGTCGTCCCCGAAGCCACACCACTGTTCCTCCTTGACTCGTCGGCGCACCTCGCCTTTAGCTTCACTTCAGTGGTCGTCATTCTGTGAATTGCTCCTTCGCCGGAGTGCCGCCGACCAAGGTTCGAAGGCTGGTCGCGACCCAGGCCGGGAATAAGTGATGCCCCGAATCGCTTGCCGGTCCCTCCACAATTGAAGGGTCGGGGAGCCCACGCCGAGGTGGCGAGGGGGGCAAGTTCACGGTCGCCGGCGGGTGAAGGTCGGGCTGTGGTGAGGTGATCAGGGCGATGGCGAAGGCCGGGCGAGGATCCCAGACTTCCCGCTGCCTTTGATCATGACTGCCCTCTCAACCAACCGGGAAGCCGTCGGTCAGCGTCCGTCTAGCATCCCACGCCACACCTCGACCGGGCAGCCTGGTGATGCCGCCAAGAGGAGAGTGCCGGCCGCTCAACTGGCCTCCGTCCGGCGACGAACTTAGAGAGCGGAGACCAGTCGCCCGCAGGCTCACCCCTCGGATCGTCGGCGTGTCCGGGCAGCCAGAAGGAAGGCGATCAAGTTCAGCGGGCCCGTGTGGGGATGTGTATCCCCGGACGGCGACGGTCGCGACCAGAGCCCGGAGCGCCGAGGCGCCACTCCGTCATGGTCCCTGTGCCGTCGATGCACCTCGCCTTCGAGTCGATTTCCGTGATCGTCATCCGGGGGATCACTCCGGCACCAGCGTGCCGCCGGCTGCCTTTTGAAAGTAAGCGGAGACCGGGCGACGACGCCGATCACGGCCCAGTCCTTCCGTGATTGAAGGGTTGGGGGGATCGCGGCAGAGTGGCGAGGGTGCAGCTCCTGAGTTGCTGATGGGTGCAGATCGGGCCGTGGGGAGGTGAACAGTTTGCCGACTTCGGCCGGAGGGGAATACCAGATACGGCGTGGCCTTTAACCGTCATTGCCCTCTCGGCGAACCTGGAAGCCTGACCTCTGACCTGGGTCCGCATTAGCCGTTCGACGGACGCCTGACCACCATTGTGGGAGTTGGAGATGCCCACACTCGACCTGGTGTTGCGGCGCAGCGGAGTGACTGGTGGAAAAGGTCTCGAAAGGCGGAGCGGTGCCCCTTTGGCGACCTACGGTCAGGTGGCGAGGCATGCAGACGTCAGCCCGGTGCCATGACCAGGCAGCATCGGAGACAAATGGACGGAAGGTCAGATGGTACTGGCGGGACGACTGAGAGCCGAATGGGAGAGGCGCGGTTGGTGTGTTCGCCTGTACACCCTTCAGTGCCGGCCCGTTCAATGGGATGGCAGGTCGGCTTACGCGGCCCGTGTTACGGCCGTGAGGTTCGGAGCGAGGTCGGATCGAGTGAGTGACCTTGGGTCGGCGCCGCGTGCCTCCCGCAAGCCGTGACGAATGAGGCCAGGGCCGGGGGAGACCAGGTGGCTGGCGACAGTCCAGGCTGAAGGAGAAAAGTACTCAAGCTCGCGAGAGGAGAAGCCGATCGACCAGCAGTGAAGCCTGTTGACCCTCTTGGGTGACCGGGTGGATTCCGGGTAAGGTCGTCGCCACGGTGACCAACTCCGCGGTGAATCCTGTGGTGAGGGAGGCTCGGGTGAGGAAGTACGTCACCGGTTGGACGCAGCGCGCTCAGGTTGATCGGGACAACGAGGATGGCCTTGGCTCTCATGAGTGAGGATGCGCAGACTGTCGCGGCCTGCCCTTGCGGCCCGACGGGTGATGGTCACGTGGTCCCCGGTGAGGCAGGTCAGTGGCTTAGCAGGATGGACAGTGAGGTCCGAAAGGGCCGGGTCGGGGGGAGAGCCCAGCGGCCTTCTGCGAGAGGAGGGGGGGCGCGGAGCAGGGACGGTCCGGCTCACGCGACTGCCTGAGGCTCGCGAGGCCAAGTCGAATTGTCTGTTCGTGTGTCCATTCGGAGGTATCGGAGCGACCGCGTGACGGAGCACATGAAGCTCGAAGGGTGATGCAGGTGCAGCAACAGATGAGGCTGTTCAGCCTTCCGCCGGGCCTGTCACTTCCGTAGGGCCCCATGCTCGGCCCTACTCTTCGATTGATTTAACCTGAGGGTCCCCGGTCGCCCGCAGCGGTCGGGACATCATGATTCTGCCCTCGCCCTCCTTATGCTGGACCGACGAACGACCTGGAGGGTCAAGTGATTCGGCAGGTCCTGAGTGTCGAACCGGCTGACTTCCCAGAGCTGGCTACTCAACCGAGGCAGCAACGTCCGAACACCCGGGCAGGCGTCCATCGTTCACTCGCAGCGGGTCAGGTCCTCACCACCGTGAGCGGCTCGAGGCGTCCTTTGAACAGGCGGAGGGCCTCAACGTGAGCACCTGCCTCTGTGTGCTCCGCGTGGAGGAGGATGAGGTGGGTCTGTTCCGGCCTGCCGGGTCGCCCCCTTCGGGCCCACGTGAGCAGGGCAGCCGTCGGCTCTCCGAGGCCACGGGCATCCAGGATCCAGTGCCCGGCCCAGTCTGGTTGCGGGTGCTTCCCTCTCGTCGCTGGTGGACGAACCAATGGCCGCGGGTACCAGACCGGGAGGCCGCCCTTGGTGATCTGGATGATGGACAGGCACTGTTGGAGGGGCTGGCCAATGAACTGCCCGGACCGGGCGGGCCCCCAAACCTTGGGTTCACCGGCGAACAGGTCGGTGGTCGAGCGCGGGATGTGAAGCTCCGTGATGGGCTGGGTGGTGAGCTCTGAGGGGAGGGGCAAGGCCCCGAAGAGGACGCGGTGTGATTGGGTCATGTGGCTCCAGGAAGTTGGGATGCGGGCGGGTCTTGGGATCGAACCCGCCGCTCGAGGGTGAGAAGAGAGGAGGGTGGCGTCTTGTCAGCGGCGGACGTGCCGCCGGGCAGTGCGCTCGTGGCGGCGCAGCAGGTTCATCCCGGCCACGACGTGCGCGTCCGTCGTGAAGCCGCAGCGCACGCAGATGAACCGGGACCCGTGGCGGTTGGCCGGGCTGACGTGCCGGCAGGTGTCGTGGGGGCACTCGGTGCTGGTGTACCCGGCCGGGAGGCGGTACAGGGGAATGCGCGCGGCGTTGAGGGCCTGGGGCAGCGCGGCGTGGTGGTGGTCGAGGAGGGCGTGGTCGCGGGAGCGGTGAACGTACCCGCGATCCATGTTCGGGATCCGCAGCTGTTCGGCGATCACGGTGGACGCGTGCATGAACAGGTAGCCGGTGACCTGCTCGGCGTCCTGGCGTCCGTTGGCGTACACGATCTGGTCGTGCAGGAGCTGGGCGGCGCGGGAAAGGCCAGCGCGGTCGGGCAGGGTCAGGGGCGTGGAGTGGAACACCTGCACCCGTCCGTCCTCGTGCACGGCGGTGGTCAGCGGGAAGAGGCCGAGGTCTAGGGCGACCCGTCCACGTTCCGTGGGGAGCGGCCGGGTGAGCCAGGTCGTCCGGAACGTCAGGGTGACGAACCAGTGCCCGCCGGGCGTCATGTGGAGGAGCGTGTCTTCCGGCAGCCAGGAGGACTTGAGCGGCAGGGTGGACGGGACGAGGTGGGGAGCGTCAAGGTGCCGTGGGGCGTGCGCGGCGCTTTGCTCGAGGACGAGGCGGACGTCGCAGACATTCACGTCGGGCTCGCGGGCGAGGGTGAACGCGACGTCCAGGCACAGGGGAGCGCGGTGGTCCGGGCTGGCCTCGACCAGGGCGGCGTAGGCGTGGGCGGGCAGACGGTAGAGGTCGGCCTGGATGGACTGCCCGGCCAGGGTGAGGTGGCGGTCCCCGGTCACGACCGGCAGGACGCCGGGGGCGAGGCGGTAGGTCTGGGCGGAGCGGACGCCCTTGAGGGGGTCGGCGCGCTCGTCCTCGGGCCGGGGGAGGGGCACGACGACACCCTGCTCGATGAGCAGCGCGAAGGTGGGGTAGCTGCCGTGGTGTGCGGGCACGTCGTAGTGGTCGGGTTCGTTGCGGCGGCTCTGGGGGGCGGTGTGGGTCATGGGACTCCTGGGAGGTGCGAAGCGGGCAGCCGCGTGGCTGCCCGGGAGAGGCGGAGATTGGAGGACGGGCCCGCTTCGGCTTACAGCCAGTGGCGGGGCGTGAGGCGGCGCCCGCGGGCACTGGCCAGAGCGCAGGAAAGGTCGGCGGCGAGGTGAACGTGGACAGGCAGGTCGTGCACCTGCACGTTCATCCCGGGGAGGTCCGCGGCGATGACGGTGACCGGTGTGCCCTGCGCGGCGAGGTCGTGGAGCAGCGCGCCGGTGTCCTCCCGGAGAAGCGAGATGGCCGCGCGGCTGAGGATGATCTGTGCTGGCGGGGGCGCGCCGGTCAGGCAGGCGTGCAGGCAGGTGAGCCAGCCGGTGAGGCTGTGGATGACGTGAACTTCGTTGGGTGGGGGGTCGTTCATGGTGGGCCCTGGTGCGTGCCGGCACCTGCGGTGTTGAGGGTGTGAGGGAAGTGGATGGAGGGTTCGAGGTTTAGATGTGTGTGTGTTCCATGTCTTTCCACGCCGACCTGCGCGCAGCGCTGGTCGGTGTTCACGTGTGTTGGGTTGATGCGCCGCTGGTGGCCGTCGAGGGATTCAGGGCCTGTGCGGGAGACCCCCTATATATAAGGTGCAAATCTCCGGGAAGCGGACCGCGTCTGATGCTCACCAAATGCGTCAGGGGCAGCGTTTGACGGGACCTGCTCCGGGAGGAGTTCCTCTCCTTGTAAGGCGGCGGCTTTCTGGTAACGGGGGGCCCCCACCGCCAGCGCACCCGTCTGCACCGCGGAAGTCGTGAGCGTGGGCTCAACGCGCTATAAAGGGTGTCGTCTACAACGCAGGAATCAACTCAGTGACAAGGGGTTACCCATGACGACGCTTTTCTGGAGGCCGCGTGCAGATCTTTGATCCGGCCATTTTTCCCATCCTTGCCGCCGACGGCCTGACCAACGGCGCGATCTACGCCCTGCTGGCGCTGTCCATCGTGCTGGTGTTCGCGGTGACCCGAGTGATCTTCATTCCGATCGGGGAGTTCGTGGTGTACGGCACCCTGACCCTCGCCGCCCTTCAGCTCGGGAAGGTGCCGGGCACGGTGGGGCTGCTGCTGGCCCTGCTGGCCCTGGCGGCGGTGCTGGAGGCGGTCAGCCTGCTTCGCGCGGGTCGCGGACGAAACGCCCTGATCACTCTGGGCGGCGCCGCCATTGCCGGTGTGGTCGTGTGGTTCCTGGCCGGGGCGCTCGCGCCGATGAAGCTGCCCCTGTGGGTGCAGTCGCTGCTGACGCTCCTGATCATCGTGCCGATGGGGCCGCTGCTCTACCGCGTGGTGTACCAGCCGCTGCAGAACGCCTCGGTGCTGGTCCTCCTGATCGCGTCGGTCGCCCTGCACATGGTGATGACCGGCCTGGCGCTGGTGTTCTTCGGCCCGGAAGGTTCGCGTACGCCGCCCTTCCTGGAGGGGCAGCTGGGCAGCGGGGCCCTGACCATCAATTGGCAGAACGTGCTGGTGATGCTCGCCTCGGGCCTGCTGATGCTGGGGCTGTTCCTGTTCTTCGAGCGCACCATGGCCGGCAAGGCCCTGCGCGCCACAGCCGTGAACCGGGTGGGGGCGCGCCTGGTGGGCATCAGCCCGACGTCCGCCGGCACCCTGACCTTCCTGCTGGCGGCGGTGATCGGGGCGCTGAGCGGCATGCTGATCGGGCCGACGGTCGCCATGACCTACGACAGCGGCTTCCTGATTGGCCTGAAGGGTTTCATCGGCGCGATCATCGGTGGGCTGGTGAGCTTCCCCCTGGCGGCGGCGGGCGCGGTGCTGGTCGGCCTGATCGAGAGTTTCGCGTCGTTCAGCCTGTCCGCGTGGAAGGAAGTGATCGTGTTCACGCTGATCCTGCCGGTGCTGCTGTGGCGCAGCCTGACCACCCGGCACATCCCGGAGGACGAGGAATGATTCCGGTGACCGAGCAGGCCATCTCCACCAACCCGCCGCGGGTGACGCCCCGCGTGCTGCTGGGCGGCGCGCTGCTGCTGCTGGCCCTGGTGCTGCCGGCCTTCCTGCCGCTGTTCCAGGTGACGATCATGACGAACATCATGATCTTCGCCATCGTCGCGATCGGGCTGGTGCTGCTCACCGGCGTGATCGGCCTGACGTCTTTCGGGCACGCCGCGTTCATGGGGGTCGGCGCGTACGCCACGGCGGTGCTTACCACGAAGTACGGCCTGAGCCCGTGGCTGGGCCTGCCGGCCGGGCTGCTTACCACGGCCCTCGTGGCCTGGACGCTGGGCCTGGTGACCCTACGCATGTCCGGGCACTACCTGCCGCTCGCGACCATTGCCTGGGGCATGAGCCTCTTCTACATCTTCGGGAACACGCCGGCGTTGGGCGGCTTCACCGGCATCACCGACATTCCCCCCATCACGCTCTTCGGCACGCCGCTCACTTCCCCGCGGCAGTACGCGTACCTCACCTTGCTGGCCCTGGGGGTCGTGATGACCCTCACGGCGTTCCTGCTGCAGAGCCGGGTGGGCCGCGCCATGCGCGCCCTGCGCGGCGGACCGGTTGTGGCCGAGGCGTTCGGCGTGAACAACTTCCGCATGAAGGTCGAGGTGTTCGTGATCTCCGCGCTGTTCGCGTCCCTGGCCGGCTGGCTGTACGCGCACGCCCAGCGCTTCGTGAACCCCACTCCCTTCAGTGTGTCCGAGGGCATCAACTACCTGTTCATGGCCGTGGTCGGCGGCATCAATTACGTGCTGGGCGGCCTGTTCGGCGCGGCCCTGATCACGCAGCTGCGCGAGCAGCTTCAGACGCTGCTGCCGAAATTGCTGAACGCGCAGGGGAACTTCGAGGTGATCGTTTTCGGCATCCTCGTGATCTTGACGCTGCAGTTCGCGCGCCGGGGCCTGTGGCCGCTGATCGAGCGTCTGCTCCCCCAGGACCGCATCCGTATCCTCCCGCAGGACACGCGCCTGCCCGAGCGGCCCAAGCCGGCGGCCGGCACGCCGCTCCTGAGTGTCCGCAACGCCGTGAAGCAGTTCGGCGGCCTGAAGGCCGTGAACGACGTGTCCTTCGACCTGCACGCCGGGGAGATCCTGGGCCTGATCGGCCCGAACGGCGCCGGGAAAAGCACCATGTTCAACCTGATCACCGGCGTGAACCCCGCCACCAGCGGCCAGATCCAGTTCATGGACCGCGAGATCGGCCGCGCCGACGCCGGCAGCATTCACCGCCTGGGCTTGGCGCGCACCTTCCAGCACGTGCACCTGCTGCCCGACCTGACCCTGCTGGAGAACACCATGATGGGCGGGTACGCCCGCGCCAAGGCCGGCATGCTGCAGAGCATGCTGCACCTCGAGCGCGCGGAGGAGGCCGCCCTGCAGCACGAGGCCCTGGCGCAGCTGCAGCGCGTCGGGCTCGGCGAGCAGGCCTTCGACCTCGCCGGGAACCTCGCCCTGGGCCAGCAGCGCATCCTGGAAGTCGCCCGCGCCCTGGTCGCCGACCCCACCCTGCTGCTGCTCGACGAACCGGCCGCCGGGCTGCGCTACGGCGAGAAGCAGGAACTCAGCGCACTGCTCAAACGCCTGCGGGACGAGGGCGTCACCATCCTGATCGTGGAGCACGACATGGACCTTGTCATGAACCTCGTCGACCGCCTGGTCGTCATGAACTACGGGCAGAAACTCGCCGAGGGGAGCCCCGCCGAGATCCGCGGCAACCAGGATGTCCGCGAGGCGTACCTGGGCGTGGACATGACCGAGGAGGCCAGCGCATGACCGCCCCCACCCTGCTTGAAGTCACCGACCTGCACACCCGCTACGGCCGCGTCGAGGCGCTGTCCGGCGTGAGCCTGCACGTGCCCGACGGACACATCGTCTCCGTGATCGGCGCGAACGGCGCCGGCAAGACCACCCTGATGAATTCCATCATGGGCCTGCTGCCCAGCCAGGGCGGCCTGACCTACCGCGGCGAGAACCTCCAGAACGTCTCCCTGGAAGGGCGTGTGGCCCGCGGCATCTGCCTCGTTCCGGAACGCCGGGACCTGTTCGCCAGCATGACCGTCGCCGACAACCTCACCCTCGGCGCGTACAGCCGCCGCCGCAGCAACTGGAAGGCGGACCTGGACGACGTGTACCGCCGCTTCCCGCGCCTGCTGGAACGCCGCACGCAGCTCGCCGGGACGCTCTCCGGCGGGGAGCAGCAGATGCTCGCCATCGGCCGGGCCCTGATGGCCCGGCCCACCCTGCTGCTGCTCGACGAACCCAGCCTGGGGCTCGCGCCCCTGATCGTCCGCGACATCCTCAACATCGTCCGTCAGCTCAGGAGTGACGGCGTGACCGTCCTGCTCGTCGAGCAGAACGCGCGGGCCAGCCTCGCGATCAGCGACGAGGCGTACGTCCTCGAAACCGGCGCCGTGAAGATGAGCGGACCCGCCCAGGACCTTGCCCGGAATGACGAATTGACTGCCAGCTACCTCGGCGGATGATGGCTGCGGTGTCGCAAGATGGGAACGCACGCACTTCCGACCAAGCCCGTCGCGACGGCGAGGGTGCGCAAGACCCTTCAGCGAAGCCAGCCCCGGGCGCTTATACTGATACGGCATGACTACCCCGAATCGCTGCTGGAGGCTTCTGAGCCTTCCGCTCCTCTCGCTCTTCGCCCTTACCGCGTGCACGCCGACGATGGACAGCATGGTGCCCGCCGCGTCGGTGACGGGCCAGTGGAGCGGCGACGTTAGCCACTGGGCCCTGGGCTCGTACGAAGTGACGGCGACGCTGAGTCAGGTGGACACGCCCCGAGTTGGTGATTTCAAGGGCACGGTGTCAGCGGCCGGCATCGGCCTGCAGGGCAAGATCACTGGGAACGTCAAGGACGGCACCCTGATTGCTTCCGACGGCACAACGATCGTCAACTGCGCTGGACAATTCTTGGCGAACAGCCGCTATGAAGGTGACTGCTCGGCACGTGGTCAGGACGTGCACCTGCGCCTCTTTCTGAAGCAGCCCTGAGTTTCATCAGAAGTTCAGGTGCGTTGGATTAACGCCATGCTGGCCTTACCGCTGGGCGGCGTGGCCATGAAGCTGCCACCTCGTCGGTTCGCATTGCGGGCGAACCGACGAGGTGGTGTTGCCCAACGGCAATGCCGCTTCCACCTTTCCAGATGCCGTAGAGGAGCAAGCGTATCGCTGTATGGGCACCCCCATGCCGTCCTGGGGAGGGGTCATACCCAACATGCGCTCCACTACTCCTGTTCTGCTCTAAGCCACTGCTCCGGAGTGTGGGCAAGGCGGGCTGAGCGCTGGGCAGCCCATCCATAACGTACCCAATGAGACGGGCAGGCTCAGCGCGTCAGGGCGTAGGGGATCACGTGGGGTTTGCCGGTGTCCGGGTCGGGCAGCAGATGGGCCTTGAGGCCGAAGACGTCGGCGAGCAGGTCGTGGGTGAGGACGTCCCCGGCGGGGCCCTGCGCGTACACCTCGCCGCCTTTCATGGCGATGATCTCGTCGCTGTAGCGCACGGCCTGGTTCAGGTCGTGGAGGACCATCACGACCGTCTTGCCCTGTTCGCGGTTCAGGCGCTGCGCGAGGTGCAGCACTTCGAGCTGGTGCGAGAGGTCGAGGTAGGTGGTGGGTTCGTCAAGCAGCAGGATGTCGGTCTGCTGCGCGAGGCTCATGGCGATCCAGGCGCGCTGCCGCTGCCCGCCGCTGAGGGCGTCCAGGGGCCGGCCGGCGAAGATGCGCATGCCGGTCTGGTCGAGCGCCCACTGCACGGCCGTGCGGTCCTCCTCGCGGCGGACCGGGAAGCGGCCCTGGTGCGGGTGCCGGCCGAACCACACGAGCTCCTCCACGCTGAGGCCTTCGGGCGCGGTGGGGCCCTGCGGGAGGATGGCGAGGCGGCGGGCGACCTCGCGGCCTGGCAGGGCGTGCAGCGCCTGCCCGTACAGCTGGATGCCGCCGCCCTGAAGGGGCAGCAGCCGGGCCAGGGCGCGCAGCAGGGTGCTTTTGCCGCAGCCGTTCGGGCCGATGATGCTGGTGACCTTCCCGCCGGCGACGCGCAGGTTCAGTTCGGGAATGATGACCTGCTGGCCGTACCCGAGGCGCAGGTTCTCCGTGGACAGGGGGGAGGGGGGTTGGGTCATGGGGGGCCTTCTTGCGGGGTCACCGGGTGTTCCGGAGGAGGTACAGGAAGTAGGGCGCGCCGACCAGGGTGGTGAAGATCCCGGCGGGGACTTCCAGCGGGGGCAGCAGGGCGCGACCGAGGGTGTCGGCGGCCAGGACGAGCAGGGCGCCGAGGAGCATGGCGACCGGCAGCAGCCGGCCGTGCTTGCCGCCCACGAGGAGCCGCGCGAGGTGCGGGGCAAGCAGGCCCACGAAGCCCAGGATGCCGGCGCCGGTCACGGCCGCGCCGGCCAGCGCCACGGCGACACTGAGGGCCAGCAGCCGCGCCGCGCCGACGCGGGTGCCGAGGCTGGTGGCGAGGTCCTCACCGAGGTTCAGGACGTCCAGGGTGCGGGAGAGCAGCAGGCCGGCCGGCAGCAGGATCAGCGCCCAGGGCAGCACGCGGGTGACGCGGGCGGCGTCGGCGCCGTACACGCTGCCGGTCAGGAAGCTCAGGGCGGAGCCCAGGCCGTCCGGGGCGCGCACCAGGATCAGCTGCTGCGCGGCGCCCAGGGCCGCGGCCACGGCGACGCCCACGAGGGCCAGGCGGACGGGATGCAGCGCGCCGCGGCGCCGGCCCTGCCATTCGTGGGAAAGCAGCAGCACCAGCCCGAACCCGCCCCACGCGCCGGCCAGCGCCGCCCAGGGCAGCCCGCCGGGCGGGGCGTCCGGCCAGGCGAGCAGGAACGCGGTGGCCGCCAGTCCTGCGCCGGCGCCCACGCCGATGATGTCGGGGGAGGCCAGGGGGTTGCGGATCACGCCCTGCAGCATCGCGCCGGACGCCGCGAACATGGCCCCGGTCAGGACCGCCGTGAGGATGCGCGGCGCGCGGAGTTCGAGCACGAGCTGCCGGGTCAGGTCGTCCCCGCCGCCGGTGAGGACGCGCAGCACGTCCGGGGCGGGCGTGCGGACCGCCCCGAGGCCCAGGGCCAGCACGCCCAGCAGCAGGGTCAGCGCCGTGAGCAGCAACGCCACGGTCACTGCCCGGGGCGTGGTGTAGCGGGCCGCGAACCCGGGAGCGGGGGCGCCGGTCATGCCGGGTCCTGCGGGGCGGGGCGCCGGGGCATCAGTACCTGAAGTCGGCGGTGGGGGCGGCGTCTTGCAGCAGGCGGCTCTTGATCGTCTCGGCCACCATCAGTTTCAGCGCGAGCGGACCGCGGCCGCGGGTCCAGTTGTCGCGGTTGAACTCGTACACGCGGCCGCGGGCGACGGCCGGCAGCTTCTGCCACAGGGGGTTTTTCTTCCAGCTTTCGGTGATGGGCGTCTCGTCGGGCGCGGTGAACAGGATCAGCGTCTGCGGCTGCAGCGCCACCAGGCCTTCCAGGGACAGCTCGTACTGCGTTTCGGTGCCGCGGACCTTCACGGCGTTCTTCCGCCCGAGGTCCTCCAGGAAACTGCCGACGAAGCTCTCGTTGGTGTGCACGGTGAAGGACTTGGGCGTGACGACGCCCGCCACGAAGGCCGGCGCCTTGGGGTTGGCGAAGGCCCGGGCCTTGCTAATCAGGCTCTTCTGGTCGGCGAGCAGGCGCCGGGCGGCGGCTTCGCGGCCGACGAGCTGCCCGATGGCGAGCGTCTGGGCGTTCAGGTCGTCCAGGCTGCCGCGCCGGCTCTGGAAGGCGGCGGTGGGCGCCACGCGGGAGAGCTGCGGGTAGATGTCGGTGTGCACGAAGGCGTCCGCGAGGATCAGGTCGGGTTTGCTGGCGGCCATCAGCTCGAAGCTGGGCTGCGCGCGGCTGCCGGTGGAGGTGATGCCGGCCACGCGCCCGGCCAGGTAGGGGGGCGCGCCCCGGTCGCCGCCCTGGGTGCCCAGGGTGGCCCCGACGGGTTTGACGCCCAGGGCGAGCAGGGTGTCCAGGAAGGAGTACTCCAGCGCCACGACGCGCTTGGCGGGGGTCTTGAGGTCCAGGGTGCCGCGCTCGTGCTTGACGGTCACGGCGGCCGCGGCGGTCAGCAGGGTCAGGGCGCTCAGGGTCAGGGCGGTTGTCTTCATGGGGGAACCTCTCTTGGGCCTCAGCGGCCGATCCGGCGGGCCAGCAGCACGAAGAACGGTGCGCCGGCGGCGGCGACGAGAATGCCGACGGGCGTCTCGGCGGGGCGGGCGATCAGGCGGGCGACGATGTCGGCTGCGGTCAGGAACGAGGCGCCCAGCAGCGCGGCGAGCGGCAGGGCGTAACGGTGGTCCGGGCCGACCAGGGCGCGGGCGGCGTGCGGCACGACCAGGCCCACGAAGCCGATCGGGCCGACCACGCTCACGGACGCGGCGGCCAGCAGCACGCCCAGCCCGGTGATCACCGCCGAGTCCTGTTCGGTGCGGCTGCCGAGGCTGCGGGCGACGTCCTCGCCGAGGGAGAGGATGTTGAGTTTGGGCGTGAGGAGCAGCGCGGCGAGCAGCCCGGCCGTCAGCCAGGGGCCGAGCTGGGCCACCTGTTCCCAGCCGCGCCCGGCGACGCTGCCGGACAGCGCGAACAGGGCGCCCTGGGCACGGTCCTCGAAGAGGATCTGCACGGAGCGGGTGGCCGCGCCGACCAGGCTGGCGACGGCCACGCCGGCGAGCGCCAGGCGCAGGGGCGTGATGCCCACGCTGCGCGCCACGGAGTACGCCACCAGGGCGGCCAGGGTCCCGCCGGCGAACGCGGCGGGCACGAAGGCCCAGCCGGGCGCGGCGGGGAAGAACACCACCATCAGCAGGATGCCGAGCGCCCCGCCCGCCTCGACGCCCAGGATGCCGGGGTCGGCGAGGGGATTGCGGGTGACGCCCTGCAGCATCAGGCCCGAGACGCCCAGGGCCGCACCGGCGAGCAGGGCGACCAGAGTGCGGGGGAGGCGCAGGGTGTGCACGATCAGGCTCTCGTTGGTGTCGTCCGGGTGGAGCAGCACGGCCAGGGTGCGGTCCAGGGGCAGGTCGGTGGCGCCCAGGGCGAGGGAGCCGAGCAGCGCCCCGAAGACGGCGACGACCCCCGCGAAGAGCCACAGGGGCCGCGTGCTGCGGGGTCGGGTCAGGGGGAGGGGGGCGCTGGTCATGGGCGGTGAGGGCGAGGCGGAGCCACGCGACCCCTTATCCTGAATAAACCGAGCAAGACAGTCAAGTTTCGCGCCGGGGGCTGCCGGGGGGCGTCCGCGTTCACGACCATTCCACGTGATACTGCTTGACGTCCATCCACTCGGTTTTGTGGCTCGATCCGGGCACCTTCAGCCCCGGCGCCGGCGTCACCCGCGCAGTAACCGACCCGGCCACCTCGCCGACCCCGTGATGCAGCGCCACCGTCCAGCCCTCGTCGTCTGCCTGCACGTCCGCGCGGCGCGGCGCGTCCAGCCACGCCCAGCCGCGCCGCACGAGGAGTTCGCGGTCCACGACCTGCGCCACCGGCGGCAGGCCCGCGTAGCCCCGCAGGTGCCCGCGCACCTCGGCGGGGGCCACGGCGCGCCGCGCCACCCGCCGGGCGAGGTCCGGGGTCAGGTGCGCCCACAGCAGCCCGGCCGGCAGGTCCACCGCCGTCGCCGCGAAGCGGTGCCCGCCGAAATGCCCAGTCCGCCAGGCCCGCACGTTCCCCGCGCGCAGGCCCTGGTACACCGGCACGCCGTATTTCCCGCAGGCGGCGTCCACCGTGCCGTGCGTGCACACGTGCCAGTCCGGCCCGGCCGGCGGCGTGACCTCCGCCCAGCCATCGAGGTTCGCGGGCTCCAGCAGCGTGTCGGTCAGGCCGCGCGCCCAGTCGTCCTGCGGCCGGTCCGACGTGAAGTCCCGCCGCGCGTACCCGCCCGCGCCCAGCGCGTAATACCTCACCCGCAGCGGCGCGCCCGGCGTTTCCGGCGCGCTCATCAGCAGGCCGAAGCCCGCGCCGGAGGCCTCCACCTTGCCGCGCAGGCGCTCGAAGACGCCCGCCTGTTCCGCCGTCCAGCCGGCCACGTCCCGCACCCGCGCCCATATCGGCACGTCGAGTTCCAGGACCGTGACCTCCTGCCAGTGCGGCGCGGTGCCGATGGGGTCCTCGCCCGCCGCGCGGGACAGGTCCGCGCACAGCGGCAGCCGGGCGGACCCGGCAGCCGCGGCGGTCATCGGCGGGGCTGCCTTGGGGCGGAGGGGGCGGCGCTCATCGGGTCCATGGTACCCGGCTGGGTTCACCGCTCAGCACGCGGCTGGCGACCATGTCGTTCAGGATGCCTTCCAGCCCGATGATCCCGCGGCCTTTCGCCCAGTCGTCCCGGTTGAAGGTGTGGATGCGGTTGGCGCGGGCGGCCGGGAGGCGCTTCACGACCGGGTCGGCGGCGAACTTGCGGTACACGGCCTCGTCCTCGGGGTTGTACAGCACGATCAGGGTGTCCGGGTTCAGGGCGAGCAGGCCTTCCATGCTCACGGCGTACTGGGTCTGCCCGTCGCGGTTCAGGCTGGGATTGGTGCGGCCCAGCACCTCCAGCAGGCTGCCCACGTAACTCTGGTCGCTGTGCACGAAGAACCCGGTGGGGGCCAGCACGCCCACCACCACCCGCCCCGCGGCGGGCCTGCTGGTGGCGCGCGCCCGGCTGAGCAGCGCCGTGTGGCGGGCCAGGAAGGTCCGGCCCAGGGCCTCCTTGCGCACCAGGCGGCTGATCAGGCTGAACTGCTCGATCTGGTCCTGGTAGCTGCCGCGGTACGAGCGGAACAGCAAGGTGGGGGCGATCTTCTGCAGTTGCGGGTACAGCGTCTTGTGGTCGTTCTCGTCGGCGATGATCAGGTCGGGTTTCAGCGCCAGGATCTTCTCCAGGCTGGGCGCGTGCCGGTTGCCGACCAGGGTGACGCTCCCAGCCGGGTAGTACTTCTTCAGGTGCGGCAGGACCACGTCGGCCTTGTCGCCGTCGGCGGCGATCCCGACGGGCCGGACGCCCAGTTTCGCCAGGGCGTCCATGAAGCTGAACTCCAGCACCACGATCCGCTTCGGGACGTGGGCCAGGGTCGTCTGGCCCATCAGGTGGGGCACCGTGACGCTCTGCGCCGAGGCGCCCGCGCCCCACAGGGCGGCGGTCAGCAGGGCGGCGCGCCTCACTTCACCTTCTCCAGAATCAGGCGGGTGAGCTCGGTGCTGTTGCGCAGGCTGATCAGCGGGCCGCTGTACGGGCTGAAGTCCTCCGGGACGTACAGCACGCTCTGGCCCCGGAGTTTCTGCCCGGCGGGCGTCTTCAGGAAGGCGTCGGCGCCGTTGTACTTGCCACCGGGGGGGAACAGCACCACCAGGGTCTTCCTGTCCAGCCCGAGCAGGGCCTCGTCACTGATCTGCGCCCCGACGCCCAGGGTGGACTTGCCGAGGTTCAGGCCGTCCTTGAAGCCCAGGGCCCGCAGGTCGGGGATCAGGCGCACGGTGCTGTACACCCAGGTGCTGCCTCCGGCGAAAGGCGCGACCACCACGACCTTGTCGTACTTCGTGAACACGCCGGCCTGCCGGAGCTTCGCGGCGTTGGCGCGGTTGGTGTCGTTCACCTGCTTGATGACGCGCTCGGCCTCCGCCTGCTTCCCGAAGACCTTGGCCAGGGCGCGCAGGCCGGCCTGCCAGAAGCCCGGGCCGCCTTCCTTGAAGCCCACGGTGGGGGCCACCTTGCTGAGCTTGTCGTAATTCTGGTTGCCGTCCCAGGTGAGGCGCACGATCAGGTCGGGTTTCAGGGCGGTGATGGTCTCGAGGTTCGGGGCGGTCCAGTCGCCGATATAGGCGGGGCTGTTCAGTTTCACGCGGCCGTAGAACCCGCGTTTGAGCACGTCGGGTTTCAGCTTCCCGCCGCTGAGGTCGGCGGGCGTGAAGTAGGTGCTGCCCAGGCCGACCACGCGGTCGCTGACGCCCAGCGCGGCCAGCCAGCCCAGGGCCTCCTCGTCCATCGCGACGATGCGCTTGGGCACGCTGCCGAGGGTGGCGGTGCCCTCGTCGTGCTTGATCGTGACGGCCTGGGCGGAGGCCGCGAGCAGCAGGGTGAGGGGCAGCAGGGCAGAGCGGAACGTCATGCTGCTCATCTTGAGTAAACCGAGTGACTTAGTCAAGTTTAATCGTCCGGCCTTCCTGGAACATCTGCACCACGCGCTCCAAGCCAGGGCTCCCTGCATTAGCATCAGCTCAACGACAATTCACCCGCCGGCCGCCGTGACGCTGCCCTGTGCCACCGCGGTTCCCGGCCCCCCTCCCCAGGAGCCCCAGCATGTTTCAACCCGACCGCGAGGCCATGCCCATTCCCGAACTGCGCGCCCTGCAACTCCGGCAGCTGCAGGCCATGGTGCACCGCCAGTACGAGCACGCCGCCCCCTACCGCCGCAAATTCCAGGACGCCGGCGTCACTCCGGACGACCTGCGCTCCCTGGGCGACCTGAGCCGCTTCCCCTTCACCCGCAAGACCGACCTGCGTGACAACTACCCCCTGGGCCTCACCAGCGTGCCGGCCGGAGCGCTGCGCCGCATCCACGCCAGCAGCGGCACCAGCGGCAAACCCACCGTCGTCGCCTACGACGACAACGACATGAACGTCTTCGCCGAGGTCGTCGCCCGCAGCCTCTACGCCGCCGGCGGCCGCCCCGGCATGGTCTTCCACAACGCCTACGGCTACGGCCTGTTCACCGGCGGCCTCGGCACTGACGGCGGCGGCCGCCGCCTCGGGCTGTGCACCGTCCCCGTCTCCGGCGGCGGGACCGAGCGGCAGGTGCAGCTCATCGAGGACCTCAGCCCCGAGATCATCGCCTGCACGCCCAGCTACGCCCTGGTGCTCGCCGAGGCCCTGCGGGCGCGCGGCATGACCCCGGACGACATCAGCCTCCGCTACGCCGTGCTGGGCGCCGAACCCTGGACCGACAAGACCCGTCGCGAGGTCGAGGCTGGCCTCGGCGTCAAGGCCACCAACATCTACGGCCTGTCCGAGGTGATCGGCCCCGGCGTCAGCAACGAGGACGCTGCCGAGCAGCAGGGCAGCTACCTCTGGGAGGACCACTTCTACCCCGAGATCGTGGACCCCGACACGGGTGCCGTCCTCCCCGACGGTGAGTGGGGCGTGCTGGTCCTGAGCAGCATGACCCGCACCGCCATGCCCATCCTGCGTTACTGGACCGGCGACATCACCCGCCTGATCCCCGGCGACAACGCCACCGGGCGCACCATGCGCCGCATGGACGGCATCCGCGGCCGCAGCGACGACCTGATCATCCTGCGCGGCGTGAACGTCTACCCGACGCAGCTTGAAGCCGTGCTGGTCGGTATGGGCCAGGCCAGCCCGCACTACCACGTGATCCTCACCCGCACCGGCCTGATGGACGACCTGACCCTGCAGGTGGAAACCGACACGGAATCCGCCGCGCTGCGCGACGAGATCACCCGCCAGATCAAGGTGCAGGTCGGCGTGAGCGTGAAATGCGAACTGTGCGTGCCCGGCAGCCTGCCCCGCAGCGAGGGCGGAAAACTGCGCCGCGTCACCGACCTGCGCAGCGCCCGGTGAGCGCGCCCCCCGCTGAAACCCGACATTTTCCTCAGCGGGGCGGCGCCCGCCTGCCTACACTGCCCCGGTGACCCGGCCCGCCCCCACCCCCCCCGCCCCGCCCCGGCCGGAGTGGCGCAACCTCATGACCCTCGCCGTGCCGGTCGTGGTCTCCCAGTTCGCCTCCAACGGCATGACCCTGATCGGCACGGCCGTGATGGGCCGCCTGGGCACCACCGAACTCGCCACCATCGCGTACGTCAACGCCCTGTTCAACCTGGGCCTGATGGTCCTGGTCGGCGTCATGCTGAGCGTTCCCGCGCGCGTCGCCGCCGCGCACGGCGCCCAGGACCCCCAGGCCGTGCGCGTCACCGCCCGGGCCGGCGCGCTGCTCGGCGCCAGCCTCGCCCTGGGCTTCGGGACGCTGCTGTGGCTGGGCGCGCCCCTGGTCGCGCAGCGCAGCCCCGCCGGCCTCGACGCCGGGTTGATTCAGGAGACCCTGCGCACGCTTGCGCTGGTGCTGCCCGCCTCGATGGGCTTCATGACCTGCCGCGGCATCCTCGAGGCGACCGGGCAGCCCCGCACCGTCACGGCCGCGCTGCTGCTCGGCGTCGCCGCGTCCGCCGGCCTGGCGCCCGCCCTGGCCTTCGGCTGGGGCCCGCTGCCCCCCCTGGGCTTCCGCGGCCCGGTCCTGAGCACCGTGCTCACCCTGTGGCTGGTGTTCCTGACCCTGCTGCGCTTCGCCTGGCCGGCCCTGCGCCCTGGTGCGGCCCTGCCGGCCGGCGCGGTGCGACGCGAGTACCGCCAGCTGCTGCACGTCGGCGTGCCCATCGGCCTGACCCTGGGCGCCGAGGTGGGCCTGTTCGGCGTGACGTCCCTGCTGATGGCGCAGTTCGGCACCGAAACCCTCGCCGCGCACAACGTCGCCCTGCAGATCATCACCGCCGCCTTCATGGTCCCGCTGGGCCTGTCCACCGCCGTCGGCATCCGCGTGGCGCACCTCAGCGGCCGCAAGCAGCCCGCCCAGGCCCGCCGCGCCGGGCTGATCGGCATGCAGCTCGCCGTGGGGTTCATGCTCACCGTGAGCCTGCTGTACCTGCTCGCCCCCCGCGCCGTGATCGGCCTGTTCGTGGACGCCCACGCGCCTGCCAACGCCGCGCTGGTCGCCACCGCCACCGGGTACCTGCTGATCGCTGCGCTGTTCCAGGCCTTCGACGGCCTGCAGGTCACCGCCAACGCCGCCCTGCGCGGCCTGCAGGACACCCGCGTGCCCATGCTGATTTCCCTGGCCTCCTACTGGCTGGTCGGCCTGGGCCTGGGCGCCCTGCTGGCCTTCCCGCTGGGCCTGGGCGGGCAGGGCCTGTGGTTCGGCCTGACCGCCGGGCTGCTCACGTCCTCGGCGCTGCTCACCTGGCGCTTCCTGCACCGCGCCCGGCCTGGCCTGCCCGCCGTGACCTGAACGCCCACACAACAGCGCGGCCCGGCCACTGATGGGGCCGGGCCGCGCTGCGTGGGCGTTCAGGCCTGCAGGGCGTGGGCGCCTTCGCCGAGGAGCACGATCACGAAGTGACCGGGCAGGCTGTGAATGACCATCTCGTGCGCGCCGTACCGGATCGTCACGTCCTGAATCGCTTCCCCGAGCATCTGCTGCCCGAGCACCCCGGCGGTGTTCGTGAAGAAACGCGCGAAGGTCGTGATGTTCTCCGGCAGGCGCGTGCCGGTCTGCCGGATGGGCCGGCCCTCGCGGTCCAGGATCACGGCGTCCAGCATGCGCGGGTGGTCCTCGTAGCGCTGCAGCACCTCGTTCAGGGCGTCAAGGTGAGCGTTCTGGATGCGCTCCCCGGACGTGGCAGGCTCGGCCGCCACGTCCGCCTCACCGGCCGGCTCCTCCAGCGGCGCGCCCGCCTCGGCCCCCGCGGTCTCCCCGCTGCGGGCCAGGATGCCCTCGACCATCGGCATCAGTTCCTCGGACCGGAAGGGCTTGCGCAGCACGCCGTCCGCACCGACCTCCCTGGCCTGGCTGCGGATCTCGTCGTCCACGTTGCCGCTCATCAGGATGACCGGCAGGCCCCCGTAACGTCCATCGGCCTTCACGGCGCGGCACACGTCGATGCCGCTCATGCCGGGCATGATCACGTCCACCAGCATCGCGTCGCACTGATACGCGCCGGAGTGCAGCAGCTCCATGGCCTCCTCGCCGCTCACGGTGCTGCGGCTCTGCATGGCGTTGTTGCGCAGGGTGATCTCCAGCGCGCGGCGCACGCTGATGCTGTCGTCGACAATCAGGATTTCGGGCATGAACTCTCCAGGGTGAGGGCCGCGGACGCTTCTGTCCGCGTGAAAGGTGAAAGGGGGGCCGCAGGGGCGGGATGTGCGCCCACGCTACGGCGCGAAGTCCGACAGAACCCTGACTGAACCGCGCTTCAGGACACCGCCAGCCCCTGAATGTGCGCGTCCAGGTGGTCGAGGTCCACCGCGACCTCCATCAGGGTGCGGGGCGTGTTCTTCATCAGCGTGGCGCTGCGCACCGGCAGCGGCGTGTCGATCCGCACGAACTCGAACGACGCCCGCGGGTGCAGCGTCACGTCGCGCATCACCGAGAACAGGGCCGCCTTGCCGGTCATGCCGGCAAACTCCGCGTACGTCAGGTCCCCGGCCGTCATCAGCAGGTGCGCGCAGCGGCTGTTGCCGCCCTCGTCCTCCACCGTGACCAGCCAGTGCCCGCTGTACTCCATCTCGTGCACCCAGCTGAGAAACTCCGCCAGCCCGAACACGCCCAGCCGCCCGGCCAGGTGCGTGACCGGCTGCCGGATCACCGGCACCGGGAAGGCCGCGCGGTCCACACCGAGTTCATCCAGGACCTCCGCCAGGATCTCCGGGCCGGTCAGGGCCGGGAGTTCCAGGTGCCGGTGCTTGACCATTTCCCGGCCGTCGGGCAGCACGAACACCGGGACGCCCGCGGTGCGGACCTCCTCGTGCACCACGGTGCGGAACTCGTCGCCGTCCATGTCCTCCATGTCGGCCTCGCAGATGATGGCGTCCACCTGCTCGCGTTCCAGGAAGGTCAGGGCGTGCAGCGCTCCCTCCGCCTGGATGACCCGCACCCCGGCCTGCAGGGCGAGCGCCCCGTACAGGCCGGCGCGGGCCGGGTCACTGATGATGATCAGCAGGCATTTCACGTGGCGTCCCTCCCTTCCCGGCCAGCCGGAGCCGTGCCGGTCACGCCGGCACGGCCCCGGGCCCGGGCGCGGCGTCCACCCCGGCCTGGCCCAGCAGGGCCTGCAGGCGGCGCAGCAACAGCGTCTCGTTCACGGGTTTCGTGAAGTAGTCCGTGGCGCCCAGACTGAAGGCCAGCTGCTGGTGTTTCTCCCCGGCGCGGGTGGTCATCACCAGCACCGGCAGCTCGGCGCTGTCCGGTCGGGCGCGCACCGCGCCGAGCAGCTCGTAGCCGTTCATGCGGGGCATTTCCAGATCGGTGATCACGGCGTCCAGATGCTCGCCGCTGTGAATGAGGTCCAGGCCTTCCTGGCCGTCGTTGGCGGTCAGGACCGTGAAGCCCGCGCGTTCCAGCATCCGGCTCACCAGGCGGCGCACGCTGACCGAATCGTCCACGAGCAGCAGGGTCCGGCCCGTCCCGCCGGCCTGTGCGGCCGCGCCGCTCAGCCAGGCGTCCGGGCGCCGGGCGAGGCGCAGCAGCCCGGCCGGGTCCAGCAGCGGCAACACCGCGCCGGTCGCGCCGACCGTGAGGCCCGCGAGGTACTCCAGGCGGCCAAGCAGCGGGCTGGGCGGCGTCACGCTGACTTCCTCGATGCGCCCGAACGCCCGCACGCGCACCGCGATTGTCCCGGAAATCGAGGACGCGAACACCAGGTGCGCCGCGGCGCCCACTTCGTCGCCCGCGACCGGACCCCAGAAGGGCCGCGCGTCCACCACGGGCACGAGCTGGCCCTCGAAGCGCACGTGGGGGGCGCCCTCGATCAGGGTGATGTCCGCTTCGGGCACGTCACGCAGCGCCTGCACGGTGTTCACCGCGAACGCCCCGGCGTCCTGCGCGCCGAGCTGCACGTCCAGCACGTCCATGATGCGCTGCGTGGTCGGCAGGCGCAGCACGAACGCGGTGCCCACACCCGGCTCCGACTGGATCAGCAGTTCCCCGCCCAGCGCGCGCACGCTGTTCGCCACGACGTCCATGCCCACCCCGCGCCCGGCCGTCTGACCGACCGTCTCGGCGGTGCTCAGGCCCGGCAGCAGGATCAGGCGGGCAGCCTCGGCGTCGCCCATGGCGGCGAGTTCCTGCGCGGAGCCCACCCCGGCGCCCAGGGCCCGCTCGCGGATGCGGTCCAGGTCCAGGCCGTCCCCGTCGTCGGCGACCGTGACTTCCAGGAAGTTCGCACTTTCCGAGGCGCGGATGAACACCTGCCCGGTGGCCGGTTTGCCCTGCGCCACGCGGCCCTGCGGGTCCTCGGCGGCGCGGCGCAGGCCGTGGTGCGCGGCGTTGGTCAGCAGGTGCAGCATCGGCTCGGTGAGGCGCTGCAGGATGCCGCTTTCCACCAGCACGTCGTCGCCCTCCACGGCCAGGGTGAGGTGCGGCTGCTCCCGCGCCCAGCGGCGCAGGCGGGCGGTGGCCTGCGAGAACGGCACGCGGCTGGTGGCGTTCAGGTCGGTGCGCAGCTGCCGGATCAGCTTGCCGAGCGCCTCGTTCTCCTCCTGCAGGCCGCTCACGGTGTCGGTCAGGCGCTTGCGGACCTCACCGAAGTCCACGCTGAGCTCGGTGATGCTGCGCGAGAGGATGTTCAGGTCGTCGTACGTGTCGAATTCCAGGTCCGCGAAGGCGGCCGTCAGGCCCTGGCCCGCGCCGTCCGGCGTGGCCGCGCCGCGCCCGGCGTCGAGCGTGCGGACCATGTCCGGGTTCAGGTAACGTTCCTCGAAGTCCCGCACGGTCCGCTGGAATCTCGCCTGGCTGTCCTGCATCAGGCCCTGCATCTCGTCCAGGCGGGCCAGCAGGGCGCTCAGGCGCGCGCGGCTGCCGACGACCTCGCCGAGCTGGTCCATCAGCCCTTCCAGGCGCTGGGCCGGCACGCGGATGGTCGCGTTCGCCGCCGCCCGGGCCTGCGGGGCGGCCGTGGGGACCGCCGCGGGGGCCGGCGCCTCCCCGGCCGCGAGGCGCTGCAGCTGGGCGCTCAGGCTCTCCAGGCGGCCCTGGAGCGTCACCGCGCCGTCCTGCAGGACGTGCCCGCCGCCCGCGACGAGCATCATGTCGTCGAGCAGGTCCACCGCGCCGGCCAGCGCGGAGAGCGCCGGCGCGTTCAGGGCGACGGTGTCACTGCGCACCGCGCCCAGCAGGTCCTCCAGGCCGTGCGCGAAATCGCCGACTTCGGTGAGGCCCACCATGTAGGAACTGCCCTTGATGGTGTGCGCCGATCGGAACATGACGTTCGCGTCGGCGGCGTCCGGGTGGTCGAGTTCGTGGCGCAGCGCCGCGACGTGCTCGTGCACTTCCGGCGCGAAGTACTCCCAGACCTCCTCGTTCTGCGTCACGAAGGCCCGCAGCCGCGCCTCCAGACCCTCCGCGCCGGGTTCGGCCGCGTCCTCGGGGTCGGGGGCGCGGTGCAGCGCGGCCCGCATCCGGAAGGCGTCCGGCACGGCCGTGACCAGTGCCTGCAGCCGGGCCGGCGCGGCCGAACGCGCGAAGGTCAGGCCCAGGTCGCGGTCGGTGCCGCCCGCCTGCAGGGTCCGCAGGCCGCCGCGCAGCGCGCCGCTGATCTCCTCCAGCAGCGCCAGGTACGCCCCGGCGTGCTCGCCGCGCAGCTCCGGGCGGGCGTCCAGGAGGCGCTCGAGCAGGCCCGCCAGGGTGGACAGCTGCTGGAAGCCGTACAGGCCGGCGCTGCCGCGCATGCGGTGCGCCAGCAGGCTCACCTGGGCCATGCCGCCCAGGGCGGGCGCGGTGGCCGGCTCGGTGCCGGTGCGCCCGTCCGCGCACAGGGCCTGGACGCCGCTCTCCAGCTGCAGCATGACCTCCTCGGCCTCCTGCAGGAAACTCTGAAGCAGTTCTGGGTGTGCCATGGCTCGTAATCCTCCCCGGTTCAGGACGGCAGGCGGAAGCGCGCGAGGCTGCCGTCGAGCTGCTGCGCCAGGCTCTGCAGCTGCGTGGCGGTCTCGCGGCCCTGCGTGACCTGCTCGGCCGACCCTTCGGCGATCTGCGCGATCTGCTGCACGGCCCCGCCGACCTGCTCGATGCCGCTCACCTGCGCCTGGCTGCTGCTGGCGATCGTTTCGGCCAGCTGCGCGGACGTCTGCGTGAGCGTCCCGATCTCGCGCAGGCGCTCCCCGGCGGTCCCGGCGACCCGGTAGCCCTGCTCCACCTCGCGGGTGCCGTCCTCCACGCTGGCGATCACGTCCTGAATCTCGGCCTGGACGTTCTTGATCAGGCCCGCGATGCGGCCCGTGGCCTGCGAGGACGTGTCGGCCAGCTTGCGCACTTCGTCCGCGACGATGCTGAAGCGGCCGCCGGCCTCCCCGGCGCCGGCCGCCTCGATGCTGGCGTTCAGCGCCAGCAGGTTCGTCTGCCGGGCGATCTGGGAGATGGTGTCCACGATCTCCTGAATTTCCAGCGAGCGGTCCCCGAGGTTCTTGATGCGCTTGGCGACGCCCTGCACCTCACGGCGGATGTTCTGCATGCCTTCCAGCGTGCCGGTCACGGCCTCCTGGCCCTGCTGCGAGGCGCTGAGCGCCTGGCGGGCCGTCTCGGCGCTGCGCTGGGCGTTCACGGCCATCACGCGGATGGACTCGGTGATCTGCGCGACCTGCTCGGCCACGCGCTGCGTCTCGGCCACAGTGAGCTGCGCGCCTTCCTCGATGACCTGCGTGGTGCCCAGCATGGCGCGCGAGCCGCCGGTCACGGACGCGGCGGTGTCCTGCACGCGCCGCAGCACGCTGGCCAGCTCGTCGGTCATCAGGTTGATGGAGTCCACCACGTTCCCCAGCACGTCCTCGGTGACCTTGCCGCGCTTGGTGAGGTCACCGTCGGCGATGTCCATGGTCACGTCCAGGAACTCCCCGATGTTGCTCTGCAGGCGCTGCGCTTCCACGCGCTCCTGCTCGGCGCGGTCGGCGTTGAGTTTCAGCTGCGCGGACGCGCTGTTGAAGGCCACGGCCAGCTGTCCCAGCTCGTCGGTGGAGGTCACGGGCACCTGCGCGCCCACCTCGCCCTGCTCCAGCTGCCGGGCCGCGCCGGTCAGGCGGCGCAGCGGCACCAGGATGGAGCCTGCCACCGCCCGGAACAGCAGCGCCACGGCCAGCAGCGTCAGCAGCGGCACGATCACGGCCGCCATCAGCTGCGTGCGGCTGGCACGCTCCTGCGTCACCAGCACGCTGCCCAGCGCGTTGATCGAGGCGTCCAGGCTGGCGAAGAGTGCGGCGGCGTAGTTGGGAATGGCCTCGTTGATCTGCGCCGGGGTCACCCGCACCGTCTTCGAGTTCACCAGGCCCGACTCCACCGAGTTGAACAGCGGCACGGCCACCGCTTCCAGGCGGTCCGCGGCGGGCTTCAGGGTGCCTTCCAGTTCCGGGAACTTCTTGTACGTGCCCTTCAGGCCGTTCAGGACGCTCAGCATGGCCTGGTTGGCGGTGGTGTAGTTCGTGCGGGCCTCGAACTGCAGCGCCTCGGACAGGGGCTTGCCGGGCCCGCCGGCGCGGGTGATCACCTGAATGCTCCCGGACGCGATCGCGCCGGCCGCCGGCATGTTCGCCGGCACGGTCAGGGCAGCCAGGTTCGCCACCTGCGCGGCCGCGGCCGCCTGCACGCTCGCCGGGTTCTGCAGCGCCAGCTTCGTCTCGTCGGAGATCGTCTGGAACAGCGGAATCACCTGCTCGCGCAGCAGTGCCGTGTACTTCGTCTGAATCTGCTGCGGGGTCACGCCGCCGGCGTCCACGTCCGCGTCCAGGGCGTCCAGGCCCTGCTGCAGGCGCGTGACCTGGGCGGTGATCGTCGCGTACCCGTGCGTCTGCGCGACCGCGGCGATCTCAGCCAGGCGGGCGTCCACCACCTGACGCTGCTGGATGTTCGGCTCACGGAACTCGGCCTTGCCGGACAGCACGTTCGTGGCCGACAGGCGCAGCAACTGCACGTTCTGCAGCAGCGGCGAGGCGGGCACCAGCATGGCCTGCCCGGTGCGCTGCACCCGGTTGGCCTGCAGGTTCACATTCGTGATGTACATCAGCCCGCCCATGGCGGCCAGGTACGGCACGCCCAGGCCCAGACTGGCGAGCAGCAGCTTGCGGCTGACCGGCAGGCGGGCGAACAGGCCCACGCGGTCCGGGCGGGCGGCGGGACGGGCCGGGGCGACGGCGGGTGAAAACTCGGGGTTGGTTACGGTCATCTCAGGGCTCCTGTGCAGGCGCGGATCGGGTCAGGTGGGGCGTGGGGCGGGGGGCTCAGGCGGGCAGTTTGAAGCGCCCGAGCTGCGCGGCGAGCTGCTGCGCCAGCGCCTGAAGCTGCTCGGCGGCGCTGCGGCCTTCGGCCACGGACGCCTGGGAGTCGGTGGCGATCTCGGCGATCTGCGTGACGCCGTGTCCCATCTGCTGCATCTGCTGGGCCTGCTGCGCGGCGGCCTGGGAGATCGCCTCGGCGAGCTGCGCGGACTGCGCGGAGAGCTGCCCGATCTGGCGCAGCTGCTCCCCGGCCTGCCGGGCGACCTCGTACCCGCGTTCCACGGTCTGTGCGCCGGTGGCCATGGTGGCGGACGCCGCGGCGATCTCGCGCTGCACGCCGGCGATCAGGTCCTGAATGCGCCCGGCGGCCGCGCTCGACTCGTCGGCCAGGGCGCGCACTTCCTCGGCCACCACCGCGAAGCGGCTGCCGGCCTCCCCGGCGCCGGCCGCCTCGATGCTGGCGTGCAGGGAAAGCAGGTTCGTCTGGCTGGCGATGTGACTGATGGAATCCACGATCTCCTGAATCTGCCCGGAGCGCTCCGACAGCGCCTGAATGGCTTCGGTCACGCTCTGCGAGGAGCCGCGGATCTGGTCCATGCCCTCCAGCGTGCCGGTCACGGCCTGCTGGCCCTGCTGCGAGGCGAGCAGCGTCTGGCGGGCCATGGCCGCGCTTTCCTGCGCGGTCTGCGCCATGCTCTGAATGCGGGCGTTCACGTCCTGCGCCTGCCGGGACACGCGGGCGGCCTGCTCGGCGGTGGTCAGGGTGCCCTGCTCGATCTGGGCGGTGGACAGCAGCATGGCGCGCGACCCGCCCGTCACGGACTGCGAGGCGTCCTGCACGTTGCGCAGCAGGTCGGAGAGCTCGTCCACCATCACGTTGATGGAGTCCACCACGTTGCCCAGCACGTCCTCGGTGACCTTGCCGCGCTTGGTGAGGTCACCGTCGGCGATGTCCATGGTCACGTCGAGGTACTCGGCGATGTTGTTCTGCAGTTCCTGCGCTTCCACTCGCTCGTACTCCACGCGTTCGGCGTTGCGCCTCAGCTGCGCGGCGGCGTCGTTGAAGGCCGAGCCCAGCAGGCCCAGCTCGTCGCGGCTGGTCACGGGAATCTGCACGCCGAAGTCCCCTTCGGTCAGGCGGCGCGCGCCGCGGGTGAGCTGCTGGATCTGCTGCACGATGTAGCGCAGCAGCCCGGCGAGCAGCACGGCCGCCAGGCCCCCCAGCACGACCACCACGGCCAGACCGGTGGCGCCGCGGGTCAGCTGCTGGTTCTGGAACAGCGCCGCTTCCTTCTCCAGGGCGTCCAGGCCGTCGCGGGTGAGCGCGCCGGTGGTGCGCACGGCGTCGGCGGTCAACGTGCCCAGGCCGGTGGGCTGCACGCCCTGCGTGGCGGCGCGCCACTCGATCTGCAGGCTCTGGAGTTTGTCGTCCAGGGCGGCTGCGTTCGCGCTGAGTTCCTGCGGGATGCTCTGCCCGGTCAGGACCGCCTGCTCGAGGTTCCGTTTCGTGCTGTCGAGCAGCACCTGCGCGAGCGGAATCAGCTGAGCGAGCGCCTCGCGGTCCGCGAGCGCCTCGGGCGTCTTGCCGTACGCGCTGCTGGCCAGTGCGTCGGCGCGCACCACGGCGTACCGCAGCTCGGTCAGGCCGCTGCCCAGGCTGCTTTCTTTCATGTAGTACAGGCTGTTCTGCCCGCCGCCCACCGAGAGGCTGCTGACCCGCTCGGCCTGCCCGACCAGCGTCTTGAGCGGCGCGGCCGCGTCGAAGTACGCGCTGGCGATCGCCGACGGGTTCATCTCCAGCGCCGAGTCGCGGTAGTACGTCCACACGTTCTGCAACTCGTCCAGCGGCGCCTCGGTCAGGATCGCCTGCCGCATCTCGTTCGTGTCGGCCAGCAGGTTGGGCTGCGCCCTGGAGTTCAGCTCGTCGGTCAGGGCCTTGAGGCTGGCGTCCACCGCCTGCTGCGCCCGCTTGACCGCCTCGGCCGGGACTTCCCCGCGGGCGTGCCGGGTGGCCTGCATGGTGAAGGTGTCCAGCTTCTCCTGCATGTCGCTGGTGGCGCGTACCACCGGCATGATCTGCAGCGAGCGCGTCACCGGGCGCACCAGGGCGTTCTGGTTCAGGGCGCTTTCACGCACGATCAGCAGGGTCGGCAGGGCGAACAGCACGCCCGCGAGGCCCAGCTTCTGGGCGACGCTGAGCCGGTCCATCCAGCGCGGCAGGCGCCGCCCGGCGGAATCCGGGGCCGGCGCGGGCCGTTCACCCCGCGCAGGACGCGCGGAGCGGACCTTGCGCCGCGCCGGGGCCGGGTCGACTTGGGTGGGGGAACTTGGCAGCATGGGATCTCCTGAAAGCTGGATTCCGGGGAGGCCGGGAGCGGGAGGCGAGAATCAGACCGGACTGAGGTGCGCGGCGAGCCGGTCGTGCAGGGCGCCCAGGTTCAGGCGCTGGCCTTTCTGCCCGCCGCCGGTGTAGCCGCCCAGCAGCGTTTCCGGGCCGAGCAGCTCGGCGCTGGCGGCGCCGTCCTCCTGAACGAAGCCCAGCACCTCCTGCACAGGCAGCGCCAGCGTTTCCGGGCCGACCTGGCAGATCACGGCGAGCGTGGCGGGCGCCTCGGGCAGGCCCGTGAGGCGGCTGAGGTCCACGACCGGCACGGCCCGCCCCGAGGCGGGCATCAGGCCGAGCAGGGCGCCGGCCGTGCCGGGCATGGGGGCGAGGCGCTCGGCGGGCACCACGCGCCGCAGCGCGCCGGACGGCACGGCGAGAACGCGGTGGCAGGCGCGCAGGAGCATCAGCGTTTCGGCCATGGCGGGCCTTACAGGTGCCGGGTGAGCAGGGTGGCGACCTGATCCGGGGTATAGGGCTTGATCAGGTAGTCCACGGCGCCCTGCCGCAGGCCCCATTTCACGTCGGTGTCGCTGCCCTTGCTGGACACGAACACGACCTTCAGGGCGCTGGCGGCCGGGAGTTTCTTGAGGGCGCGCAGCGTCTCGTAGCCGTTGCGTTCGGGCATCACGATGTCCAGCAGGGCCAGGTCGGGCTGGTCGCGCTCGACGGCGCTTTCCACATCCAGGGCGTTCGAGACGCTGACCACGGAGTGCCCGGTCTGGCGGATGGCGTCTTCCAGGAAGCGCAGGTCGGCGGGGGAGTCGTCAACGATCAGGATCTTGGCCATGGGGTACCTCGGTGCAGGGGCGGGGGCGGGCAACGGCGCAGGTCCGGGTCCGGCGGGCAGCCGACCCGATCCACTGTGTTCATGAGATGACCATAGAGAACTCATCCGACAAAAGTCTTACACCCCACCTGTCGGAAATGACGAAAAACCCTGTTCTGAAGAAGAAATCCGCCTGTATGGCCCGCCCAAAATCTCCGGGTGTGCGGGGGATCACTGACTCGCCCATTTCACACGCGCCTGCCCTTCATGAGAAACTCTGCGGTTCGGGTCAGACCCCTGAACTGGAAGCACTTCCACGTTCCGGTTCACCCGGCCTACACTCCTCACACCATGCGAAATCTGCTTTCCCTGCTGACCCTGGCCCTCGTCACGTCTGCCGCGGCGCAGGCGACCCTGCCGGCCGGCACCGTGCGCGTCCATTACCAGCGCCCGGACGGCAACTACGCCGGCTGGGGCCTGCACGTCTGGGAGGACACCACCGCGACCGTGGAATGGAGCAAACCGCTCGCGCAGGCCGGGAAGGACGACTTCGGCGTGTACTTCAACGTGCCCGTGAAGCAGGGCGCGCAGAAACTCGCGTTCATCGTTCACAAGGGCGACGACAAGGACCCCGGCCCGGACCTGTGGTTCAACCTCGGCAAGGGCCGCGAACTGTTCCTGAAATCCGGGTCGGCCCTCGTCGCGTACGCGAAGACCGGACCCTTCGACACGGACGCCACCCAACCCGTGACCGCCGCCCTGGCGCCCGTCAGCACGCCGGTTCCAGAGGGTATGGCGCGCATCAACTACTACCGCCCGGACGGCAACTACGCCGGCTGGGGCCTGCACGCCTGGGAGGACACGACCGCCACCGTGGAATGGACGAAACCCCTGCCGCAGACCGGCGTGGAGAGCGGCTGGGCGTACTGGCTCGTCCCCATGAAAACCGACTGGAAGAAACTGGGCTTCCTCATCCACAAGGGCGACGAGAAGGACCCGGGCCCCGACCAGACCCTCACGCGCGAGATGGGCAACCAGGCCTGGATCGTGAGCGGCAAGGACGCCGTGAACACCACCCGCCCCGACACCACCACCCGGCAGGTCGGGGACCTCACGAAACAGCAGGCCGTGATGCTGTCCCGTGACCTGATTGCCGTGAAACCTGACCTCGTGAAGCCCGGCGCGTTCCTGACCCTGCACGCCGACCCGGCGGCCGGACTGAAGCTCGGCGCCGAGGGCGTCACCGGCGGGACGACCCTGACGCTGGAACCCGTGGACGGCGGCCTGAGCGCCGCCCTGAAGGCGAAGGTCCCCTACCTGGCGAACTACGCCCTGCTGCGCGTGCGCGCCGAGGACCGCGCCGCCCTGCCGGACGCCCTGCGTGGGCAGCTCGCGGTGAGTAGTGTGCTCCCGGACGGCACCGTGCTGGACGCCACCGGCGTGCAGACCGCGCTGGCGCTGGACGACCTGTACGCCTACGACGGCCCCCTGGGCGTGACCTGGCAGGGCAACGCGCCCACCGTGCGCGTCTGGGCGCCCACCGCGCAGAGCGTGAAGCTGCGCCTGGGGAACGCGACCGGGGCGGGGGAGACCACGCTGCCGATGACCCGCGACGCGAAAGGCGTCTGGACCGTCACAGGCCAGAACGCCTGGAAGGGCCGCACGTACCGCTTCGAGGTGACCGTGTACGCCCCGGGCACCGGGAAGGTCGAGACGAACCTCGTGACCGACCCCTACTCGGTGGCGCTCACGCGCGGCAGCGACCGCAGCGTATTTATGGACCTCAATGACGCCTCGCAGAAGCCCGCCGGGTGGGACGCCCTGAAAAAACCCGCCTTGCGCAGCGCCAGTGACCTGAGCTTCTACGAGCTGCACCTGAGGGACTTCAGCGCCGCCGACGCGACCGTGCCGGCCGCGCAGCGCGGCACATACCTGGCGTTCACGCAGGCCGGCAGCGCCGGCATGAAGCACCTCAGGTCCCTGGCGACCGCCGGTCTGAAGGCTGTGCACCTGCTGCCCACCTTCGACATCGCCACCATCAATGAGGATAAGGGGCAGTGGAAGACCCCCGGCGACCTCACGCGCTTCGCACCGAACAGTGACGAGCAGCAGAAGGCCGTGACGGCCGTGAAGGACGCCGACGCCTACAACTGGGGCTACGACCCGTACCACTTCATGGTCCCGGAAGGCAGTTACGCCGTGGACCCGGGTGCCCGCACGAAGGAGTACCGCCAGATGGTGATGGCCCTGAACGGAGCCGGACTGCGCGTCGTGCAGGACGTGGTGTTCAACCACACGAACGCCAGCGGGCAGAACGAGCGCAGCGTGCTGGACCGCATCGTCCCCGGGTACTACCACCGCCTGAACGCGCAGGGCGCCGTGGAGAACAGCACCTGCTGCTCAAACACCGCCACCGAGCACACCATGATGCGCCGGCTGATGGTGGACACCCTGGTCCTGATGGCCCGGCAGTACAAGGTGGACGGCTTCCGCTTCGACCTGATGGGGCACCACATGGTCGCCGACATGCAGGCTGCCCGCAAAGCCCTGGACGCCCTGACCCCCGCGAAGGACGGCGTGGACGGCCGGCTGATCTACCTGTACGGCGAAGGCTGGGACTTCGGGGAGGTGCAGGGCGGGGCCCGCGGCCTGAACGCCACGCAGGTGAACCTCTACGGCCAGGGCATCGGCACCTTCAACGACCGTATCCGCGACGCCCTGCGCGGCGGGAACCCCTTCGGCGGCCTGACGGAACAGGGCGTGGCGACCGGCCTCGCCACCAGCCCCAACGGCCAGCCCGGCAACGACAGTGCCGCGAAATGGGCACAGCTCGCGGACCTCGTCCGCATCGGCCTGACCGGGAACCTGCGCGACTACCGCCTGGTGAACGCCCAGGGGCAGACCGTGACCGGCGCGCAGATCAAGTACGGCGACGCCCCTGCCGGGTACGCCGCCAGCCCGCGCGAGACCATCAACTACGCCAGCGCGCACGACAACCAGACCCTCTGGGACGCCGTGCTGCTCAAGACGCCGGGCAGCGTCAGCAGCGCTACCCGCGTGCGCTACCAGAACCTCGCGCACGCCTACGTCCTGCTGGGGCAGGGCCTGCCCTTCAGCTACGCCGGGGACGACATCCTGCGCAGCAAGTCCTTCGACGGCGACTCGTACAACAGCGGCGACTGGTTCAACACCCTGGACTTCACGTACGCGGGCAACGGCTTCGGCAAGGGCCTGCCGCCCGCCGAGAAGAACGAGGCCAACTGGACCACCTACCGCCCCCTGCTCAGCAACGCCGCGCTGAAGGTCGGCAAGACCGACATCCTGCGCGCCCACGACCACTACCGTGAGTTCCTGAAGATCCGCTACAGCACCACCCTCTTCCGCCTGGACAGCGCCCAGCAGGTGCAGCAGGCCCTGAGCTTCCTGAACACCGGCCCCCAGCAGACGCCGGGCGTGATCGTCATGCGCCTGACCGGCGCAGTGAACGCCGGCAACCCCTACCGCAACGTGGTCGTCGTCTTCAATGGGGGCACGAAACCCTACACCCTGGCCGACGCGGGCTTCAGCGGCCTGAGCCTGCACCCCGTCCTGGCCGGCAGCAGCGACCCCGTGGTCCGGCAGGCCGCGGTGAAAGGCACGCAGCTCAGCGTGCCCGCCCTGACCACCGCCGTCTTCGTCAGGAAGTAAGCCAGGTCTCGAGGGTTAGCCGCGCAGCTCCCGCGTCCAGGCGGGGCGCGCGGCTGATCCCCTGTTCAGGCGCCCTGGTATCCGCGGCGGAGCACCTCAGCCACCTGCGGACGCGTGAACTCGGGCGGCAGGGCCTCCCCGGCGCGCAGTTTCTCCCGCACGCGCGTGCCGCTCAGCACGAGGTGATGGCCGCTGTCGTGGGGGCAGGTGCGCGGGCTGACCATCTGGTGGCAGGAGCGGCAGTAGAAGGTGTGCTCGAACTTCAGGATGCGGATGCCGAGTTCCTCCGCCGTGAACGCGCTGAAGATCTCCTGCGCGTCGTACGTGCCGTAGTAGCTGCCCACCCCGGCGTGGTCGCGGCCCACGATGAAGTGCGTGGCGCCGTAGTTCCGGCGGGAAAGGGCGTGCACGATCGCCTCGCGTGGACCGGCGTAGCGCATGGCGGCCGGGTACACGCTCAGCAGCGTGCGCTCGGCCGGGTAGTAGTGCCCGAGCAGCGTCTCGTACGCTTCCATGCGCACGTCGGCGGGCACGTCGTCGCCTTTGGTCTGCCCGACCAGCGGGTGCAGCAGCAGGCCGTCCACGAGTTCCAGCGCGACCTTGTGCAGGTACTCGTGCGCCCGGTGAATCGGGTTGCGCGTCTGGAAGGCCACGGTGCTGCGCCACCCGCGGGCCTCGATCACCTCACGCACCTCGGCGGGCGTGCGGTGCTGCGCCGGGAAGGCGCCGCGCGGCACCTCGAACAGCGTTACCGGGCCTGCCAGGTTCACGTCCCCCTGCGCGTACAGGGCGGCCACGCCCGGGTGGGCGGCGTCCTCGGTGCGGTACACCTCCCGGGCCTCCAGGGCCTTGCGGGCGGGGTAGCGCTCGGTGACGTCCAGCGTGCCCACCGGCAACCCGGCGTGGGTGAGCACCACCCGCCCGGAGAGGCGCGCGGCGTCCTCCGCGCTCACCGGCAGCGTGATGGGCAGGCTCCACGGCGTGCCGTCCGCGAGGCGCAGCCGCTCGATGATGCTCAGGTAATCGGCCTCGCCGACGAAGCCGGCCAGCGGCGAGTACGCACCGGTGGCGAGCATCTCCAGGTCGGCCAGGGCCCGCTCGGACAGCGCCAGGGTGGGCCGATCAAGCAGTTCGGCCGGGTCGAAGTCGCGGCCCGGCTGCCACACGCGGCGGACCAGGGTGCCGCCCAGCGGGGCGGGCAGGACGGAAACGGAAGGGTTGAAGTCGGTCATGGTCGGCATGTGGGTACCCCGGTCAGGTGGTGTGAGAACGGCGGATAGGCAGGTGGTGTCAGGGGCGCGCCGGACATCGCCGGCCCCTCACAGCCGCGCCTCGCCGGCCCACAGGCCGCACTCGGTCTTGCCGCGCCCCGCCCAGCGGCCCGCGCGGGCGTCCTCGCCGGGCCGCACCGCGCGGGTGCAGGGCCAGCAGCCGACCGACAGGAACCCGCTGAAGTACAGGGGACTCACCGGCAGGTCGTGCTCCCGGGCGTACGCTTCGAGCCGCTCGCGGGTCCAGTGCGCCAGGGGGTTGACCTTCACGCGCGCGCCGGGCTCCACGAAGGGAATGTCCGCGCGGGTGCTGGCCTGGTCGCGGCTGCGGGCGTTCAGCAGCGCGGGCGGGTTGTGCGCCTTCAGGTAGGCCTGGAGGGGCTGCACCTTGCGGGCGGCGCAGCAGGCGTCCGGGTCGGCGGCGTACAGGTCCGGGGCGGTCAGGCCGTCGTCCGGGTGCGCGCCGGCGTTCACGGTCACGAAGCTCAGTTCCGGGTAGCGCGCCGCGAGGCGGTCCCGGGTGGCGAGCGTTTCCGGGAAGTGGAAGCCGGTGTCCACGAACACCACCTTGCCCCGGTACCCGGCGCGGACGGCCAGGTCCAGCAGGATCACGCCGTTCAGGTTGAAGGCGCTGGGCATCCGCAGGCCCGGGAACTCGGCCACGGCCCAGCGGATCACGTCCAGGGGGTCCGTCTCCGGCGTGAACGCGGGGACGGCCGCGGCGCTCACCCTTCTCCCAGGGCGGTCAGCAGCTGCCGCACGCCTTCCTGTACGCTGATCCGGTCGGTGCGCAGGTGCAGGCCGGGCTGCCCGGGCGCCTCGTACGGGTCGCTCACGCCGGTGAAGTGCGGGATCTCGCCGGCCAGCGCGCGGGCGTACAGGCCCTTCACGTCCCGGCCGGCCACCACGTCCAGCGGGGCGTCCACGAACACCTCCAGGGCGCCCGGCAGGTCCCGCAGCACGGCCCGGCGGGTGTCGGCGTACGGCGAGATCGCGCTGACCAGCACGGTCACCCCGTGCCGGGCCAGCAGGCCCGCCACGAAGGCGATCCGGCGGACGTTCGTGTCGCGGTCCTCGCGGCTGAAGCCCAGGCCCTTGCTGAGGTTCTCGCGCACGGCGTCGCCGTCCAGCAGTTCCACCGCCGCGCCGCGCGCGAGCAGTTCGGCGTGCAGCGCGGACGCCAGGGTGCTCTTGCCGGCGCCGGACAGGCCGGTGAACCACACCACCCGGCCCGCCGCCCGCGCCGGTTCCGTCAGCACGGCGCTCATGCGGTCACCAGTTCCGCTTCAGTGCGGTCCGGCCGGGCGCCCAGCACCGCGTCGGGCGTGAAGTGCTCGTGGCCCAGGCGGTCGGCGTACTCCACGAAGCTTTCCCCGGCGGCCTTGTTCGCCTTGAAATCCGTCAGGACCCGGTCGGTGTACTCGGTGAGGCGCTCGGCGGGCACGATGCCCTTCAGTTTCGTGCCGGTGCGCTGCGCCTGCCCGATGCTGCCCGCCAGGTGCACGTTGTACACCTCCTCCTCACCTCTGAGCGCGCCCATGAAGCCCAGGTCGGCCACCTGGTAGCGCGTGCAGGCGTTGCTGCACCCGGTCAGGTTGATCACGAACGGCACGTCCAGGTCGGTGTGCAGGGGTTCGAGCGTGTCGATCATGCCCGCCACCCGGGCTTTGGTCTCGGTCTGGGCGAGGCGGCAGAACTGCGTGCCGGTGCAGGCGATGGTGGTGCCGCGCAACGTGGCCTTCGGCGCGAGGTCCAGGGCCTGCAACTCGGCCACCAGGGCGTCCACGTCCTCCGACTTCACGTGGGGGATCATCATGTTCTGGAAGGCGGTGGTGCGGACCACGCCCTGCCCGTAGCGCTCGGCGAGGTCGGCCAGCCGCCGGGCCTTCTCCGGGTCGATGCGGCCCACCGTGGTGGTCAGGACCACGTAGTTCAGGCCGTCTTTCTGCGGGTTGACGCCCAGCACGTCGCTGCCGCCGAACCGCGCGACCGGGGCGGGCGGCCCGTCCCGCAGGGGCCGGCCCAGGTACTGCGTTTCCACGAGGGCGCGGAACGCGTCCGGGCCGAGGTCCTTGATCAGGTACTTCAGGCGGCTTTTCTTGCGGTTCACGCGGTAGCCGTGGTCACGGTACGCGGCGGTGATGGCGCGCCCGACCTCCACGACCTCGTCCGGGGCGATGAACACGCCCAGGCGCCGGGCGAGGTGCGCGACGGCGCCCAGGCCGCCGCCCACCCACACGTCGAAGCCCACCTCGTTCCCGACGCGGTGCGCGAGGAAGCCGATGTCGTTGATGAGGTGAATGCCCTCGAGTTCGGGCGTGCCGGTGAGGCTGATCTTGAACTTGCGGGGCAGGTCCTCGAAGTCGCGGTTACCGCTCAGGGTGCCTTCCATGGCGCGGGCGATGGGGCGCACGTCGATCACCTCGCGGGCGTCGAGACCGGCGAGCGGGGAGGCGATCACGGCGCGCACGGTGTCGCCGCAGGCGCCGCGGGTGTGCAGGCCGACGGTGTCCAGCCGGTCCAGGATCTCGGGGATGTCGCCGATGCGCAGCCAGTGGAACTGGAAGGCCTGGCGGTCGGTGACGTCCAGCAGGCCGCGCCCGAAGTCCTCGGCAATGCCGGCCACGACGCGCAGGGCGTCCGCGTGCAGTTCGGCGGTGGGGACCTTGACGCGCATCATCAGGTAGCCGTCTTCCTGGGGGCGCTGGGGGTACACGCCGGCCCACTTGAGCAGGTCGATCTTCTCGGGGTCGATGACGCCGCTTTGTGCGTACTGGGGGATCAGGTCGAAGATCTCGAAGGGCGGGAGCTCTTTTTTCAGGGCCTCGATGTCAGACATGGGTACTCCGGGAAGGGGAGAGGGGGCGGGGGCCCGTGGCGGCGTTTGTTGACTGAAAAGGTAATCTTCTATGGTGGATAAAACAACTCAATAATTGTGGGTTGTCTCGGCATCTCCCCTCAGGCGCCCTGCCGCCACGCCCGACGCACCGCGTCCGTCAGGCCCTCCAGCGTCGCCTCGTGCGCCGTAAAGAGCCGCGTGAAGCCCGCCGCGCGCGCCGCTCGCTCCGTCTGCGGCCCGATCACCGCCGCCGTGAAGCCCGTGCCGGCCACCTGCGCCAGACTCCGCGCCCCGGCGCTGGAGGCCAGCGTCACCACCTGCGCCGCCTCCAGCTGCGCCCGCTGCCCGGCGCTCAGCTCCGCCGGCTCCACCCGGAACGCCTCCAGGGCGTGATACCCGATCCCGCGCGCGGCGAGGGCGGCTTCCAACTCCGCATCCGGCTCCTGTGAGCCCACGTGCAGCGCCAGCTCGCCCGGCTGCGCCGGCAACCCCGCACCCAGCGGCCCGGTCCCGGACGGCGAGGGCACAAAGTCCGCCCGCAGCCCCCGCGCCGCCAGCGCCCGCGCGGTCCCCGCCCCGGCCGCCGCGATCCGCGCGCCCGACAGCACCCGCGCGTCCCGGCCCTCGGCCAGCAGCGCGTCCATCAGCGCGTTCGCGGCCTGCTCACTGCTCAGCAGCACCCACCCGGTGAACCCGGTCAGCGCACCCACCAGGGCGCGGCGGTCCCCCGTGGGCGTGAAGCGCACCAGCGGAATCTCGCTCACCTGCGCGCCCTGAGCCGACAGCAGCCCCGCCAGGGCGCTGTCCGTGCCGGCTCGCGTGCGCGTCACCGCCACCTGCACGCCCGACAGCGGCCCCGCGCTGCGGGCAGGCAGGGCACCTCCCCCGCCCAGGGCCTCCGGCAGGAACCAGTCCAGCTGTTCGCGCAGCCGGACCACCTCGCCCACCACCGTCACCGCCGGCGCACCCAGCCCCGCCGCGCGCACCTTCCCGGCGATATCGGCCAGGGTGCCGCTCACCACCCGCTGCTCGGGCGTGCTCGCCCACTGGATCGTCGCGGCCGGCGTCGCCGCGTCTCGCCCGGAGGCGATCAGGTCCGCGGCGATCTGCTCCAGGTGCTTGACGGCCATCAGGAACACCAGGGTGTCCGCGCCGCCCAGCGCGGCGTACGCCGCCGGCCCCTGCCGGTCCGTGCCGGTCAGGACCGCGAAGGACCGCGCCACGCCCCGGTGCGTGACCGGAATCCCGGCGTACGCCGCGGCCGCCACGGCGCTGCTGATGCCCGGCACCACCTCGCACGGCACGCCCGCCGCCGCGCAGGCCAGGGCCTCCTCGCCGCCGCGGCCGAACACGAAGGGATCGCCGCCTTTCAGGCGGACCACCCGCTGCCCGCCGCGGTCCAGCGCGCGGGAGACCAGCAGGGCGTTGATGTCCTCCTGCCCCATGGACGGCAGGAAGCCGCGTTTGCCGACGTCCAGCCGCTCGGCCTGCGGGCACAGCGCCAGCAGGTCCGGGTTGGCCAGGGCGTCGAACAGCACGACGTCTGCCTCTCTCAGCCGCTCGGCGGCGCGCAGCGTGAGCAGGCCCGGGTCGCCGGGACCGGCGCCGATCAGGGACACGAAGGGAACGGGGGGCAGGGCAGGGGTCATGGGTGGGGGGCCTCCAGCAGGTGAGCGACGTCGGACACGAGGAGCGTGCAGGCTTCCGCGCAGGGCAGGCCCGTCCCGCCCGACAGGAAGGTGGCGGCCAGCGGCTCGCCGGCCCACAGGGGCGTGCGCAGGCACCCGGCACAGAGGCGCTCCCGCGCGGCCTGCACGGTTTCGGGCGTGGCGCGGCGCACCGGGCGGTAGCGGCCGCTCTGCCGCGCGGCGGTCTCCGCCCAGGGCGTGACGGGCAGCTCCCCGGCGTCCCAGGCGTGTGCCTCCTCGGTCACGGCGGGGTACACGGCGTGCAGGGCGGCGCGCAGATGTTCGCGGGGCACGCGGGCCAGCCAGCCGCGCGGCAGGCCGCGCCGGGTGCGGATCGGCCGGTGCTCGCCCTGATTGTCCCGTCCGGTCCAGGCGGCCAGGTCGTCCAGCGGCACCCGGGTGAGGCCGGACTCCCCGGCGTCGGCGGCGTGATGCAGCGCAAAGGCCCCGTCCGGCTGCGGCGTCACGCGCAGCTCACCGACGTCCAGGCCGCCCTCCGCGGCGGTGGTCAGGGCCGCCCAGGCGGCGGCGTGGTCGGCGTCCACCGGGGCAGGCCGGGCGGGGGCCTCCTGCACCAGCCGGGTCAGCACGCTTCCCACGGCCGGGTGCGTGCCCACCGGCCGGGCGTAGGACACCACGCGGCCGTCCAGGTGCGACACCGGGCCCGGCAGGCCCAGTTCGGCGGGCATGGTGTCCAGCGTGTGCCAGCCCTCGGAGGCGAAGAAGGGCACCATGATGACGTCCAGCCCGCCCGTGTGCTCGCGCCAGTCGGTGGCGTGGGGGGGCTCGTCCAGGTACAGCGCGGCCGCGTGGGCGAACAGGCCGGTCGCCCCGGCGCGCCGGGCGGCGGCCTCGATCGCCTCCTTGCTGCGGGGGTTGCGGCGGGTGCCGTGACCCAGGACCACCAGCGCGGTGCGCTCCGGCGTCCAGGTGGGGCAGACTTCGCGGGCGCGGTCCAGCAGCACGCCCGTCATGGCCGCGTGAATGCCGTACGGCCGGAGGTAGTGCACGGTGCGGCCGGCGACGGTCTCGGTCACGCCGCCGTCCGGCACGCGGCCCTGGTGGCTCAGGCCCAGTTCGCGCGGGATCACCTCCTCGGTGAAGTAGCCCTCGCTGATGAAGGCGGGCAGCACCGTGACCTCGCGGTAGCGGGCGGTGCGCAGCACCTGCCGCAGGGAGGGTTCCTCCTTCCAGAACCCGGTGAGTACCTCGTCGAAGCCGGCGCCCTGGAGGGTGCGGGCGTGGGCGTGCACGGCGCGGGCCGAGTCGGCGTTCAGGTGCGAGCCGTGGCCGAGGACGAGCAGGGTGCGGCCCGGCGCGGGGGCCGGCAGGGTCGGGGGCAGGGCGGCGGGGGTCGGGTCGGGCGTGGGGGGCATGCGGCACCTCGGATAATTGACCTTTTTTATAAACAATTGAAACGCCCGGAGTGACGCGATCTAGACGGGCGTCCGTCCCGGCCGGCCGGGCGTACCATCCCCCCATGAGCGCCGACCCCACCGCCGACCCCCGCCAGGACTACGACGCGCGCCGCACCCGCTGCCCCGTGCACACCCACGCCGGGCACGTCACCGCCTACGGCCACCCGGAGGTCCTGGAGGTCGTCACCCGGCCGGAGCTGTACTCCAGCGCCGTGTCCCGCCACCTGCAGCTTCCCAACGGCCTGGATGGCGCCGAGCACGCCACCCTGCGCGCCCTGACCGACCCCTACCTGAATGCCCCCGCCGCCCTGCGGGAGATCGAGACCGTCGCCCGCGCCGTGATGCGTGAGCTGCTCGCCGCCCTGCCCCGGCCCGCCACGGTGGAGGCCGTCAGCGACCTCGGCGCCCGCTACGCCGTGCGGGTGCAGCTGCGCTGGCTGGGCTGGCAGCCCGGCCGGGAGGAGGAGCTGCTCGCCTGGATTGACGAGAACCGCCGCGCCTCCCGCTCCGGCGACCACGCCTGGACCGCCCGCGTGGCCGAGGCCTTCGACGCGATCATCCGCGCGGAACTCGCCCCCCGCCGCGCCCAGCCCGGCGCGGACGTCACCTCCCGCCTGATGGCGGATCCCGGCCTCGGCCGGCCCCTGACCGACGAGGAACTCGTGTCCATCCTGCGCAACTGGACCGCCGGGGACCTGGGCTCCCTGGCGCTGTGTGTGGGCGTGGTCCTGCACGGCCTGGCGACCCGACCGGAGGTCCAGGACCGCGTGAGGCAGGGCGTGCCCGACGCCGAACTCGACGCCATCCTGGACGAGCTGCTGCGCCTGGACGACCCCTTCGTCGCCAACCGCCGCCGCGCCACGGTGGACACGGCCCTGGGCGGCGTGCCGGTCCCGGCCGGGACGGTTGTGCACGTGAACTGGACGGCCGCGAACCGCGACCCCCGTGTCTTCCCCGACCCGGACGCGTTCGATCCGCACGCGCACGCCGCAGCGAACGTGGTGTACGGCGCCGGCCCGCACGCCTGCCCCGGCCGGGCGCTGTCCACGCTGGAACTGCGGGTGTTCACGCAGGAACTCCTGCACGCCACCCGCACGCTTTCCCTGGCCGCCCCGGCCACGCGGGAGCAGGCGCCCGGCGGGGGTTACGCCACGCTGCCGCTCACGCTGGCCTGAGCCTCCCGCCAGGCTGGCGGGACGTACGCGCAGTACGGCTCGCTTTCCAGGTAGTCGCCGGTGCAGGCGTACGCCCGGGAGCGGCTGCCGCCGCACAGGTGCCGGAACTCGCACACGCCGCACTTGCCCTTGAAGTGGTCCGGGTCACGCAGGGACCGGAACAGCGGGGAGTGGCGGTAGATGTCGGCCAGCGGCGTCTGCCGGACGTTCCCGCCGGACACCGGCAGCAGGCCGCTGGGGTAGACCTCGCCGGTGTGGGACACGAACACGAAGCCGTTGCCGTCGTTCACGCCTTTGGGCGCGCGGCCCAGGCCGTCGAAGGCGCTGGTGTCGCCCTTGACCAGCGCGTCGGCGTAGTCCACCAGGCCCTTGGTGCTGTCCTCACGCCATTTTTCCTGCAGCACCACCCGGCGGTAGTGCTGGGCCTCGGTGGTCTTGATGTCGTACGGTACGCGGCGGCTCAGGCGGGCCAGCCACCGCAGCACCCGCTCGTGCTCGTGCGCGGAGATCATGTCCCCGGCCTTGCCGCGTCCGGTGGGCACCAGGAAGAACACGCTCCACAGCACGCACCCGAGCCGCTCGACCAGCGCGGCCATCTCCTCCAGGGCGTGCTGGTTGTAGCGGGAGACGACCGTGTTGATCTGCAGGGGCATGCCCAGGTCGTTCAGGTACGAGATGGCGTTCATGGTCAGGTCGAAGGACCCGCTCACGCCGCGGAAGTGGTCGTGGATCTCGGCGGTGGGGCCGTCCAGACTGAAGGCCCAGCGGGAGAGCCCGGCGTCCCGCGCCTCGCGCATGGCTTTCCGCGTGACGTTCGGCGTGGCGCTGGGCGTCATGGAGACCCGCACGCCCTTGCCCACGGCGTAGCGGGCGAGCTCGAAGACGTCCGGGCGCATCAGGGGATCGCCGCCGGTGAAGACCAGCAGCGGGTTCTGCATGGCGTGGATCTGGTCGATCAGGCCGAAGCCCTCCTGGGTGGAGAGTTCCTGTGGGTGGCGCCAGTGCTGGGCCTCGGCGCGGCAGTGCAGGCACTTGAGTTCGCAGGCGCGGGTAAGTTCCCAGATCACGATGAAGGGGTTTTCGTGGTAGTCGCGGGGCGCCGCGGCGGGGAAGGGCGGCCGGACATTCTGGATCTTCATATCCACTTTATAGGGGTCGGGTGCCCACCCGCGCCAGGACGTTTTCCCCGCCTCTCCCGGCCTCAGCCTCCCACGTACGCCGCCAGATGCTCCCCGGTCAGCGTCGCCCGCGTGCGCACCAGATCCGCCGGCGGCCCCTGGAACACCACCTGCCCCCCGCCCCGCCCGGCCCCCGGCCCGAGGTCGATGATCCAGTCCGCGTGCGCCATCACCGCCTGATGGTGCTCGATCACGATCACGGACTTCCCGGCGTCCACCAGCAGGTCCAGCAGCCCCAGCAGCTGCCCCACGTCCGCCAGGTGCAGCCCGGTGGTCGGCTCGTCCAGCACGTAGATGCCGCCCTTCTCCCCCAGGTGCGCGGCCAGTTTCAGCCGCTGCCGCTCCCCGCCGGACAGCGTGGTCAGCGGCTGCCCCAGCCGCAGGTACCCCAGCCCCACGTCCATCAGCCGGCCCAGGATCGTCACGGCCGCCGGCGTGCGCGCCTCCCCGCCAGCGAAGAACTCGCGCGCCTGCGCCACGCTCATCCCCATCACCTCGCTGATGTCCCGCCCGCCCAGCCGGTACGCCAGCACCTCCGGCTGGAAGCCCTTGCCGTCACAGTCCTCGCACGGCGCGCTCACGCCCGCCAGCATGCCCAGGTCGGTGACCACCACGCCCGCCCCGTTGCAGGTGGGGCACGCCCCTTCCGAGTTCGCGCTGAACAGCGCCGGTTTCACGCCGTTCGCCTTCGCGAAGGCCTTGCGGACATGGTCGAGCAGCCCCGTCGTGGTCGCCGGGTTGCTGCGCCGCGACCCGCGCAGCGCCCCCTGGTCGATGGTGACCACGCCGTCCCGGCCGGACACCGACCCGTGGATCAGGGAACTCTTCCCGGACCCGGCCACGCCCGTCACCACCACCAGCACGCCCAGCGGGATGTCCACGTCCACGTTCTTCAGGTTGTTCGTGCGCGCGCCGCGCACCTCCAGCGCACCCCTCGCCGCCCGCACGCGCGGCTTGAGCGACGCGCGGTCGTCCAGGTGCCGGCCGGTCAGGGTGCCGCTCGCCCGCAGGCCCTCCAGGCTGCCCTGGTACACGATCTCCCCGCCCTCGCTGCCCGCGCGCGGTCCCAGGTCCACCACGTGGTCGGCAATGGCGATCATCTCCGGTTTGTGCTCCACGACCAGTACCGTGTTGCCCTTGTCGCGCAGCCGGCGCAGCAGCCCGTTCATCTGCCCGATGTCGTGCGGGTGCAGGCCGATGGACGGCTCGTCGAACACGTAGGTGACGTCCGTCAGCGCCGACCCCAGGTGCCGGATCATCTTCGTGCGCTGCGACTCCCCGCCCGACAGCGTCCCGGTGGGCCGCTCCAGGCTCAGGTAGCCCAGCCCGATCTCCACGAAGGAGTCCAGGGTGCGCCGCAGGTTCGCCAGCAGCGGCGCCACGCCCGGCTCATCCAGGGTGCCCACCCACCCGGCCAGGTCGGTGATCTCCATGCGGCAGGCGTCGGCGATGCTCACCCCACCGATCCTCGAACTGCGCGCCTCGGGGGTCAGGCGGGTGCCCTCGCAGTCCGGGCAGGTGGTGAAGGTCACGGCGCGCTCCACGAAGGCCCGCACGTGCGGCTGCATGGCCTCCACGTCCTTGGCGAGCATGCTTTTTTGCAGCTTCGGGATCAGGCCCTCGTAGGTCACGTTGATGCCGTCCACCTTGATCTTCGTGGGTTCTCGGTACAGCAGGTCGTGGCGTTCCTGCTCGGTGTAGTCCCGCAGCGGCTTGTCTGGGTCAAAAAAGCCGCTGCCGCGGAAGATGCGGCCGTACCAGCCGTCCATGCTGTACCCCGGCACGCTCAGCGCCCCGCCACTCAGGGACTTCGACTCGTCGTACAGGGCGCCCAGGTCGAAGGCCGTGACGCTCCCCAGGCCCTCGCAGCGGGGGCACATGCCGCCCAGGCGGGTGTACGTGACCTGCTTCGCCTGCGCCCTGCCCTCCCCGCGCTCCACCGTGACCGACCCGGCCCCCGACACCGAGGGCACGTTGAAGGAAAAGGCGTTCGGCGGCCCGATGTGCGGCACGCCCAGCCGGCTGAACAGGATGCGCAGCAGCGCGTTGGCGTCGGTGGCGGTGCCGACCGTGGAGCGCGGGTTGGCGCCCATGCGTTCCTGGTCCACGATGATCGCGGTGGTCAGGCCGTCGAGCACGTCCACGTCCGGCCGGGCGAGGCTGGGCATGAACCCCTGCACGAAGGCGCTGTACGTCTCGTTGATCAGCCGCTGCGACTCGGCGGCGATGGTGCCGAACACCAGCGAGCTCTTGCCGGACCCGGACACGCCCGTGAACACCGTGAGGCGCCGCTTGGGCAGGTCCACGTTCACGTTGCGGAGGTTGTTCACGCGGGCGCCGAGCACCCGCAGCACGTCGTGGCGGTCGGCGGCGTGTGGGGCGGCGGGCGGGATGTCGGGGTGCGGGGTCTCGCTCATGCTGCCTCCAGGGCGGGGAACGCGGGGCAGGCCGCGCCTGCCGCTCCGCCCCCATCGTAATTGATGGTACAATTACGGTCCAGGCCCCACACCGTGACCCCGACCCCACCCCCTCCGCCCGGCATCGTGTCCGTCCACGCCACCCCGGACGGCCGCGTCAGCGTCTGGCACCGCCCCCCCGGCGCCGGCGGCCCGGCCCAGGCCGAGCACACCCGGCAGCGCGGCTGGATCTACGCCCGGCACCTCCGCGACCTCGCGCACCTCGGCGCGCGCCTGCGCGTCAGCCCCGAGCCCGCCGGCCCGGACGACGCCTACCACGCCCACGACCTCGCCCCGGACGGCGGGGTTCCCGAACGCGCCTACCGCTACCTCCTCAGCGGCCCCACCCCCCGGCAGCTGGAAACCGAACTGCTGCGCGGCGCCCCCCCCGGCACGCGGGGCGTGGGCGACCTCAGCGGGTACATCCGCCTCGGGTACGCCGAGCAGTACCTGATCGCCACCCGCCAGACGTACCACACCGGCCTGACCTTCGACGACCCGGTCCGGTTGCAGTTCGACCTGGAAACCACCGCCCTGGACCCGCAGGAAGGCCGCATCTTCCTGATCGCCGTGCGCGACAACCGCGGCCTGGACACCGTCCTGGAAGCGCGCCGGCCCGCGCAGGAGGCGGAGATGATCGCTGCCCTGCTCACGCTGATCGCCGAGCGTGACCCGGACATCCTGGAAAACCACTTCATTCACGGCTTCGACCTGCCGTTCCTCCGCGCCCGCGCCCAGGTGCACGGCGTGCCGCTGCGCCTGGGCCGCGCCGGCGACGGCCTGCCCTGGACAGTGGACGACGGCACCCGCACCCCGCTGTGGTGCTGCCCCGGCCGGGAAATCCTGGACACCCTGGACGCCGTGCGCCGCCGCAACCTCCCGTCCAGCGGCCTGAAAGCCGCCGCGCAGCACTACGGCATCGCCCCCGAAGGCCGCGTGTACCTCGAAGGCGCCGAGATCGCCGCCACGTACGCCACCGACCCCTCCGCCGTGCGCCGCTACGCCCGGCAGGACGTGCAGGAAGTGGACGCCCTGGCCCGTATCGTGCTGGCCCCCAGTTTCGCCCTGGCCCGCCTCACGCCCCGCCCGTACCACCGCCTGCCCCGCGCCGGGCCGGCCAAAGGCGTGCTGGAACCCATGCTGATCCGCGCGTACCACGAGGCTGCGCAGCCCTTCCCCGCGCCGGACCGCAGCTCGGAAGCCCCGCACCGCGGCGGGCTGGTGCAACTGCACGCCGAGGGCGTGCTGCGGCACGTGGTGAAGGCCGACGTGGCCAGCATGTACCCCAGCATCATCCGCGCCGGCGGCATCGGCCCCCGCCAGGACCGTCTGGGCGCCTTCCACGCCCTGGTCAGCGGCCTGACCGCGCAGCGCCTGGATCACAAGCGCCTCGCCCGCGACGCCGCCCTGCCCGGCCCGCTGCGGCAGGAGCACCACGCCATGCAGGAAGCCATGAAACTCGTCGTGAACGCCGCGTACGGCTACCTCGGCGCCGGCCGCCTGGCCCGGCTCGGGGACCGCGAGGCGGCCGACGACGTCACCGCCCGCGGCCGCGCGATTCTGCGGCAGGTCACGGCCGAACTGCAGGCCCGAGGTGTGCAGCTGATCGAGGCCGACACCGACGGCGTGTACTTCAGCACCGGCGAGGCCACAACCGAGGCCGCCGAACGCGCCCTGGTGGAGGCCGTCTCGGCCACGCTGCCGGAGGGCCTCACCCTGGATTTCGACGGCCGGGCCGAGGCGATGCTCAGCCACGAGATCAAGAACTACGCCCTGCTGCGCTATGACGGCCCCCTCGACCTGTGCGGCGCGGCCTTCACGTCCGTGCGCGCCGAGGGCTACGGCGCCGCCTTCCTGGACCGCGCCCTCAAGGCCCTGTTGCGGGATGACGTTCCCGGCGTGCAGGCCGCCTTCGAGGACACCTGCGCCGCCCTGTCCGCCCGGCAGTTCACGAACGCCGACGTCGCCACCCGCGTCCGCCTCGGCAAGACCCGCGCCGCGTACGCCGAGCAGCGGCAGACCCGCAAGGAAGCCGCCCTGGAAGCCGCCTGGCAGGCCGGCCTGGACTTCCGCACCGGGGACCGCGCGCAGCTGTATGTGCGTGAGGGGCAGGGACTGACGGTCCTGACCGAGCCCACCGGCCGGGACTACGACCCCGGGCATTACCGGCAGGCACTCGTTCAGGCCTACGCCACGCGCCTGCGCAAGGGCCTGGAGCCCGCCGACTGGGAGCAGCTGTTCTCCGGCCGGGGCCCCGGCCTGTTCGACCGGGACGTGCGGGACATGCGCGCCTGCTGGCGGCCGGTGCCCTGAGCGCCCCGGCTCAGTGGGCGGCCTGCACGGCGGCCGTGGGGACCAGGACCCTGGGGACGTTCGTGCCGAGCACGTACACGCCCATGGCAACCAGGAACACCGCGAAGCCTTTGCGCAGCCCCTCGTTGGACACGCGGCTGTTGAGTTTCGACCCGAGGACACTCCCGGCGATGCCGATGGCGGTGAACAGCAGGATCAGGGTCCAGTTGATCGTGAGGCCCTGCTCGCTCATCAGGTGCAGGTACTTATAAAACCCGGAGAAGCTCTTCGCGGCGATGATCAGCAGGCTGGTGCCCACCGCGAGGCTCATGGGCAGGCCGCCCAGGATGACCAGCGCCGGAATGATCAGGAACCCGCCACCCACGCCCACCAGGCCGGTCAGGACGCCCACCGTGAGGCCCTCCAGGCCGATCTTCAGGGGGGAACGGTGAGCGTGGCCCTGATCATCGGGCTTCACCCTGGCCGGGCGGAACATCATGAACGCAGCGAGCAGCATCACCACCGCGAACAGCAGCAGCTGCACCACACCGGCCACGTACTGGCTCAGGGCCGCCCCCAGGTACGTGCCGAGCACCCCGGGAATCCCGAAGATGACCACACTGCGCCAGTCGATCTGTTTCTTCAGCGCATAGGGCACGGCGCCGAAGAGGCTGATGCCGCCCACGATGGCGAGACTCTCGGCGATGGCGAGCTTGTCCGGCTCACCCACCAGGTAGACCAGCACCGGCACCGTCAGGATGCTGCCGCCGGACCCCAGCAGGCCCAGGCTCAGCCCGATCAGGGCCGCGCCGATCCACGCGAGGATCATGCGCCCGGTCCGGTCTCGACGTCGCGGCCTTCTCGGATCCAGCCCAGGGTCCCTCCGACAAGGTTCATGATATCCGCCTTGCCCTGGTCGGTGAGGTACCCGGCGGCACTCGCGCTTCGTCCGCCACTCAGGCACACGATGACGGCCGGGGTCCGGATCTCGTCTTCACGGCCCTGGAGTTCGGAGAGGGGCAGGTTCACGGCGCCGGGGATGTGGCCCTGCGCGTACTCTTCAGGTTCGCGCACGTCGTAGAGGGTGGCGCCGCCCCGGAGTGTTTCGGCAAGTTCAGCGGTGTAGATGTCCTGGTAGCTCATATTGTTTCCTTCCTTTGGGTGGGTTACTGGGTGGGCAGACCGGCCGCCTGCCAGGCCTGAATGCCGCCTTGCAGGTTGCGGACGTCGAAACCAGCGGCCGCGAGGTGTTTCGCGGCGAGGGCACTGCGGCGGCCACTCGCGCACTGGCAGACGATGACCCGGTCGCGCGGCAGGGTGCCCGCCTGGTTCCCCAGGTCGTTCAGGGGCACGTGGGTGCTCCCGCGGATTTTCGTCGCCTGACGCTCTGCGGCGCTGCGGACGTCCAGCAGCATGGCGCCCTGCCTCACGAGCGCCTCCGCGTCAAGGGGCGTGACGTTCGTGACGGCCGGACCACGGCCGAGCAGGCTTTTCAGAAACTTGAACATGAGGACACCTCAGGGTGGAGGACGGGGGCACCGGCGCGCGCCCCCGGGCGAAAGGTCAATCAGGTGGTGAGAATGCCGCTCTGGGCCTTCGCCCAGGCTTCGTAGCCGCCGGCGAGCTCCGTGACGTGGAAGCCTTTGGTGCGCAGGAAGCTGGCCGCGGCCGCACTCCGGGCCCCGCCCTGGCAGTGCACGACGATCTCCCGGTCCCGGGGCAGGTCGTCCAGCCTCCACGGCAGGCGCCCCGCGTGAAGCTGCACGGCACCGGGAATCGCCCCTTCGGCGTGCTCGGTCTTGTTCCGCACGTCCAGGATCAGGGCGCCTTCGTGCTGGGGCAGCTCCGAAGCCGGGAACGGCCGTGCGGGCACGCTCGGGAGACCCTCGGCGCTGGTGATGAAGCCGGTCACGCGGTCCAGGCCCACCATCCACAGCCGGCGACGCAGGGTCTCGGCCTGTTCGGCGCTGTCTGTGAGCAGGATGTATTCGGCGTCCTCGGGGCGCAGCAGCCAGCCGCTCCACGTCTCGAAGGTGTTCCCCGCGGGGATGTTCACGCTGCCGACAGGCGCCGCCGCCTGGTGAAGTTCCTTCTTGCGGGTGTCGATCAGCATCGCGCCGCCTTTGATCTTCCGCTGCACTTCGGCCGTGCTGTACGCCTGGAGGGCCGGGACGTCGCCGAGCAGCGCTGGGCCGGCCTTGTTCTGCTGTTTCATGCGGCCGTAGTACAGGGGCGCGTCGGGCTGGCCGCTGAGCAGTTCGTTCGTGAACCCGTGCTCGTCACCGCTCTGCACGTACTTCGACCACCAGGCCAGGGCGCGTTCGTAACCGACGGTGGTGCTGGGCACGGCGCCCAGGGCCTTGCCGCACGCACTCCCGGACCCGTGCCCCGGCCAGACCTGCACGTGGTCCGGCACGGTCAGGAACTGGTCGCGCAGGCTGGCGAACATCTGCCGCGCGCCGTCAAAGCGGGTGTCCACACCGCCGGCGGCCTCATCGAGCAGGTCGGGGCGGCCGATGTCGCCGACGAACACGAAGTCACCAGTGAAGTACAGGCTGGGCGTGTCACCCCGGGCGGTATCCGTGACCAGGAAGGAAATGCTCTCCGGCGTGTGACCGGGGGTATGGCGCACCTCGACCTGGACGTTCCCGACCTTGACGGTGTCGCCGTGGTGGAGTTTGGTGGCGTCGAACCCGTACTTCCAGTCGGCGTTCCCCTCGTCACTGAGGTAGAGGGTCGCGCCGGTCTGGGCGGCGAGTTCGCGGCTGCCGCTGAGGAAGTCGGCGTGGATGTGGGTTTCGGTGACGTGGGTGATGCGGAGGTTTTCTTTGGCGGCGCGGTCGAGGTAGGGCTGGAGGTGGCGGGTGGGGTCGATGACGAGGCATTCGCCGGTCTTCTGGCAGCCGATCATGTAGGACGCCTGGGCGAGGTCGGTGTCGTAGAAGCGTTCGAAGAACATGGTTCCTCCTGGGGAAGGCGTGGTCGTCGTTTCGATCCTGAGATTAAACCCCCGGGGGGTATATTGTCAAACGAACTCCGTTCATCCCGGTATTGATTGGTGTGGCGTTCCGCGGAACTCGCCCACATCATCGTCTGGGTAGGTGAATTCCGCGATGCCCGACAACCTCGTACTGCTCGAGTGTCTGTCGGGACGAGTTTTGAGTAGCGGGTAGGTGGCATACCCCTATTGGGTATAATAGGCCGGTATCGCAAAGGGGGCGTCTAGAGACTGAACCCCTCTGGTTGTCGGCGGGATAACGCCTTCTGGCGTCCCGTCCTCTCTCCGGGTAAGATGGTTGACAAGTAATTGAATAATCAACTATATTTCAAGTAATTCTGAAAGAGCCGAAGGAGGCCCAATGTCCACATCCTGTTCCGTCCACCTCATCTACGGCCCCCAGGGCGCCGGAAAAACCACCCACGCCCGCGCGCTCGCCGCCCGCACCGGCGGCGTCCGCTTCTCCATCGACGAGTGGATGGTCACCCTGTACGGCCCCGACCTTCCTGAAACTCCGGACCTCGCCTGGGTGCTCCAGCGCGTCGGCCGCTGCCACGAACAGATCTGGTCCCTCACCCGGGACCTTCTTCAGCAGGGCACGCCCGTCATCCTGGACCTGGGCTTCATGCGCGCCGAGGACCGCCGCGCCGCCCGGCAGCGCGCCGAGGCCTGCGGCGCCCACCCCACCTTCCACTTCGTGGACGCGCCCGTGGGCGAACGCCGCGCCCGCGTGCTGCGCCGCAACGAGGACCGCGGCGAGACCTTCTCCCTCGTCGTGCCCCCCGCCCTGTTCGACTTCATGGAAACGCAGTACGAGCCGCCCAGCCCGGCGGAACGCGCCGAGGCGCACGGAGCCGCCCATGCCTGAGTCGGGAGGCGCCCTGGCCCTGTGCCTGAACCTGAACCGCACGACGGCCGTGGTGATCCGCCAGATTGACCACCGCCTGAGTGCCCTGCACGGCCTGAGCCTCAACGACTTCACGATCCTGCACGTCACCGACCAGGCGCCGCAGGGTAAACTCCGCCGCGGCGACCTCGCCGCGCACCTCGGCCTGACCGCCTCCGCCGTCACCCGGCTGCTCCTTCCTCTGGAGAAGACCCGCCTGGTGGACCGCCTGCCTGACCCGCGCGACGCCCGGGTGAGCTACGTCGTGCTGACGGACGCCGGCCGGGAACGCCTCGCGGACGCGCGACCCTCGGCCGCCCAGATCAGCGAGGACCTCGTCGGCCGGCTGCCCGCCGGCCAGGTGCAGGTCCTGACGGCCGCCCTGGCGGCCCTGGCCTGACCTCCAGCCGGCGCTTCAGGCCGGCGTGGGGCGGTCCTCGTTCACGCGCTCCGGCGCCACGTGCGCAAAGGCCCCCCGGGCGTGCAGGGCGAGGAAGCGGTCGGTGAGCTCCGGGTCGAACTGCGTCCCGCGGCCCCGGGCGAGGATCTGCAGGGCTTCCTCCGGACTGAGGGCCGCGCGGTAAGGCCGGTCGCTGACCAGCGCGTCGTACACGTCGCACAGCGCGAACAGCCGCGCCGCCAGGGGAATGCGCTCGCCGCTCAGGCGGTCCGGGTACCCGCCGCCGTCCCAGCGCTCGTGGTGTGAGCGGATCACGCCCCGGGCGTCCGGGTGCAGGAACGGAATCCGCGCGGACAGGGCCGCGCCGCGCTCGGCGTGCGTCTCGATCAGGGCCCGCTCCGCGGAGTCAAGCGCGCCCGGCTTGAGCAGCACCGCGTCCGGCACGGCCAGTTTGCCGATGTCGTGCAGCGCCGCGCCCTGCCGCAGGCCCCGCACCGCTTCGGGCGGCAGCCCCAGCGCCGCGGCGAAGGTCACGGCCAGCGCCGTGACCCGGCGCGTGTGGTCCTGCGTCTCGAAGTCCCGGAGTTCCACCGCCACGCCCAGCGTTTCCAGCGCGGCGTCCAGCGTCGCCTGCAGGCCGACGAGGTGATGGTCGCGTTCCAGCAGCCGCGCCGCGAGACTGCCCAGCAGCAGGGCCAGGTGGGCGTCCGCCTCCGAGAAGGCCCGCTCGGCCTGCCGGGTCAGGATCAGGGCGCCCAGCGGCTCCCCGCCGGCGGCCCGCAGCGGCACGACCATCATCGCCCCGGCCCGCAGCTGCTCGCGGAAGTACAGCCTCGGCTCGGCGCTCAGGTCGGTGAGGCGGATCACTTCCCCTGCCTGCAGCGCCGCCCACGCCAGCCCCACGCCGCGCGGCAGGCGCACCGGCCCGAGGGCGGGCTCGTGCACGCCCCGCCCGTCGGACACCAGCGCGTCCTGCGCGGCGTCGTAGCGCAGCAGCACCGCCCACTGCGCCCGCAGCAGCTCGGCGGCCGCGGCCGTGAGTTCCGGCGCGAGTTCCTGCGGGGAGACCACGCTGACCCGCTCGTGCAGCGACACGAGGTGCTCCAGTTCGTCCCAGCGGCCCTGCAGGTGCAGCAGCGCGGCGATCTGCTGCGCGAACAGCTGCGCGACCTCCACGCTCTCCGGCCCGAAGGGAGGCGCGCCCTGCAGCCGGTCCAGGTTCAGGTGCGCGACCACTTCGCCGCCCAGCACCACCGGCAGGCACAGGTTCCCGGTGACCTCCCGGCGCCGGCCGCTGAGGTTCAGCTGGCGGACCTCCGGGGAGTCGAGGTGAGCGTCCGACGTCGCGTAGGCCGCGTCCAGCGCCTCTCCCTCCACCAGGCGTGGCGTGCCGGCCCGCCACTCGTCCAGCGGCCGGCCGTACCAGCGCTGCTGGGAGGCCTCCGTGAGCGGCAGGCCCACCAGGTCCGGCGCGTACCCGACTTCTGCCACCAACCGGAACCGGTCGCCGCGCAGGCGGACGTCCAGCGTGCCGCAGCACGCGCCGTCCACCGCCTCGACCGCCAGGCGCAGCATCTCCGCCCAGTCCTCGTCGCGCAGCACGCGGCGCTGCGCGAGCAGGGTCACGGTGGTGCGCAGCGCCCGCCACGCCGAGTGCCGCGGCTGGAGCGTCTCCGTGGGGGGCGCGGCGCCGGGTGACGGGAGCGCCCCCTCCGGCGCGCCCTGTCCCGGCGCCCACACGACCACACGGTCCCGGCCGTTCATCTTCGCGAGGTACAGTGCCTCGTCCGCCCGCCGGAACAGGGCCGCGCCGTCCTCGTCGGCCTGCCTTGTCGCCAGGCCGATGGAGACGGTCATGCGTTCCCCGCGCTCGGCCAGCCACCCGCCCTGCTGGCCGGGGAGGGCCGAGCGCAGGCGCTCCACCACCCCGGCCGCCTGAACGCTGTCCATCCCGCCGATCAGCGCCGCGAACTCCTCGCCGCCCACCCGGTAGGCGCGCACGCGGCCCGGCGCGAACGAGCGCAGCAGCCCGGCGACCTGCGCGAGGGCGCGGTCGCCGCCGTCGTGCCCGTACCGGTCGTTCACGGCCTTGAAGTGGTCCAGGTCCAGCAGCGCGAGATGCTCGCCGCAGCGCAGGGCGCCCAGGTCCCGGTCGAACGCCCGGCGGTTGGGCAGGCTGGTCAGGGCGTCCGTGTTCGCCTGGTCGGCCAGGACCTGCGTAAGCCGCAGCAGCTGCAGCCGGGACTGCAGGATAGACACGGCCGAGATCAAGCCCAGGGCGCCCAGCAGCAGCCGCACCGGGTACGACACCCAGAACAGCTCCCGGCTTTCCGGCACGAGCAGCACGCCCACGCCCACCCCCAGGAACGGGACGGGCGTCAGCCACAGCAGCCGCGGTTGCAGGCCCTGCAGCAGCGGCCGGGCGGCCGGGCGCACCAGGGTGCTCAGGGCCAGGACGCTCGCGAAGTGCAGCCACACCACGCCGTCCACGCCGCTGTCCGTGTCGAACACCAGGCGCCACAGCAGCATGGGCGCGGCGACCAGCGCGCCCCACAGGGGCCCGTAGCGCAGCACCACCATCACCACCGGCACGTACCGCAGGTCGATGCGCAGCCCGCCCGGCACCTCCGCGCTTGCCATCGCCAGCAGCAGCGTGGCGCCTGCGGTCAGCGCGAGCCGGACCACCATCATGACCGCCCGCTGGCGGGCCTCGCCGGCCCGGTACGTCAGGCTGATCGCGAAGGTGCTGGTGATGAGCAGGCAGAAGTTCAGCAGCAGGGACGTGAACACAGGGGAAGCCTCAGGTCACCAGGGCCATGCGCGGGGCGCAGGAGGAAACGCGGGAAGGGAAACGGGTGCCTGACCGGCGCGGCCCCGCCGGCTCTTCATGAATTGGGGGGCCACCCGGGCAGTATGGGCCGGGCGCTCTTCCACGCTTCATACAGGCGCGCCCGGGGGTCAGCCGGAGGCCAGCACGATCCGGTTGCGGCCGCTGCGTTTGGCGTCGTACAGGGCCGCGTCGGCGCGGCGCAGCGTCAGGCGCGGGTCGGTCTCGGCGCCCAGGTCGGCCAGTCCCACGCTGATGGTGAGCTGCAGGTCCGGCGCGATCTCCGGCCAGCTCAGCGCGCCCAGGTCCCACTGGATGCGCTCGCATACCTGCCGGGCCTGCGCGGCGCTCAGTTCCGGGAAGGCCAGCAGGAACTCCTCCCCGCCCATCCGCGCGAAGTGATCGGAGCCGCGCACCGCCTCCTGCACGGTCGCCGCGGCGCGCTGCAGGACCTCGTCCCCGGCCGCGTGACCGTACGTGTCGTTCACCCGTTTGAAGTGGTCCACGTCGAACATCGCGACCACGCCGCCCCGGCCGCTGGCGTGCAGCGCCTCCAGGAACCGCAGCGCCGCGATCCGGTTCGGGATGCCGGTCAGCGGGTCGCGCAGCGCGGCCTCCGCGAACGCCTCTGCCCGCAGCTCGGCCGCCTGAGCCTGCTGCTCGATCAGGCGCAGCTGCGCGCCCTGCCGCGCGTACGCCCGGTGCAGGTCCGCGGAACGCTCGGTGATCTCGCGCTGCACACTGAACGCCTCCTGGAAGCGGCTCTGCTTCGCGAGACTGTCCGCGACGAGCTGCCGGGCGTTCAACACGTCCAGCTTCTGCCCGGCTGCCTCGAAGTGCCGCGCGGCGCGCACGGCGTCGTCGATGGCGGCCGTCCACGCCTCTTGCCTTGCGGCCAGGGCGGCGCGGTCCATGAAGGCCCGGCCGATGGCGTGCTCCGTGCCGGTGTGCAGCGCGACCTCGATGCGCTCGTCGGCCAGCGCCCGCACTCGCGCCCAGTCGCCTCGGAACGCCGCGTACCCGGTCAGGGCGTCCAGCACGTCCGGCAGGTGCCGCGGGCTGGCCAGCGGAAGCTCACCCGCGTGCAGCGCGGTCAGGTGGGCGGCCGAAACTTCCAGCGCGCGCCGCAGGGGCGCGTCGGCGTGTGAGCCCCCGCCGCCCCTCAGGGCCGTGGACGCCGCCTTGACGTAATTCATGTGGAAGACCTGCCGCAGTTCCGTGCCGGCCACCGGGTCGTCGATACCCAGCCCGGCCGCAGACGGGGTATTCAGCAGGCCGTGCAGGAGTTCGGCCGCCTCGCGGTAGCGGCCCCGCTCCAGGTCGATGTGCGCCGCGTTGACCGTGGCGAGCGCCACGCCCCGCGCGTCCCCGGCCTGCGTCGCCAGCGCGATCGCCTGATCCAGGTGCTCCTGCGCGCCCTCGTCGTCGTGCACGCCCGCCAGGACCAGGGCGATGGTCACGTGGGCCTTGGCCTGCAGCGGGGCGTCCCCGGTGCCCCGCGCGAGGTCCAGGGCGCTGACGGCGTGGGTCATGGCCCGGGGGAAGTCCCCGAGGTCCATGGCCTCGTACGCCGCGTTCCGCGCGGCCAGCGACCGGGCCGTGGGCGTGTTCCCCTGGCCCGGCGCCGGCGCGGCCGGCCCGGCGGGGGCCGGCAGGTCACGCCGGGTCATGCCGGGCCTGGAGAACAGGGGAGGGCGGCAGGTCCGGGCAGACCAGCCACCGGCAGGGGGGCGTGTGCATCCCCGGCAGGATACGGGGCGGGCATTCACGCGGTTCTTACCGGGCCGTCCACGCCCCCATCAGGGGCCCCCCGCCGGCCGGGGGGGAGGGGAGGGAACCAGCGGCGCGTTGCCAAGGGCCTTTCCGGCCTCGGCGGCGGGCCGCGGGCGGCCCAGCGCGTAGCCCTGCACGCCGTCGCAGCCCAGGCCGCGCAGCAGATGCACCGTCGCCAGGTCCTCGGCGCCCTCGGCCAGCACCGTCATGCCCAGCAGGTGCCCGAGCACGACCAGTCCGGTCACGATGCGGCGGTCGCCCTCGTCGGTGACGAGGTGCCGGATGAAGGCCCGGTCGATCTTCAGGGTGGACACCCGGAAGTCCTTGAGGTGCCGGATGCTGGAGTACCCCGTGCCGAAATCGTCCAGCGCCACGCGCACCCCCCGCGCCTGCACCTCGCTCAGCACCCGCGCGGCGCGCTCCGGGTCGAGCAGCAGCGTGCCCTCGGTGAGCTCCAGTTCCAGGCAGTCGCCGGGCATCCCGCACGCCTCCAGGGCGCGGGTGACGTCCGGGAGGAGCGTCCCGGTGTGCAGGTGGCTGGGGGAGATGTTCACGGCCATGCGCAGGTCCGGCCGGCCGAACGCCGCCGCCCACGCCTGCCGCTGCCGGCAGGCCTCCTCCAGCACCCACGCCCCAATGGGCACGATCAGCCCGGTGCGTTCCGCCACCGGCAGGAATTCCGCTGGCGAGAGCAGGCCACGCACCGGGTGCTGCCAGCGGATCAGCGCCTCGAAGGCCACCACCTCCCCGCTCGCCAGGTCCGTCTGCGGCTGGTAGTGCAGGTGCAGTTCCTGGCCGGACTCCAGGGCGCGGCGCAGGTCCTGCTCGTACTCCAGCGCCGCGTACGCGCCGCGGTGCGGACCGCGCGCCACGATCACGTCCCGGCCGCTGCGCCGGGCCTCATCCAGCGCCTCCTCGGCGCGCAGCAGCAGGCGGCTCGCACTTACGCCCCCCTCGGCGCTGACGGAGCCCAGCCGGTAAGCGACGGTCAGTTCCCGCCCATCAAGCTGCACGGGAGCGTTCAGCGCGTCGTGCAGCACGGCCGGATCGGCCCGGCCCGCGTCGGCGGCCAGCGCGAAGGTCCCACCGCCCAGACGCGCCACGCTCCAGCCAGACGGTAGCCGGGTGAGGCGCTGCCCGAACGCCTGAAGGTACTGGTCGCCGGTCGCCTGCCCGAACGCGTCGTTGATCCATTTCAGGCGGCTGATGTCCAGGGCAGCCAGGGTCAGCCCGCCGGTTCCGCTCCGGGCGGGTGGCCCGGCGAGGCGCCCCTGCACGTCCTGCAGGAAGCCGTGCCGGTTGGGCAGGCCGGTCAGCGCGTCGGTGAGGGCCAGCTCGGCCAGCCGATCCCGGTCCTTCTGGCGCTCGGTGACCCCCGCCCCGAGCAGGATGGCGGTGGCCGACAGCGTGGCGATCAGCAGCTGAATTTCCAGCAGGTCGTTCGTGCCCAGCGGCGACTGCCAGGTCAGCAGCGCCACGGAGACGTTCATCAGGAAGGTGCCGCGCACCGCGGCCACCAGGCCGTCGCGCATCGCCACCCACAGCAGCGGCAGGAAACACAGGAACTCCACGTGCAGGCCCAGCGGCAGCGCCACCACGAACACCAGCGCCGCCGTCAACGGCACGGCCAGCACCTTCGCCCGCTCCAGCCGCCCCCGGGCGCCCCGCCCGGCCGCCTCCCCGGGAAGCCGGGCGAACCAGTGACGGCTGAGCAGCAGTGACGGGGTGAGCGTGAGAATCCCGACCAGGTCGCCTACCCACCAGTGCAGGGCGACCACCAGCCACTGCGCTCCGGGGGCGGTGCCGGTGGCGTGCAGGTACAACATGGTCGCGTACGCCGCCAGGCCCGAGGCCAGGAGGGCGGCCAGCGTCAGGGTCACCCCGTCGCGGACTCGGGGAATCCCGGTGAACCACCCCGGGGCGCGGCGCAGCACCACCGCGCCGAGCGTGTACGCGAGCGTGCCCACCGCCGCCGCGGCATGGTTGACCGGCAGGGGAGACTGCAGGGCGCCGGCCAGCGCGGTGGCGGCGAACACCCAGGGGGCGTTGCCCGGCCCGAAGCGGGCCAGGAAGGCCAGGATCAGCCCGGCCGGCAGGTACCACAGCGACACGCGGCCCGCCCCGCCGAACTGCAGGGAGAACCGCTGCAGCGCGATGAAGGCCAGAACGAACAGCAGCCCGCGCAGCGCGGCCTCGGCCGGGGACGCCGTGCGTGGACCGGGTTCGGGCATGCTTCTCCTTCACGCGTTGCAGGGGAACGACAGGAATGGGGACGGCGGCGGCTTGACCCGTCTGCTGAATCTTAAGGGGCGCCGGGGTCTTTGTGCGCGCTGTGGTGCCGGCGAAACGAGGTGGCCCGCCTCACCAGGATGGTGGGCGGGCCGTTTCAGCGGACGCTGGGCCGATCAGGGCTGGACGGACAGCACGTCAATCGGGTCACGCAAGACGTCAATCGGGTCGCGCAGGACGTCGATGGGGTCTCTCATCACATCGATCGGTTGCACGCCCGCAGCGCGCGCGGTGGAGAGCACGTCGATGGGGTCCTGGGTCTGGGCGGCGGCGGGGAGACTCAGGCTGAGCAACATGACGGAGAGGACGGCAGCAAAGCGATTCTTGTTCATGAAGATCTCCTCTAGAGAACGCCCCATGCGTTCCGTGAGCTCATGGTGACAGGACTGCCTGATGCCGCGCCAGGAAGGAATTCACCTTTCTCTCCTCATGGACCTTCATGAAGTCGACCGCCAGAGCTGGGTCGAATCCTCACTTTGCACTCACGTTCAGACGAGGGCCGCATCCGCTGAAGCGTGAACCTCCGGACGCGGGCGGCGCAGGTCAAAGCGGTCCGCGTTCATCACCTTCACCCAGGCCTTCACGAAGTCACGCACAAACTTCTCCCGGCTGTCGTCCTGGGCGTACACCTCGGCATACGAACGCAGCACCGAGTTCGACCCGAAGACCAGGTCCACCCGGGTGGCGGTCCACTTCACGACCCCGGTGCGGCGGTCGCGCAGCCGGTACAGGTTCGGGCCGGCCGGTTCCCAGACGTTGTTCATGTCGGTCAGGTGCACGAAGAAGTCAGTGCTGAGCACGCCTTCGCGGTCGGTGAACACGCCGTGGCGGGTGCCGCCGTGGTTGGCGCCCAGAACCCGCATGCCCCCCAGCAGCACCGTCATTTCCGGGGCGGTCAGGCCCATCAGCTGCGCGCGGTCGAGCATCAGTTCTTCCGGCGAGACCACGTAGTCCTTTTTCAGCCAGTTGCGGAACGCGTCGTGCACCGGCTCGAGCGGCGCGAAGGACTCGGCGTCCGTCCACTCCGGCGTCGCGTCGCCCCGGCCCGGCGCGAACGGAACGGTGACCGGCACGCCGGCGTCCCGGGCGGCGGCCTCCACGGCGGCCGTGCCGGCCAGCACGATCAGGTCCGCGAGGCTGACTGGCTTCGGCAGGCGGGACTGCAGGCTCTCCAGGGTGCGCAGCACCCGCTCCAGACGCTCGGGTTCGTTGCCCTCCCAGTCCTTCTGCGGCGCGAGGCGGATGCGCGCGCCGTTCGCGCCGCCGCGGTGGTCGGAGGTCCGGTAGGTGCGGGCGCTGTCCCAGGCGGTGGCGATCAGTTCGTGGCGCGGCAGGCCCAGGCCCAGCAGCAGGGCCTTGAGATCGGCGATCTCGGCGTCCGTCAGCGTAGCCCTCCCGGTGGGCACCGGGTCCTGCCAGATCAGGTCCTCGGCCGGGACCTCCGCGCCCAGGTAGCGGCTTTTGGGGCCCAGGTCGCGGTGCGTGAGCTTGAACCACGCGCGGGCGAACGCCTCGTCGAAGGCCGCCGGGTCACGGTGGAACCGCTCGGCGATCTCCCGGTAGACGGGGTCGACCTTCAGGGCCATGTCCGCGTCGGTCATGATCGGGTTGCGCCGCACGCTGGGGTCATGCGCGTCCACCGGGCGGTCCTCCTCGCGGATGTTCACCGGTTCCCACTGCCACGCCCCGGCCGGGCTCTTTCGCAGTTCCCACTCGTACCCGAACAGCAGCCGGAAGAACCCGTCGTCCCAGGCGGTCGGATGGGTGGTCCAGGCGCCTTCCAGGCCGCTGGTCACGGTGTCCCGGCCGTGCCCCTGGCCCTGCGGGTTGAGCCAGCCGAAGCCCTGCGCGGTCAGGTCAGCCGCCTCAGGCTCGGCGTCCAGCACGCTGGCGTCCCCGTTGCCGTGGGCCTTGCCGACGGTGTGCCCGCCGGCGATCAGGGCGACGGTTTCCTCGTCGTTCATCGCCATGCGCGCGAAGGTCTCCCGGACGTCCTGCGCCGTCCGCAGCGGGTCGGGTTTGCCGTCCACGCCCTCGGGGTTCACGTAGATCAGACCCATCTGCACCGCCGCGAGCGGGTGCTCCAGGGACTGCCGGTCGCTGTCCTGCTCGTAGCGGTGCGCGGTGCTGGCCAGCCACTCGCGTTCCGCGCCCCAGTAGATGTCTTTTTCCGGGTGCCAGATGTCGGCGCGCCCGCCCGCGAACCCGAAGGTCTTCAGGCCCATGGACTCGTACGCGACGTTCCCGGCCAGGATCATCAGGTCCGCCCAGGACAGCCGGTTGCCGTACTTGCGTTTCACCGGCCACAGCAGGCGCCGGGCCTTGTCGAGGTTGGCGTTGTCGGGCCAGCTGTTCAGCGGCGCGAAACGCTGGTTGCCGGTGTTGGCGCCGCCACGACCGTCAGCGGTGCGGTACGTGCCGGCGGCGTGCCAGGCCATGCGGATCATCAGGCCGCCGTAATGTCCCCAGTCGGCCGGCCACCACGCCTGACTTTCGGTCATCAGGGCCCGCAGGTCCTGTTTCACCTCGTTCAGGTCCAGGCTGAGGAACGCCTCGGCGTAGTCGAAGTCCGGGTCCATGGGGTCGGTCTTGCGGTCGTGCTGGCTGAGGATGTCGAGGTTCAGGGCCTTCGGCCACCAGTCGGTGGCGGTCGCTTCCTGGGCGGTGTTCGCGCCGTGCATGACCGGGCAGGTGCCGGCGCGCCCGGCGAGCGGCGCGCTGCCGTTGTCGGCGCCAGCGTTCTCGCTGTGGATGGTGGGGCCGTCGTTGCCGGCCATGGGGTCGTGGTGGGGAACGCCGGGGGCGGTGGGGGGTTCGTGTTCAGGCATGGGGGCTCCTGCCCGGCGGACCGGCGGCCGGGATGGAGGCGGGGCCGCGCGCCGCGAAGGCCCCCCGATCCTATTGAGAATCGTTCCTAAAGCAAAGGCCAGATGAAGGCGTCCCCCACGAACGGACAGAATCGCGAACCGGCCACAAGCCCAACGCCCATTCATCCAATCCGCCCCACCACGCACGCCCCTCCCCCCCACCATGAGCCTGCGATCTCCTATGGAAAGCGACTCACCCCCTGACTCCACCACGCGGCTGCCCTTCCGGGATCGGCACGACGCCGGCCGGCAGCTCGGCGACCACCTCCGCCGCCTGCACCCCTGGCCGGACGCCGTCGTGCTGGGCCTGCCGCGCGGCGGCGTCCCGGTGGCCGCCGAGGTCGCCCGCGCCCTCGCGGCGCCGCTGGACGTGTTCATGGTGCGCAAACTCGGCCTGCCCTTCCAGCCGGAGGTCGCCATGGGCGCCGTCGCGACCGGCGGCGTGGAATGGCTGAACCGCGACCTGCTGGCCCGCCTGCCTCTCCCGCCCGGGGCGGTCGAGGACGTTCGCCGCCACGAACTGCGGGAACTCGCGCGGCGTGAGGCGCGGTACCGCGCCGGCCGCCCGCCGCTCATCCTGACAGGGCGCACCGCGCTGCTCGTGGACGACGGCCTCGCGACCGGCGCCACCATGCACGCGGCCCTCAGGGCCGTCCGGGCACTGGGAGCGGCGCGGGTGGCCGTCGCCGTGCCCGTCGCTCCCCCGGACACCGGCGAGGCCCTGCAACCTCTCGCCGACGAGGTCATCTGCCTGCACACCCCTCCCGGCTTCCGCGCGGTGGGTCAATACTACCGCGCGTTCCCGCAGACGACCGACGAAGAAGTCCTGGCCGCCCTCCAGGGGCGCCAGGACTGATTGACGATCCGCGTCCTGAAGCGGGGAGCGGCCCGCCTCAGCCGTTCACCACGTCGCCGCCGTTCGGGTGCAGCACCTGCCCGCTGATGTAACTGCTGTCGTCCGACGCCAGGAACACGAAGCTGGGCGCCACCTCGGCCGGCTGCCCCGGGCGGCCCAGCGGGGCGTTCTGCCCGTGCTCCCCCACGCGCTTCGCGTCGAAGGTGGCGGGAATCAGCGGTGTCCAGATCGGCCCGGGCGCCACGGCGTTCACGCGGATGCCCTGCTCGGCGAGGTTCTGGCTGAGGCTGCGCGTGAACGACACGATCGCGCCCTTGGTGCTGCTGTAGTCCAGCAGCTGCGGGCTGCCCTTGTACGCGGTGATGCTGGTCGTGTTGATGATGCTCGCTCCCTTCTTCAGGTGCGGCATGGCGGCCTGCGTCAGGTAGAACATCCCGAAGATGTTCGTGCGGAAGGTCCGCTCGAGCTGCTCCGGCGTGATGTCGGTGAGCTTCTCCTGCGGGTGCTGCTCGGCGGCGTTGTTCACCAGCACGTCCAGCCGGCCGAACGCCTCGACGGTCTGCTTCACGGCCTGCTGGCAGAAGGCCGGGTCGCCGATGTCCCCGGCGATCAGCACCCCGCGGCGGCCCTCGGCTTCCACCATCTTCAGGGTGTCCTGCGCGTCGGTCTCCTCGTTCAGGTACAGGATGGCGACGTCGGCCCCCTCGCGGGCAAAGTGCACGGCCACGGCGCGGCCGATGCCGCTGTCGCCCCCGGTGACGACCGCCACCCGACCCTCGAGTTTGCCGCTGCCGCGGTAATCGTCGCGGATCACCACGGGCGCGAGGCTCATGGCCTCCTCGATGCCGGGCTGGTCCGGCTGGGTCTCGGCCGGCACCTGCTGGGGCATCTGCTCGGTCGGGGCGGTTTCCGGCTCGGCGTTCGGGCGGTGATCAGACATGGGAAGCCTCCATGCCCGCAGTCTGTCAGCGTGCTCTGCGGCGCCCGTCCGATCTGCCCCAACGCGCCTTCAGCGAACCCGGCGGTCCGCTGAGTTCCCGCTCAACGCGCCGTGAAGACGCAGGGCCAGGCCGTCAGTTCAGTTGCAGGGCCGCGCCGGCTGGCGTGAGCTCGTGAATCCGCACGGCGTTGCGCCCGTCCCGCTTGGCCCGGTACAGGTGGTCGTCGGCGGCCAGCAGCGCCCGGGCCGGGCCCAGCGTGCCCACCCGCGCCACCCCGATGGACACCGTCACGCACCGGCCGCCGATCGCGGCGATGGGCCGCGACCCGACCACCTGCCGCAGCCGCTCGGCGACCATCACCTCGGTGCCCGGGGCCGCGCCGCGCAGGATCAGCGCGAACTCCTCCCCGCCGTAGCGGTAGGCGGTGTCGGTGCTGCGCAGCGTCTGCCGGATCACCTCGGCGACCTCTGACAGCACCCGGTCGCCCGCCACGTGCCCGTGCGCGTCGTTCACTTCCTTGAAGTGGTCGATGTCCAGCATCATCACGACGTCGTACGGGCTGAGGTCGGCCAGGTCCCGGTCGAAGCGGCGGCGGCTGCCGGTGAGGGTCAGGGCGTCCTCGCGCAGGGCGTGCTCGGCGTGGTTCAGCGCCGCGACCGCCCGCAGTCTCTCGTTCACGATGGCGCCCACCACGTACACCGCCGCGACGTTCAGCGCGAGCAGCGGCAGGTAGATCTGCTGCAAAACGGCTCCGCCGTCCGGGAGCAGCAGCACCGGCAGGCCGTTCGGCATCAGGATCAGGGTGATCCACAGCATCTGCCGCGCGGTCAGCGGCCCCGGCTGATGGGCGATGCCCACCCGGCGCCGCAGCAGCGTCGCGGACAGGATGACCAGACTGAGCGACATGATGCCGGGCAGCGACCCGGCCGTGGCGTTCATCAGCCGGTACGCCACGAACGGCAGCCCCACGACCACGCCCGCCACCGGACCGCCCCACAGCGTCGCCATCACGGGCGGCACGTTCCGCAGGTCGAACTTCAACCCCGGGCTGAGTTCCGGCCCGGCGTGGTACAGCAGCACCGGCAGCACCGACCAGATCAGCAGCATGGCGATCACCTGCGGCCGGCGTGGCCGCACGGGCCACTCGGTCACGAACCGCAGGCTGAGCAGCGCCACGGCCACCAGCACCGAGAAGTTCTGCAGCAGCAGGCTCAGGACGTCCAGCATCTTCTCCCCTCCCACCGCTCAGGCCTCAGAGCAGCTGAGACGTTCATGGCTCGGCATCTCAGCTGGCCCTCGACGGCGCGGGTGGCGTGAGCGCCTCCCACAGGATCACGCTGGCGACCTCCACCGCGACCGGTTCGGACAGCAGGTACCCCTGCGCCTCGTGGCACCCGAGCTCGTTCAGGATCTCCAGGTGCTCCAGCGTCTCCACGCCCTCGGCCACCACCGTGAGGCCCAGGGTCTGCGCGAACTGCACCATCACCTGCATGAACTGCCGCGACACCGCGAAGTTCGGGTGCTCGCGCGTCAGGTCGGCCAGGAACGCCCGGTCGATCTTCAGCTGCTCGATGGGCAGCGTCTTGAGCAGACTCAGGCTGCTGTACCCGGTGCCGAAATCGTCCATGGCGACCTGCACGCCCAGCTCCATCAGCCGGCGGATGTTCATCACGGCGCGCGTCACGTCGCTGTGAAACACGCCCTCGGTGAGTTCCAGGGTCAGGCAGCGGCCCGGCAGGCCCGTCTCCTCCAGGATCTCCCGCACCTCGCTCACGAAATCCGACTGCATGAACTGCAGCGGCGAGACGTTCACGGCCATGCGCAGACCGTGCGTGTCGAACGCCCAGGTCTTCGCCTGCTGGCAGGCCAGGCGCATCGCCCAGCGGCCGATGTCGATGATGATGCCGCTCTCCTCGGCCAGCGGAATGAACTCTGCCGGGGAGATCTTCCCGTCGGTGGGATGCGTCCAGCGCAGCAGCGCCTCGAAGCCCGTCAGCGTCCGGCCCGGCAGGCGGTACTGCGCCTGGTACGCCAGGTGCAGCTGCCCCGAACGCAGCGCGCCCGGCAGGTCGTGCTTGATGGCGCGCCGCGCCTTCTCTCGGATGTTCATGGTCGGGTGGTACAGGTAAGGGGTGTTCGAGCCGCGCGCCTTGCACTCCTGCAGCGCCAGTTCCACGTTGCGGTGGATGGTCGTCAGGTCCCGGCCGTCCAGCGGCGCGATGCCTGCACCCATCGACACCCGGGGCGCCAGGCTCCAGTCCTCGAAGGTCACCGGGCGGCTCAGCACGGCGTGCAGCTCCTCGGCCACGTCCTTGAGTTCCTCCGCGCCGCTCAGGTCCCGCAACAGCACGATGAACTCGTCCCCGTCGGTCCGGCCCACCAGGTCGTCCCGGCCGATCACGCGCTTGATGCGCCGCACCGTCTCGGTGATCAGCAGGTCGCCCGCCGCGTACCCGTGCGTGACGTTCACCTCCGCCAGGCCGCACAGGTCCAGCAGCAGCACGCCCGCCGACTGCCGCAGCGGCAGGTTCTCCAGCACCTGCCCCGCCTGCTGCCAGAACGCCGAGCGGTTCAGGGCGTGGCTCAGGGCGTCGTGCGTGCTGCGGTAGGTGAGTTCCTGCAGCGAGTGCGCGGCGCTCGCCTCCGTGCCCGAGGTGCCCAGCGTCACGCGCTGCCGGGCGAGTTCCAGCTTGACCTTCATGTCGATCAGCTGGCTGCGGCGCAGCATCGCCCCGTCGTGCAGCCGGTGCTCGCTGTGCATGTGGTCCTTCAGGGCCTTCAGCGCCAGGGCAGTCTGCCCGGTCTGCTCGTACAGCGTGGCGAAACTCCGCGCGAGGCGGCTGGTGGTCATCGCGTGCCCGCGCACCTCGTTGATCGCGGCGCTGCGCGTCAGCGCCCGGAGCGCGTCGTCGTGCCGCCCGACGGTCAGGTAGCAGTCGCCCAGCAGCCACAGCGCGCTGCCCAGCGTCTCCTCGTCCTGCGCGCCCTCGGCCACCCGCACCATGTCCTCGGCCACCGCGATGGCCCGGAGGTACTCCAGGTCCTGCACGTGCAGCAGCGCCTGGTACAGCAGCCCGTCGCACTGCACGCGCGTCAGGCCGTGCTCGCCGGCGACGCGCAGCAGCGCCGGAATGCGCTCCCGGGCCTCACCCAGGCGCCCGGCGTGCCACAGCGCGCTGATGCTCACGCCCTCGGCCACCGCCCAGGGCGGCATGATGCCGGCCCGGCGGGCCACCTCGGCGCCCTCCGCGGCGAGTTCCATGGCCCGGTCGTAATCGCCGAGGTCCAGGTGCGCGCTCGCCAGGTTGGTGATCGCCCGCGCCTTGGAGGCGTCGTCGTTCAGGCTGTCGGCCAGCGTCAGGCTGTCCAGGAAGTACTGCATGCCCTCGTCGTACTGCCCGGTGCGGGTCAGCGCCAGCCCCAGGGCATTCAGCGCCCGGGCCTTGAGGTTCAGGTGCTCATGGCGGTCACTGACGTTCAGCGCGAACTTCGCGTACAGCGTCGTGTCCGGGTAGTTGCCCTGGAAGAACGCGCAGCCGCCCAGCAGGCACAGCGCGTACGCCTCGGCGTAGCTGTCGCGGCTGTCCTGCGCCTGCGCGAGAAGGTGCAGGAGTTGCGGCCGGGTGGCGTCCGGATCCTCCAGCATCCGGGCCTCCAGGGCAAAGAGCTGCTCGTTGAGCACCACCTTGCGGTCATTGAGCGTGGACTCCTGCGTCATCGTGCCCCGAGCCTAGAAAGCCGCGCCTGTCACCGCTCTTACCCCCTTTCCGCCAGGCGCCGGCTCGCTGACGGCCGCGCCGGCCGGAGAAAAAGCACCCTGGCCAGGTTTCTGGAGCCACAGCCAGGGCGAAGGGAGGCGCCCTTCCCCTTCCCGGTGGCCCCCTGGTGACAGCAGCCCGGCCGGGCTTGGCGCCGTGCAGGACAAGGCGCCGCCCTTCTCACGCCCCCTGCATCGCGGCAGCCCGGAGAAACATGAAGATCGGCGCCCGCCTGGGAACGCCGGTCTTACACCACCACTGTGACATGTGCGAAACCACACGTCAGCAGCGGCTACAGCCTCATGGCCGAGGGAAGGGCCCCGCCGGCCCCAGCGCGGCCCTTGAGGAGTTTCGTGACCGACGCGTTCGGCAGCGGCCGTGACAGCAGGTACCCCTGCGCGTGCGTGCACCCCATCTCCCGCAGCGCGGCCAGCTGCGCCTCCGACTCCACGCCCTCCGCCACGATCCGCATGCCGGACCCCAGCCCGAACTCGATGAGCGCCGCGACCAGCCGGCGCGAGTCCCGCTGCCCCGGGCCGGCCACCAGCCGCTCGATCAGCCGCTGGTCGAGTTTCAGCACGTCCGCCTGCACCTGATACAGCCGCGTGAGGCTGGAGTATGCCTGCCCGACGTCGTCGATCGCCAGCCGCACGCCGGTCTCCCGCAGCGCCGCGTACCGCTCGAGGGCCACGTCCTCGGCCATGGCGCCCTCGGTCACCTCCAGGATCACGTCCTCCGGCCGCAGGCCGCTGCCGGCCAGCCACGCCGCCACCTGCGCCGGGTACCCCTGAAACCCGAACTGCCGGGGCGAAACGTTCACAGACGCCTGCAGGCCCGGCGCCGCCCCCTGGAAGCGCCTCAGGTCCTTGTGCACGCGCCGCATCACCCAGGCACCCAGGTCGAAGATCAGGTCGCTGGCCTCCGCGACCGGCACGAACCGCGCCGGGCTCACCTCACCCAGTTTCGGGTGCGTCCAGCGGGCCAGCGCCTCCACCGCCACCGGGGTCAGGCCCTCCAGTTCGAAGATCGGCTGGTAATGCAGGTGCAGCTCGTCGCGGTCCAGCGCCTCGTGCAGCGAGTGGTGAATCGTGAGCCGCTCGCGGGCCAGGCGGCCCATCCGGGCGCTGTACACTCCGAGGTGCGCGGAGCGTTCCCCGGCGTCCTGCAGGGCCAGCGCGGCCCGCTGGCCCAGTTCCGCGAAGGTCACGCCGTGCCGCGGGTACTGCGCGATGCCCAGGCTGGCCCGCAGGTTCAGGGCCTGCCCCTCGGCCTGCACCGGCCGCCCGAGGTCCTCCAGCAGCGCGCCCGCTGCGGCCCGCACGGCCCGCTCAACGGACGGCGCCCGGCGGAACACCGCGAAGTCATGCTCCGCGTAGCGGCCCACCAGACCATCCGCGTCCTCCGCGTGCACGCGCGCCTCCAGCCGGCGCGCCAGGCTCACCAGCGCCGCGTCGCCGACGTCCAGACCGAGGACGTCCACGACCGGGCGCAGCTGCTCGATGCGCACGATCAGCATCTCGAAGGCCGTGGCCGGGTCGTCGAGCAGCCGCCGGTTGACTTCCAGTTCGAGCGTCACGCGGTTGAGCACGCCCGTCAGGGGGTCGTGGGTCAGCCCGAACTCCAGCTGGTCACGCACCTGCCGGAGTTCGGCCTGCGCCGCGTCCAGCGCCTCAAGCCGGTCCCGTTCCAGCTGCGTGCGCTGCGCCTCGTGTTCCCAGCCGGCGCGCCACACCTCCACCTGGGCGCGCTGCTCCAGCACCCGCGACTGTGCCGCGGCGGCGGCCGCCTGATGGGCCCGCGCGGCCGCCAGCGCCTCCGGCCACCGCTGCAGCTGTTCGTACGCCGCACTCAAGGCCTCCAGGGCCTCCGCCGCCCGGTCCGGCGCGGGCAGTTCCGCCGCCTGCGTCTGCGCCCTGATCAGCAGCGGCACGGCCCGGTCGGCCATGCCCCTCGCGGAGAGCGTGCGCGCCTGGGTGAGCAGCGCGCCGACCCGCGCGTCCAGCGGGGGCCTCGCCGCGCGCAGCACCGCGTCACTGAACCGCTCGGCCTCGTTCAGGTGCCCCAGTTCCATGTGCAGCTGAGCCAGCCCCGCCTGGGTGGCCGCCACCAGCCGCGGCAGCGTCAGCCGGCGCGCCTGCTCCAGCAGCCGCACGAATTCGCGCAGGGCTTCCCCCTGCCGGTTCAGGACCAGCAGCGTTCCGGCGCGGTGCAGCGCTGCACTCAGGCGGTCCCCCGGGACGTCGTCGGTCCGCTCGCCCCGCCCTTCCGGGGCCGCCAGCAGCTCCAGCGCCTCGTCGAAGGCCGCCAGGGCCGCCGGGGCCTCCTGAAGCAGGAGGTGGAACTGGCCCTGGGCGGTCAGCACGCGCGCGCGCACGTCCGCCTGTCCGGTGCCGCGCGCCAGTGCCCCCGCCGCCTCCAGGCGCTCCGCCGCGCCGGTCACGTCCCCGGCCTCGCCCAGCACCACGCCCAGCGCGCTGGCCGCCCAGGCCTCCAGCGCCGGGTCGTCCAGGTGAGCGGCGAGCGCCTGGGCGCGCGTCAGGCTCGCCTGCGCCTTGGGGAGCTGGCTCTCGGCGTGCAGGCCCAGGCCGATCAGGAGCTGCGCGCGCGCCAGGGCGTGCAGATCGCCGGCCGCGTCGGCCAGGGCGGCCGCGTCCCGCGCCAGGAGCAGCGCGGCATCCGGCGCGCCGGTCAGGCGCGCCTGCGCCTGCTGGAGCAGCTGTTCGGGCGTCGCGGCCGGCGCCGCAGGGGAACGTCGTTTCGAGGTCATGAGCTCCTGGATCCTGGGCGGCGGGGGGCGGAAGGTGCGCCCACTGTACCCTGCCTTCCCGCCCGTCCGGCGCAGAATTCAGGATTTCCTGCACTTAGACTTGCCGGAGTGACAGCCCCGTCAGGCGCGCGCCCGTAGCCTGCCGGTACTGTGAACGCCGCTCCGCACCCCGGTGACCGGCCATGACCGCCCCCACGCTGGCGCGCATCCTGGCCGCCGTGAGCGACCGGCGCACCCCGGAAGCCCTGCACTCCGCGCTTCAGGGCGCCCTGGCGGCGCACCCGGAATTGCCGGTTACCCTGGACGCGGAGCTCGGCCTGCACTGGCACGGCGCATCCGATGGTGAGGACGCCGGGGCCTTCTACGCCTTCGCCCGCACCGTGGCGAACCTCTCCGGCACGCTGGCCGACCTGCACCGGCACGCGCAGGTGTATGGCCTGGCGCGCGAGTTCACCCGCCGGGACGAGACGGACACCTCCCTGGGCGCGTACTCGCGGGAATGCTGCCGGATTTTCGGGCTGGACGGCCTGGGCGGCCTGCGCCTGCGGTCCGGCGCCCTGACGCGCGCGCCGTCCTGGGATGCGGGCACGCCGCGCCTCCCCGCCTTCGGCCCGGCCGACGTGGCGGCCGGGCGCGCCGGGGAGCCCGACGTTCGCGCCGGCGGCGTCCTGCTGCCCATCGGGGGGCGCTTCCGGGCCCGCGCGGCCTTCTGGCTGGACGCGCCGGGCCGCGCCTGGTCCGGCAGCGACCGTGACCTGCTGCGGCAGCTCGGGCACCTGATCGGCCTGGAGTACGAACGCGGCGAGGCGCTGCGGCACCTCCAGACCCTGCAGGCCCTGCACCGGGACCTGATGGGCGGGCAACCCGAACAGGCCTACCAGCCGCTGCTGGAACGGGCGCTGGCGACGATTCCGGGGGCGGAGTGCGGGTCTTTGCTGATCCGGGAGGGAGGCGTGTTCCGGTACGCGGCGAGCGTGACGTTCGACGAGACCGAACTGAGTGAGGTGACGTTTCCGGTGGATCACACGCGGGACCAGTGGTACGGGCTGGGGGAGGAGGCGTGGCACCGCGGCGTGCCCCGCGTCCAGTCGAGCCGGCGGTTGGCCGCGCAGGGCGTCGGGTACCAGTACCGCGGCGCGCTGGTCGAAGACCTCCTCCCGAGCGTGGCGGGCATCCAGGCGAACATCGGGGTGCCGATCCTGTACCAGGGCGAGGTGTACGCCTTCCTGAACATCGACTCGCTCACCGACCCGGACGCCTTCGCGGAAGACTCCGTGAACCTGGCCCGGTCCTTCGGCGTGCAGGCCGCACTCCTGCTGCACGAGGCGCACCTGCGCGCCCAGGTGCAGGTGGCCGCCCGCACGGACGTGCTGACGGGGTTGCAGAATCGCCGGGCGTTCACGGAGTCGCTGACGCGGGAACTGGCGCGGGCGCGGCGGCACGCCCTGCCGCTGTCGCTGCTGGTGGCCGACATCCGGGCTTTCAAGGCCGTGAACGACACCCACGGGCACGCCACCGGCGACGACGCCCTCGTGCAGGTGGGGGCGGTGCTGGACCGCACCCTGCGCGCCACGGACGCGGTGTTCCGGCCCGGCCCTGTCGCTTCCCCGGGTGACGGGGCGGCTGACCCGACAGCGTCGCAGGTGTTCCGCTGGGGCGGGGACGAGTTCGCCATTCTGCTCCCGGCCACCGACCGGGCCGGCGCGCAGGCGGTGCGCGAGCGGCTGCGGCGCGCCATGCGCGAGATCCGCGTGGCCGGCCGGCCGCTCGAGCTGAACATCGGCGTGGCCGTGCTCGGCGCCGGTGACCTGACCGGGCAGGCGCTGCTGCACGCCGCGGACGCCGACATGTACCGCGACAAGCACGCCGGGCGGCCGCTGGGCGCGCGACTCAGCGGCATCTGAGGTAAGGAAGAAGGCCGGCCCGCACGCGCCCGGGCCGGCCTTTCATTTGCGGATTTACTTCACGGTGACGATCTGGTCCACCTCGGCGCTGCCGGCGTACGTGGCGCTGGCGTTCAGGTAGCCCTTGAGCACCACCTTCCAGTTCCCGGCGACCGGGCTGGGAATGGTCACGGCCTCGCTCTGGCTGGTGCCCTGGGCGCTGGACCCGACGAGCTGCCCGGCCGGGTTGTACACCTCCAGGTCCAGGTCGTAGGCGGGGTTGCCCCAGTCCGTGACGACGCGCAGGGCGCTGCTGCCGGCCGGCACGCTGAGCGTATGGGTGTGCTGCGCGGTGGTCACGCAGCTGACCAGCGGGGCGCAGACGCTGGGGGCGACCGTGCCCGTCCAGCCGGGCAGGGCGGTGGTGGTGACCGTGGTGCGGTTGCGGTTCAGGCTGGCGGCCTCGCGGATGGCCGCGCCGGCGTCCACGTACCCGGCCCCGACTTCCCACGGCTCGTGCTGCGCGGTGGCCCCGGCCGCGGTGGTGTAGTACATGGCGCGGCTGGTCTTGTTGAAGATGTCCAGAACGCCGTCCATCGTGAGGGCCGGGTTCGCCTCGAGCATCAGCGCGACGACGCCGCTGATGTGCGGGGTGGCCATGCTGGTGCCGCTGATGGTGGCGTACAGCGGGTTGTCCGTGTCGGGCACGGTGGTGGCGGCCACGCCGGTGGTGGCGCGGGCGGCGCTGATGTCCACGCCGGGGGCGGTCACGTCCGGGCGGACGTTCGCGTCGCCGGCCCGGCCGCGGCTGCTGAAGTCCGCGAGGTTGCCCTGCTTGTCGCCGGCCGCGACGCTGATCACACAGGGGCTGGCGGAGTACGGGTTGAGGGTGTTCGCGTCCGGGCCCTCGTTGCCGGCGGCGAAGGTCACGATAATCCCGGCGTCGTAGGCGCGTTTGGCGGCCAGGCTGATGGGGTTGTACGGCGCGAACTCGCCGGTGGTGCCCCAGGAGTTGCTGATCACGCGGATGTTGAACGCGTCGCGCACCTCGGGTTTCATCAGGTAGTCGAAGCCCTGCAGCGCGTACAGGATGCTGATGCCCTCTCCGGTGCCGACGCCGACCAGGGTCGCGCCGGGCGCCACGCCCTGCCGCATCCGGGCGCTGCCCGCCGAGGCCTCGCCGCTGCCGCCGATGGTGCTGGCGACGTGCGTGCCGTGCCCGCTGGTGGTGTCGGTGTCCGGCAGTTCGGCGTACAGGTACCCGCCGACGGGCGTGTCGGTGACCGGCCCGACCACCTTCACATTCCGGGCGGTGTGGTCGAGGTCGGCGTGCAGCGCGTCCACGCCGGAGTCGATGATGCCCACCCCGACGCCCTTGCCGGTGACGCTGTAGATCTCGCGGGCGGTGTCCGCGCCGATGTACTTGACGCTCTCGGCCAGCGAGAAGCGCAGCGGGGCGTCCTGGTAGATGGACTGCAGGCCGCTGAGGTTGGCCTGGAGGCTCTGCACGAGTTCAGGCGTGACGGGCAGGGTCACGGCCACCATGGGCAGCACGCTCAGCGCCCCCAGGCCCTTGCCGAGGTCCACGGGCAGGTTGCTGTCCATCCAGTCCACGGCGCGGCCCTTGCTGGCGTCGTCCGCGAAGGACAGGATCAGCGTGCCGATCTGGCCGTAGCGCAGGCTGCCGTCCACCTGCACGCTGCTGGTGCCGCTGGCGTACAGCGCCTGGCAGGCGCTGGGGGCGGTGGTGGTCGGGGTCGTCTTGCGGCCCTGGGCGCCGAGGGCCGCGCCGGCGTCGCGCACCTGGGGGACAGTCTGGCCGCAGGACGCGAGCAGGACACTGAGGCTGAGGGTAAGGGCGCTGAGGTGTTTCATCGGGTCTCCTGACAGTGGGAAATACGGGAACAGGCGCCTCCGGGCGGGGCGGCGGGATCGTCGGGTGAAGCGGGAAGACGCGGTGATGTGAGTACAGGTATTCAACCAGCCGGGCCTCAAAAAAAACTCAAAAAACACACCATCGGCTCCCCCCGAAAAGGGGAGAGGCCCCGAGTCCTAACACCCCATGAAGGCCGGCGGCGGACTTCTCCCGGTTCGGGTGGCCCGCGCTGGCCGGCCTATACTGCCGGGATGGGCCCCCTTCCGCCCCGGCTGGTGGACCGCCTGAACGTGCAGCAGCGCGGCGTGGTCGCCCCGGTGCTGCCCGGCGTGACCCGCGGCGCCCTGAGGGCCTGGGCCGCGGCGCGCGGCTGGCCGGACCTCCCAGCCCCGCCTCCGGAGGATGCGCGTGGCTGGCTGTGGTGCCCGGCCACCCTGACCGACCTGCGCGCCCTGCCGGCCGGGCACGCCGCCGAGGCGCTGGTGCTCTCGCCCGCAGACGTGCGTTTCAGCCCGGACGACTGGGCGGCCGCACTGCCGCACCTGCCCCCGGCAACCCGGAGCGACCTGCTGCGCGCCCTGGGCGGCTGGCCGGACGACCTCGCCGCCCTCCAGGCGAGTTCCCCGGACCCGGCCGCCGAACCGCACGCCGTCCTGGCCGCCCTGCGGCACGCCCCGGCCACGCGCGCCGTGCTGGCCCCCGCGTGGCCGCCGGAATTGCTGGAAGCCGCTGCCTGTCGCCTCGCGGCCAGCCCCCTGCTGACCCCCTCGGTCGTTTCGGCGCTGAGCGTGGACCCGGCCAGCGTGCAGGCTCTTCTGGACGGCGGGTGGTTGCTCCCGGACGGCCTGGACCACCCGGGTCCGGAACCGGTCTGGCAGCTGCCCGGGCTGCTCCGCCGGGTCCTGAATCCCCTCCCGGAGCGGGCCGCTGCCCAGGCCGCCGCCCACGCGCTGGAACTCGCCGGGCACGACGCGGCCGCACTGGAGGCTCTGGAGCAGGCCGGCGCCTGGGAAGACGCTCTGCGGCTGCTGGCCCGCACCGCCCGCGTGGCGCAGGGCGAGGCCTCGCTGCGCGCCGCCCTGCAACGTGTTCCGCCGGCCCTGCGGGCCACGCCGCCCGCGCAGTATCTGGCGGGCCTGCTGGCCCGCAGCGCCCGCGACCCGGACGGCGCCCTGGAGCTGTACAACGCGGCCCTGACCGGCCTGGACGCCTCCCCCGGCGACCCACTGCGAGGCGTGGTCGCCAACGCCCGCGGGGTCGTGCGTGCCATGCGCGGGGACGCGCCGGGCGCCCTGGCGGATTTCGAATCGGCCACGCAGGGGAGCAGCCTGACAGCCGGCGAGGCGCACCACAACCGCGCGCAGCTGCTGATCCAGACGGGCCGGCACGCCGAGGCCGAGCAGAGCCTGCGGCGCGCCACGACCGTGTTCCGGGCGCTGGGCGACGCCGAACGCGAGGCGCGCAGCCTGGGGGCGCTGGGCGGCCTGCAGTTCGGGCGGGGCCTGCTGCGCGAGGCGACCGGGCCGTACGCGCAGGCGGCCGCGCTGCTCGCCGACCGGCCGCGGGAGGCGGCCCTGGCCCGCCTGAACCTGGCGGAGGTGCACGCCATGCTAGGCGACGAGGCGGCCGCCGAGACACTGCTCGGCACCGTGACGGATCAGGACGCCCTGGACGGCTGGGTGCGGCGCCTGCGGGCGCTGCTGGCCCTGAACGCCGGGCGCACCGAGGGGGCCCTGGACCTGCTGAGCGGCCCCCGGTCCGAGGACCCCTCCTTGCAGGCTGAGACGGCGCTGCTGCGGGCCCGCGCGCACCGTGAACTGGGAAACGTCGAGCAGGCTGCCGGGGCGCTGGCCGAGGCCGGGTCGCTGGGCCTGCGCGCCGACCTGGAAGCGGCCCTGCAGGGTGCGCAGGAGCTGGACGCCGTAATTGAGGCGGCCCGGCAGGAGGAGGCCCGGCTGGAACTCGCCACGGCCCTGCTCGCGCGCGGCGGCGAGGCGGACCTGCAGGAGGCGCTCACGCTGATCCGCGCGCACGGCCTGCGCACGCTCCTGCACGCCCGGGCGGCCACGGCCCTGCTCGCGGGCACGCCCGGCGCGCCGACGCGGGAACTGTTCCCGCTGCGCGTGCAGACGGTCGGGCCGCTGCAGGTGCAGCACGCCGGGCGGACCTACGGCCTGGCAGACTTTCCCACCCGCAAGAGCGCCGCGCTGCTGCTGACCCTGGCGCTGGCGGGCGGCCCCCAGCCGCGGGAGGCGCTGGCCGAACGCTTCTGGCCCGACGCGAAGAACCCCCTGGCGAGCCTGCAGACCGCGCTGTACCACCTGCGGGCGCTGTTCGGCACGCCGCTGATCAGCTCGGAGCGCGGCGTGCTGACGCTGCTGTTCCCGGTGGAGAGCGACCTGGCCGACCTGCGGGACGCGCTGGGCCGGCAGGACCGCGCGCGGCTCGAACGCCTGCTTCACCCGCTCACGGCGCCGCTGCTCGTGCTGCCGGAACTGCCGCACGAGCTCGCGGAGGAACGCGCGCAGGTGGAGCGCGTGCTGCATGACGCGCTGCGCTCGCACGCCGAGGCGCAGGCGGGCGCCGACCCGCGCCGGCGCGACGCGCTGCGGCTGCTGATCACCGCCGATCCGCTGGACCTCGACAGCCGCGAGAAGCTCGTGCAGTGGCACGAGGCGCGCGGGGAACTGGACGCCGCGCGCCAGGAGCGCCGGCACCTCGAGGACGCCCGGCGCTCCCTTCACGGCGGTTGAAGCGGCGACCTGGCAGGGGGCTTCACCGGCGCACTCGAGCGGGGCGTTCAGGCCTCTGTCAGACGGGGGCGGTAGGCTGGGGCCACGTTCCATTCCTGTGAGGTGAAGTGCCGCATGACCCCCCTCTTCCACCTGAGTGCCTCCCTGAGCGAATGCGTCTCCCTCGGGGCCTTCCGTGACCGGTTGCGGGCCATGCTGGCCGACGACCCGGCCCTGCCCTTCACCCTCTCCCCGGACGGCAGCGGGCCCATCCTGCGGCCGACTGGGGCGGCCGAACTGCCCGCTGACCAGGCGGTGTTCCTGCAGCTGGTGAACAATCTGCACGCCCGGCTGGTCACCCTGGACCGGCAGGCCCGCGTGAACGGCCTGGCCGAGCAGTTCGCCCGCCGGGACGAGGAGAACCCGTCGCTGTCCACGTTCGCGGAGGAGCTGTGCCGGATCTTCGAGGTGCGCGGTCTGGCCGGTCTGGGCGTGGCGGGCGGGGCGCTGCGGCGCGTGCCGCACTGGGACGCCGGGAAGCCGGTCGTGCCGGCCTTCACGCCGGAGGACGTCGCCGTGATCCGCGCCGGGGAGGTGAGTTTCCGGCCGGACGGCGTGCTGCTGCCGCTGGGCGGCAAGTACCGGCCGCGCGCGGCCTTCTGGCTGGACGCCGGCACCTCGGACCGCGCGTGGCCGGACGCCGACCGGGCGTTGCTGCGTCAGCTGGGGCATCAGCTGGGGCTGGAAGTCGAGCGGCTCCAGGCGGTGCGGTACACCCGCAGCCTGCAGGTCCTGCACGCCGAACTGCTCGGCGGTGAACTGGAGGACGCCTACCAGCCGCTGCTGGAACGGGCGCTGGCGACGATTCCGGGGGCGGAGTGCGGGTCTTTGCTGATCCGGGAGGGGGGCGTGTTCCGGTACGCGGCGAGCGTGACGTTCGACGAGACGGAGTTGAGTGAGGTGACGTTCCCGGTGGGGCACACCCGGGACCAGTGGTACGGGCTGGGGGAGGAGGCGTGGCACCGCGGTGTGCCCCGCGTGCAGTCCCGCGGCCTGCTCGCGGCGCACGGCACCGGGTACGATCTGCACGGTGAGCGGGTCAACGCGCCGCTGCCCAGCGTGGCGGGGATCCAGGCGAACATCGGGGTGCCGATCCTGTATCAGGGCGAGGTGTACGCCTTCCTGAACGTGGACTCCATGACGGATCCCGAGGCGTTCGACCGGGAGTCCATCGACCTGGCGCAGTCGTTCGCGCGGCAGGCGGCGCTGCTGCTGCACGAGGCGCGCATGCGGGCCCAGGTGCACGCCGCGGCCCGCACGGACGTGCTGACGGGATTGCAGAACCGCCGGGCGTTCACGGAGTCGCTGACGCGGGAACTGGCGCGGGCGCGGAGGCACGCCCTGCCGCTGTCGCTGCTGGTGGCGGACATCCGGGCCTTCAAGGCCGTGAACGACACCCACGGGCATCTGGTCGGGGATCAGGCGCTGATGCAGGTGGGGGAGGTGCTGCTGCGCGAGCTGCGGGTGAGTGACGTGGTGTTCCGCCCGGCGGGCCGGGACGCGCCGGCCGGGCAGGGCGGGGCGCTGGAGGTGTTCCGCTGGGGCGGGGACGAGTTCGCGGTGCTGCTGCCGGAGACGGATCTGGCGGGCGCGCGGGTGGTGCGCGAGCGGCTGCGCGCGGCGATGCGGGGAACGGACGTGGCGGGGCAGCCGATCGAGCTGAACGTGGGTGTGGCGGCCCTGCGGGACGGGGACGTGACCGGTGAGGTGATGCTGCGGGAGGCGGACGACGCGATGTACCGCGACAAGCAGGGCAGCCGGTAGGCGGCGAGGGTCGGACTACCCGTTCCCCTTGCCATTTCTTGATAATGCCTTATCATTATCAAATGAAGGCGAACTCCTCCATTCCCATCACCGTCCTGTGCGGCTTCCTCGGCGCCGGCAAAACCACCCTCCTCAACCACCTGCTCGGCCAGCAAGCCGGCCGACGCGTGGCCGTGATCGTCAACGAGTTCGGCGCCGTGAACATCGACGCCGGCCTCGTCGTCAGCACCACCGAGGACACCATCGAACTCAGCAACGGCTGCATCTGCTGCACCCTGCGCGGCGACCTGCTCCACGCCGTGCACGACCTGCTCGAAACCAGGGAACTGGACGCCATCCTGATCGAATCCACCGGCATCGGCGAACCCCTCCCCATCGCGCAGAGCTTCTGCCTGACCCCCGAGGACCTCGACCTCGATCCTGAACCCGGCCAGCCGCCCATCCCCAACCTGATCGGCCGCGTGCACGTGGACGCCATGATCACCGTGGTGGACAGCGCCCAGTTCTTCGACCTGTGGAACTCCCCGGACACCCTGCCGGACGACGCCCCCGAGGACGGCGGGCAGGGCCGCGGCTTCGGGGAACTGCTCGCCGAACAGCTGGAATTCGCGGACATCGTGGTCCTGAACAAGGCGGACCTCGCACAGCCCGCCGACCTGACCCGCCTGCGCGACCTGCTGCGCATCACCAACCCGCGTGCCCGCGTGCTGGAAGCCGTAAAGGGCCAGCTGCCCGCCGATCAGCTGCTGGACGTCGGCCTGTTCGACATGGACGCCAGCATGCAGCTCGACGCCTGGCAGGAGGAACTGGAGCGCGAACACGTTCCCGAGAGCGTGGAGTTCGGCCTGGGTACCTTCATCTACCGCAGCGACCGGCCCCTGGACGCCGCGCGCTTCCAGGAGGCGCTCACCGCCGGGCTGCCGCGCAGCGTCATCCGCAGCAAGGGTTGGGTGAACCTCGGCGACGGCCTCGCCACCCTCTGGAACCACACGGGGCGGCAGCTGGTGCTGGAACAGGCCGGCACCTGGCACGACCCGGAGCAGGCCTTCACGGAGATCGTGTTTATCGGGCAGCAGCTCGACCCGGTCGCCCTGCAGGCCCTGCTGGACGGCGCCCGCCAGCCCGCCGGGGTGGGGGCGTGAGCCGCGTGTGCGCCCTGACGGGCCGGGGCACGCGGGTGGTGCGGCGCGTGCGGCGCCGCGGCCGGGCCCGGGCCGAGGGCGGCGTGGGCCGCAAGGTCACCGGCGTGACCCGCCGCACCCAGAAGGCCAACCTGCAGAAGAAGACCGTGCGTCAGGGCAGCCGGGTGAAGAGCGTGTGGCTCAGCACCCGCGCGCTCCGAACCCTGACGCGCGGCCCGGTGGAGGGCATGGAACTCGTCTGAGAGCAGGGGAGAACGGCGGGGAATGAGTCTGTTTCGCCCCGCCGGATGCCCAGGCTGAAGGGTCTGAAAATGGAGACCCTGGCTGCGTCCGCCGCAGCTGGGTTCCCCAACATTCCGAATATATCCAAACAAGCCCCGGTGGAGCTACACGGTGGGCAGCCGCTGGAAACGGTCTAGTTATGCGCGCAGGACAGAGGAACAGGTGGTCATGTGCCAAACCTGTTCCTCTGTCTTACCGTCCTTTCAACGGAGCTGTTCGAGAATCGTGGGGTCCTGGATCTTGCGGTCCTCGGCGAGCAGCAGGACCTTGCTGACCACCTCGGCCGTGCGGGGGTCCGGGTCGGCGAACGGCAGGAACACCCGGCCCTGCTGGGCGTTGTGCACGGGAACGATGCACAGGAACCCGCCGGGCTGCCGGTGCACGGTCCCGCTGCCGAGGTGAACGGTGTACCGGCTGTACGCTCCGTCGATCAGGGCGTGCTGGTGCTCCAGGCGCACGTTCCCGAGTTTGAGGAGGCGCAGCGTCTCCCGCAGAAGGCTCTCGCGCATCTCCACGGTGCTCTGGGACGCTTCGGGGTCCACGCCGCCCACGTGCGCGACGCTGACCACCAGGTCCAGGTCCCGCATGGTCTCGCTGAACAGCCTCGGGGGCACCTCGGCCAGCGGCATGGGCGTCCATTCGTCCCGGCGGATGAAGCCGGCGGCGTGCAGGGGCATGCCCTCGACCTCGTTGGGCGTGCCGTATCCGAGGCTGTCGTCCAGCCAGGCGGTGATGCCCTCGCGGTGATCGGTCTTGCGGGTGCCTTCGCCGGGCACGCTGACCCAGCCGCGGGCCTTGAGCAGGGCGGCGGCCTTGCCGGGCTGCACGTGATGCCCGGCGTAACGCGCGCTGCGCTGGGCGCCCTGCTCGGCGGGCGTGATGGGGTAGTACTCGCGGAACACCTGCTTGAACGGCTGCGTGACCTGACGGTCCAGCAGGTCGGCCTGGTGGGCGCGCCACTGGCCGCCCGTGAACAGGTCGTGCGGGTGGGCGACGCGCAGCGCCTGGTCCGTGATGGGCACCGGGCCGTCCAGGGTGCGCAGCGTATCCTCTTCCCAGTAGCCGAGCTGCTGCTCGTTCATGACCCACACGAGGTCCCGCAGCATGGGCGCGATGACCGGGTGGCGCGAGAGGTCCCGGAGTTCCTGCGGCTGGAAGAGGTCGCCGCGCACCATGGCTTCTTCCAGCGCGAGGCGCATGCGGCGGCGGGTGGCGTCCAGTTCCTTGACCGCTTCTCTCAGCGCGGTGACTTCCGGGTGCTTGCGCAGGGCGGGTGGAAGGGCCTTGAGGGCCTTCTCGCCGCGGGTGACGGTCAGGGCCGCCTCGCCCGCGGCGTTCACGTGCGCCTGGACGGTCACGCCGTCCACGGTCACGGCCGCCTGCCAGTCCGGCGCGGTGCGGGCCTCCATGGCCCACATCAGGCGCTGCGGGTCGGCGTACCCGGCGGTGCGGGCGAGGTTCTGCATGCCGATGTCCGCCGCGAGCCGGTCACTGGCCTGCCGCTGCGCGCCGAACTGCCGCGCCTCACGCCGGAACTGCGCAAGCACGCGATAACGGGCTTCCAGGGTCTGCTGGGCCTTGCGTCCGCGGCCCAGCGGCAGCAGGCCCAGGGACCGCACGGCGTCCTGGTTGCGCTTTTCGCGGATGCGGCCGAGCAGTTCGGCCTCCGTGACCTCGCCGAGAATCGCGGCGGCGAACAGTTCGGCGCGTTTGTGTCCCGCGCCGGACGACGCATAGCGCGACGCTTCGAGCAGCGTCTGGAAGCGCGCCCGGCCCAGGGCGCGGTACGTGCGGTGGAACCACGCGACGTCCACGGCCCCCTCGGTGAGGTCGGCGGCTTTCAGGGGCGTGCGTCCGCTGATCTCGCCCTCCCAGGCGTCCCGGACTTCCTGCGGCACGCTCCAGTGCGAGTCCTTGGTGTGGGCGTGCAGCCAGTACACGCCGTCCGTCAGGCCCTTCCAGCCGAGCGTGCCGGCGATCAGGTTCGCCCACTGCGGCGCGAACACCGCCAGGTCCAGCAGCCGCCCCTCGCTGAGCCCGAGCGTGCGCGCCAGTGCCCCGACGCTGGCGGCGGTGTCGGTGGGGGCGGGGTAGGAGACGCGCAGCAGGTGGCTGAAGGTCGCGTCCCGGCTCTGGCTGCTGCCCTGGTACCCGCGCTTGAGGGGGTTGCGGCCCAGGCCGGCCAGCAGGCGCAGCGCCACGTCCGCGCCGTGCACGCTGGACAGGGCCAGCGCGGGCGCGGTCGCGGGGGTTTCCAGGTCCCCGCGCTGCAGTTCGGTCTCCAGCACCCGGTCCCGCACGGCGTGCGCTGCCGCCTCCCAGTCCGGGGAGGTGGGCCGGTCCGCGGCGGGCGTGCGGGCGGTGGCCTGCTCCAGGTCGCGGAAGGCGTGCGAGGGGTACGCGTCCCCGGGCCGGGGGCCGATCAGCTGGTTGAGGAGGTCGGCGCGGCCGGCCAGGCCCTCCTGCACGGCGCGCAGCAGGGCGCCGGTGGGCGGCTGCCAGGCCGGCAGGGCCGGGAAGGCCGTGTTCTCGTGCAGCAGCGTGTTCCAGTACTGACGGAACTGCACCGGAGTGAGGTCCGACCAGTGCTCGCAGCGCAGGCCGTCCAGCAGGTCGCGGGGGTCCTCCTGCCGCCAGCTGTACCGCTGCGACACGAGCATCGGGACATTCAGCGGCAGGAAGGTCAGGGCCGTCTCCCAGGCATCCAGTTGCAGGGCGCGGTCGGCTGCGGTGCGGTGACGCGCGGCGAGGTACGCCACGACCGGCGCGAGCAGGGCGTGCCACGGCAGACTGAGGGTCACCCGTGGCCCCAGCGTGCGCTCCACGGTGCTGCGGGTGAGCTGCGCGCGCAGGGCGTCCCGCGTCGCTTCGCTCAGCCGGGCCGGTTCGTCCGCGTCGGCGGGCGCGGCGAGTTCCGCCTCCGCCGCGCTGAGGAGCCCCTCCAGGGCCGGCTGCTCCCCGAGTTCCTCATTCAGTTCCGTGTCGGTCGTGTCGGCGCGGTTCACGTGGTGGTGCAGCGCCCACTGCAGGCGGGTGAGGTCGCCGTCCTGCGCGGCCGGCCTCGCCGTCCACCAGCCGTCCCACAGGTCGGCCAGCGGCATCGGCGTGTCTGCGTGGGCCCGCAGCAGGTAGGGGGAGACGTTCATCAGCAGCACGGTCTGCGGGCCGTCATACCCGTGCGCTGTCAGGGGCGTCTCGCGGCGCTGCTCGATCAGGTCGTTCAGGGCCTGCAGCAGCGCCGCGCCGCGCTGCACGTCCCGCGGGTAATCGCGGTCCCGGCGGGTCAGCGGGCCGGGCCGTGCGAGGTCGGCCGGGTCGAACAGACCCAGGCCATCCTTCAGACTCAGCGTGCTCTGCGGGGAGACGAGTTTGTCCAGCAGGGTCTGCTCGGTGACGTTCTTCGCCTGGAAGTCCGCTGGGGGGGCCAGGCCGACCGCGTCGAGCAGGCTCAGGCCTGCCTGGCGCTGCTCGGTGCTGCCGGAGGCGAGCAGCGCCAGGGCACTGCGCTGCGCCCGGTCGGGGTCCTGCGCGAGCAGGCGGATCAGGCCGCGCCGCAGGTCCGCGGATTTACGGCGCAGCAGCGTCAGCAGGATCTGCGTGTCGGCCTCGCTGGGCTCCAGCCGCGCGGCCCGGATGACCGAGACGGCCTCCTGCGACACGCTGCTGCTGCGGTCCTGCAGCAGGGTGATCACCAGGTCCCGTGCGCCGGCGGCCAGCGCTCCGTCCACCTCGGGAGTGCTCAGGGCGCGTTTCAGGACCGTGAGCAGGGTGCTTTTCCCGGTGGAGGTCATCTCGCTCACGTGCGGCGCGACCCGCAGGACCTCCGACGTGTCCAGCAGGCCGGTCAGGCGGTCGGTCACGCTGCCGCGCGCCGGCACCTGCCCCAGCCAGGGGAACAGCAGCGGCGCGTGCCGTGCCTGCTCCGGCAGGCGCCGGGCGTACCCGGCGAGGTCCTCGAAGCCCATCAGGGCGTCGCTGGCATGCTGCGCGTGGTGGGCGTGGTACGGGGAAGGCGCGTGCTGCGCGCTGAGCGCCCCGAGCCGCAGGTCCGGGTCGCGCAGCAGCGTGGCGTGGTCCTCCCGCTTGAGCAGCCCCGCGGCGTTCAGGAACTGCGCGGCGGCCATACGGCGCTCCGGGTCCGCGTCGGTCAGCAGCGGCCGGGCCAGACGGCCGGCCTGCCCGGCGTCGGTCATGCCCAGCGTGAACAGCGCCAGGTACGCCGGCACGCCGGGCGCGCCCGCCACGGCCGCCTGGGCCTGCGCCGGGTCGTCCAGGTACTCCAGGGCCGTGCCCAGCAGCCGGCGGACGGTTTTCGTGTCGGTGACGTCATACCCCAGCCCGAACCACACGCCGGCCGCGCGGAGCACCGCGGCGAAGCGCAGCAGGTCCTCGTCCAGCACGGTGCGCAGGAACAGCGGGAAGGCGTCCGGGTGCGCCTCGTCCACCGTTTCCATGATCACCTGCCGCAGGCCCTCCTGCCGCTGCGCGGCGAGCAGCAGCTGCCGCGCCAGCGCCCAGGCCTCCGGTCGGCTGCTGCCGAGCAGGGCGGCGGGGACGTGCCGGCCCATCCGGCCGACCGGGTGCACGGTGGCGGCCGTGTCGCGCAGCACCTCGAACACCCCGGTGTGCCCGTCGCTGACGGCCTGCGCCAGCAGCGCGCCGGTCACCTGACTCTCCCAGGGGGAGAGCAGCCCGGCGGACTCGGCCACCCAGGTGACGTCCTGCGGGTAGGCCCGGAGTGCCTGCCACAGATTCCACAGCCAGCCCGCGGCGGCCGCGGTATCTGGGGCCTCCCCGGCGGACCGGAACGCGCGGCGCAGCAGCCCGCTGGTGTAGGGCCGCTGCGTCAGGTAGGACCGGTAGGCGCGGGCGGCCAGGTCCGGGAACTGCGGGAACAGCAGCCCGGTCAGGTCCTTGAGTTCCACGTCACTGGCCTGGGCGAGGGCGGCCGCGAACGCCTGTTCCTGCGCCTGCCGCTCCCGCCAGTTGGACGGTTCGGTCAGGCGCGCCCGGACCCAGTCGGCGGCGGGGCTGGTCGTGGCGGCGAGGCGGGCGTCGAGGGCAGGCTGCCAGGGCTGCTCGAACGCCCGGAAGTATTCGGTGGCGTCCATGCTCAGCCGCCCGCCAGGGCCGTGAGGCGCAGCAGGAGCAGGGTGCTGTCGGCGCGCAGCGTGACAACGTGGTCGAGCTGCTCGATCTGCTGGTCGTCCACGAAGACGTAGTACAGCCCATCCTGGAAGGCGCGCAGCGCGGTGTGCGTGGCGTCCTCGACGGTGACCGTGCCGCTTTTTTCCTGGGGGGCGAGCTGGATGCGGCCCTGCGCGGCACCGTCCTGAAGCTGCTGCTCGGTCATGACGCGCAGCGCGCTGTGGCTGTCCTGGCGTTCATGGTAGGCGGCGACCTCGTGGGCGACGAGGTGCCCGATGAGCTCCCCGAGGGTGTGGGGGCCTGGTGGGCAGTCGATGGGGCGGCGCTCGAACGGGGTGCGGCGGCCTACGATTTTCGTTTCGATGAACATGGGAACCTCGTCGGGGAGTGTGCGGTTTTCACCATTACTCTAGGCGAGAATTATTGTTCTGTAAATAGCAGAATTCGGCGAATCAATTTCGTCTTATTGAAGGTTGGATTGGCGTGCCTGATTCACAAGAGCCGATACGGCAGATCACCACCCAAACAACGCTTTCGATCCAAGCAAACCCCTTTCCGCTAGTAGACTGTAAGAATATATACAAGCGAATGCTTCCGCTCGACTGGGCTCCTCTGCCTTCCCACATCTCATCGTTCTGCTCCGCGCGACGGGACTTTTTCTTCATGCCCTAGCACGGGCACAAGCATGAGGAAAGACACACGCATCCAGTGCGGGGCTCCGCCGAGGACGTCGGCGTAGGAGGGAAATTCAACCACGAGAGACAGCAGGGGAGGCGATTCTCCGACATCCTGTTTGTTCGATATATTCCATTCTGCGCCCTACAGGACTTTTGCAAAGCCCTCCGGGCGCTAGTCAAGGGCGGCTCTCACGCTCAGCTTAGAGGCTGTGGACAAGCCTGGAAGGCCCACCTCACTTCGATATATTCCTAATGCGTTCACGCTCATTCAACCAGCTCACCCGGACGGTCAGACTTCGGAGAGGGAACCCACCGCATCATGAGCCGCAACCACACCCGGTGGAGGAACCCGTGAACCGCACCCAACGCCCCACCACGCTCTTCATCCTGCTGCTCGTCTCACTGACCGTGCACGTCACCTGGGTGCTTGCCGGCGCGCCCCCCCGGGCCTGGCAGGCGGTGCTGGGCAACCTCAGCTTCTTTCCGCCCAGTCTGCTGGCCGCCGCGCTCGCCTGGACACTCTCCACCCGCCTGAGCGGGCAGGCCCGGCGCGCCTGGGCCTTCTTCACCGCCGGGCTGCTGTTCTGGGCCGCCGGGCAGGGCCTGTACACCTGGCTGGACCTGACCGGAGCGTCCACCTTCCCCTCCGCGGCGGACGTCGGGTACCTGCTGCTGGCCCCCTGCTTCCTGCTGGGCGTGCTGCACGTCTGGCAGCCCGCGCCGTCACGGACGCTGGCCCTGAGTTTCCTCCTCGACGTGGCAATCATCATCACGGCCATCGGCTCCCTGATCTGGCATTTCTCAGTGCAGCGCATTCTCGACGCGTACGCCGCGACGCCCTTCGCCTTGGCGGTCGCTGTCGCGTATCCCGTTTCGGACCTGGGGCTGCTCGCCCTGGTGCTGTCCATGGCGGTATGGCGGCCGCGCGGCCTGGACCGCGCGCAACTCGGGCTCATAGGCGGCGGGCTGGCCGGTCTGTTCGCCGCGCACAGCCTGTACGCGCACCAGGCGGCGCAGGGACTGTACCACCTCGGCACCCCGCTGGACCTGCTGTGGACGCTGGCCTTCACGGCCTTCGGCACGGCCGCCTACGTGCGGCTCGCCGCGCCGGGCGGCACGGCGCCCACCGCGTGGTCCCTGCCGCTGCAGCGCCGGCACCGGCTGAACATTCTCCTGCCGACCATGGCCCTGACCCTGTCGTACGCCGTGTTCCTGCTCGCCCAGGGCCGCGACCCGCTGCCCGGACCGCTCGTCACCGCGGCGTTCGTGCTGCTGTTCCTTCGGCAGCTGCTGGCGGTGCTCGACAACGGCCGGCTGGCCCGCTCCCTGGCCTTTCAGGCCGGGCATGACGCCCTGACGGGCCTGCTCAACCGCAGTTCCCTGCACGCGGAACTCGACCGGCGCATCGGGGCGGCCGAGCGCCAGGGGCTGCTGGTGGGCGTCATGTTCATGGACCTGGACCGCATGAAGTACGTGAATGACGCCTACGGGCACGCGGCCGGGGACGAGGTGCTGCGGCACATCGCCGAGCGGCTGCGGGCCAGCACGCGCGCCTCGGACGACGTCGCCCGGTTCGGCGGGGACGAGTTCGTGCTGACCATGACCGTCCGCGACACCCGGCAGCTCACGCAGGTGGCTCAGCGGCTGCTCACGGCCGTCGCGCAGCCCGTCCGGTTCGGCCGAGCGACCTTCCACGTGACGGCCAGCGTGGGCATCGCCGTGTGCCCCGCCGACAGCGCCGACGCCGCCACCGCCCTGCACCAGGCGGACCTCGCCATGTACCGCGCCAAGGCCGCCGGCAAGAACGTCTACCGCTTCTACGACGCGCAGGATCATGCCGCGCAGCGTGAACAGGTGCAGCTGGAATCGCACCTGCGCGAGGCGCTGCGGGACGGCGCGCTCGACCTGCACTACCAGCCCATCGTGTCCCTGGCGGGGGGCCATCTGGTGGGGTTCGAGGCGCTGCTTCGCTGGCACTCCCCGCTCCTCGGGCCGGTCCCGCCGCTGACCGTGGTGAAGCTCGCCGAGGAGCGCGCCATGATGCCGGAGCTCGGCGCGTGGGTGCTGTCCAGGGCCGTGCAGCAGGTCGCCGAGTGGCGGCGCGGCGGGCAGCACCCGGACCTGACGGTGTCTGTGAACGTCTCGGCGTCGCAGTTCGGGCTGAGCGCCTTCGTGGATCAGGTCACCGCCGCCCTGGAGCGGCACGGCGTTCCCGGGGAGGCGCTGGTCCTGGAACTCACCGAAAGCACCCTGATTCAGGACGCGGCCGTCTCCGCGCAGAAGATGCGGGACCTGCGGGCCCTGGGCGTGCGGATCGCGCTGGACGACTTCGGCACCGGGTACTCCAGCCTGAGTTACCTGCGGCAGCTGCCGGTGGACGTCCTGAAGATCGACCGGTCGTTCGTGTCCATCCTGGGGGACGGCGGGGACGGCTTCGTGCGGGCCATCGTGACGCTGGCGCACGACCAGGGCGTCCGCGTGGTGGCCGAAGGGGTCGAGGAGGCCTGGCAGCGCGACACCCTCTGGGCCCTGCACTGCGACCTGGGTCAGGGGTACCTGTTCAGCCGGCCTCTGCCGGCGGCGCAGGCCGAGGCGCTGCTGCCCGCACCGTTGGCCGTCGGACACGGCAACTGACACGTTGAAGGACAGAAACGGTGCCGAGGGCACTGATCGGCGAACGATCAGCGAGCGCCAGACTTCTGCCTCTCGCTCAGCTCAGGAGTTTGCGGGTGAGTTCGACCTGCCGGTTCACCTGATGGCGGATGGTGTGGCGGTCCTCGTCGCTCAGAGGCTGGCCGTTTGCCGTCACGCTGGCACCGTAGGGGTTCCCGCCGCTGGCGAAGATGTGCTGGTGGGTGTAGCCGGGTGGCACCAGCACCGCGCCCCAGTGCATGGCGGTGACGTACAGGGTCTGCAACGTGGTTTCCTGGCCGCCGTTGGGGTTCTGGGCGCTGGTCATGGCGCTGAAGGTCTTGCCGGCGAGCTTCCCGTTGGCCCACAGCCCCCCGAGGGTGTCGATGAAGGCGCGCATCTGGCTGGCCGCCCCGCCGAATCGGGTGGGCGAGCTGAAGACGAAGCCGTCTGCCCACTCCATGTCGTCCGGGGTCGCAGCCGGGATGTCCTGCATGGCCTGCAGGTTCGCCTTCCAGGGTTCCTGGCTGTCCACGACGCTCTGCGGCGCAGTTTCGGCAGCGCGGCGCAGGCGGACCTGGGCACCGGCGGCTTCGGCGGCCTGGGCGGCCTCGCGGGCCATGCCGAGGTTGGTGCCGTAGGTGGAGGAGAAGACGACGAGCAGCTTCACGGGGGGTTGGGTCATGGCTGACTCCTTTCGAGACGTGCGCCTGCACAGGGCCTCGGTCACCGGTCAGTAAACGCAGGGCCAGCCCGTGGGGTCAAGCCTCAGGGCTTCACGCCCCCTGGCCCGCGCCACGTCAGCTGATCTCCTGCCGCACCTCCATGAGCAGAGCGAAACAAGGCGTGTAGCCAGCCGGCGGGCCTAACCATGATGGGCACATGGGATGATCAGGGCCACCGGAACGGCGTGATCCCTCAAGCGCTCAAGCGCCGCTGGACGGTCTGACGACGCGCTGGACCTGCTCCGCTGCTGCCCAGGCCGGCACGCGTAGTTCTTTCGGAGCCCGCCTGCGGTGCCGCGCTGCGAAAGCGTACCGGCCGTGTCCCATCATTCAGGGTCGGCCGGTATGCGCTCACGTGAGTGTTCAGCGGTTCAGGGGAGTTTCTCGCCGCAGTGGGGGCAGTAGCGGGCGGCGCGGGTTTCCTGGGCGGTCTGCTCGACCATGCGCAGGCGGGCGAGTTCCTCGGCGAAGCCGCTGGCGATCATGCCGGCGGGGAGGGCGACCATCCCCACGCCGAACAGCATGATGAACCCGGCGGCGACCTTCCCGACGGGCGTGGCGGGGTACACGTCGCCGTACCCGGTGGTGGTGAGGGTCACGACCGCCCACCAGAGCGCCTGGGGGATGCTCTCGAAGCCTTTCGTGCCGGCGCCGGCCTCGACCTCGTACAGGACGCTTGCGGCGATGAACACCAGGACGATCACGATCAGGACGGTGGTGAGCAGTTCTCCGGCGCGTTGCAGGATCACGCGGCCGATGAGTTGCAGGGAGTCCGAGTACCGGCCGAGCTTGAGCAGCGACAGGAGCTTGAGCATGCGCAGGCCGCGCAGGCTGGCCAGGGCAGTGGCGCCCGGGACGAGCAGGGAGATGAGCACGAGCAGGTCGATGAGCGGCAGCGGGGACGTGGCGTACTGCCAGTACCCGCGCCCGCCGCGCGGCAGGCCGGGGCGCAGCGGCGTGACGTACAGCCGGGCGGCGTACTCCAGGCCGAAGATCACGAAGCAGAACAGGTCGAACAGCCGGATGAGGGGGCCGTACTGCGCGTGGATGCTGGGCACGGTGCTGAGGATGGTGATGGCGACCGTGAGCAGGATCAGGGCGACGAGCAGGGCGTTGAAGAACCGCTCGGCGGGACCGGCGCCGTCGCTCGGGTCGAGGAAGTCGTGCAGGCGGTGCATGAAGCTGGCATGGGGGGTCGTGGTCATGGGGTCAGCCCGGGTCGGCGGTGATCACGTGCGGGACGAACGTGGCGCGGTTGTCGGTGACCCGGCCGCGGCCCTCGCGGATGCCGAGGCCGCACACCTCGTCCCCGGCCACCCACACGCCCAGCACCGGGTAGCGCGGGCCGTCCCCGGCGGGGTATTCGGGCAGCGGCGTGTACGCCTGCTCGACAACCCCGAGGTCGGCGTAGTCGCCGGGCGTGCTGGGCTGGCCGGGCAGCGTGACGTTCTGGCCCTCGCGGGAGTACAGGGGTTTGCGCACGACGTCCGCGCCGAGCGCGCCGGGGGTCAGCGTGGCGGGCAGCAGCAGGTCGTGGCCGGGGTGGAGTTCGTGCAGCAGGGCGAGCAGGCCCTTGCTGCCGGACGCGGTCTTCCAGAGCGGTTCGATGAAGCGGGTGTGCGTGCGGGCGAGGTAGGCGGCGTCGCGGGATTCCCAGGCGAATTCGAAGGGCCACAGCCACATCAGGTGCCGGATGGTCAGCGTCCAGTGGTCGAGCAGGTGCGTTTCCTGTTCGGACGTGCCGATCTGGTCGGCGATCACGAAGTCGGTGCTGGCCCCGGCCTGCTGCGCGAGTTCGCGCAGGTACGTGACGGTGGCGATGTCCTCGTCGTTGCGTCCGGCGCTGAAGTGCAGCTGCCCCACGCCCCGCGCGGCCCTGATATGCTGCCACTGTTCGAGCAGGCCCTCGTGGATGGTGTTCCACTGCGTGGTGCCGGCCGGGAACTGCCCGGCGGCGAGGCGGTCTTCCAGCCACTGCCACTGACTGACAGCCGCCTCGATCAGGCTGGTGGGTGTCTGGGCGTTCACCTCCAGCAGTTTCGGGGGGTTCACGCCGTCGTACGCGAGGTCCAGGCGCATGTACACGCTGGGGTCGTCGCGGTCCCAGGAGTCCCGTACGGCGGCGTGCAGGAAGGCGGGAATGCCGAGTTCCGCGAGGCGGCCGCGTTCGATGGCGTGCCCGGTAGCGTCCAGCACCATGTGCGTGAGGGTCTGGGCGTCGCGTTGCAGCCGGGCGGCCTGCGCGGCGCTCAGGGCGTAGCAGGCGTCCTCGCCCCAGTACGGCACCGGGTGTTCCGGCGTGGGGGCGTACCAGGTGAACCCGACCTCCTGCAGTCGGGCCTCCCAGTTCGGGCGGGGCGGCAGGGTGAGGCGCTGCACGCCCTCAGCCGCCCGAGCTGAGCGCGCCGCGGGCGGTGGAGGTCAGGCCGCCGCGGCTGACGGGGGCCTTGAAGCTGCCGTACGACCCCTTCTTGCTGTCGTACGTCAGGCCGCTGTCGGAGAGCACGCCGCCGTACCGGCCCGAGTAGCCGACGTAGCGGGTGCTGCCGGACCCGGCGTAGAACAGCGGCCCGTAGTACTTCTTTTTCTTCTTGAAAAGGTCGGTGTCGTCGTCCTCTTCGGTGCAGGGGTTCTGCAGGCCCTGCTGGATGAGCTGCTGGTTGGCGATCAGGCATTCCTGATAGCTGGCGTACTGCATGCGGTTGTAGCGGCTCAGGTCGTCCGAGTCGCCGCAGCCCGCGAGCAGCACCGGCAGGGACGCCAGCATGGGCAGGTGAAAGGTCTTGGGGGCGGCCTTCGTCATACTGTTCAGTACGGGTCCGGCAGGATCGCCGTTCCGCGCGGGGCGGTGCTCAGAGCGTGACATGGTAGGTGACGACCGCCGGCACGATGAACAGGGCGCCCATGATGAACGACAGGGCGAGGTTGTGCTCCTCGCGCATCTCGCGGCGGATGTAGGCGAGCAGGCCCTCGCCGCGGCGGCGGGCCAGGGAGCCGAAGACGACCAGCACGCCCATGAAGAACAGGATCAGCGTGACCAGCAGGGCCAGGGCCAGCCAGGTGAAGGCTGTCGCCCAGGAGGTGTCCATGGCGACGGCGGGGCTGGCGATGGTGCGGCTGAGCAGCAGGCTGAAGCCCAGCGACACGGAGAAGAACACGGCGCCGATGGCGGCGGTCTGGTGCTCCTCGATTTCCGTGATGATTTCGCGCACCCGCACGCCCATGATCAGGCGGATGAAGGCGATGCTGGCCAGCACGGTGGGCAGCCACACGGCGAGGTTCCAGCCGAGTTCGGTCAGGAGGGTGCTCAGGAGATCGGTGGGAGTCATGACCCTTGTTATAGAACGTAAGAAGGGTTACAGGGCGTGCAGGTTCGGTCGGCGGGCTGGCCGCGGGCAAATGCCCCCGCACAAAGCGTGTGGGACAGGCCAACTGGCCCGTCCCACATTCAGGTCAGGTGGCCCTCAGCTGGGCTGCACCAGCTTGCGGATCTCGCCGCTGGCGATGTAGCTCTTGCCGTCCGGGGCGGTGGCGACGGTGTCCACGACGTACAGGGTGCCCTCCTCGCGGATGGAGCGGGGGAAGCGCATGTTCCAGTCGGGTTCGTAACCGTCCTGCACCACGCGGGCACGCAGCTTACTGCCTTCCTTGACGCACTGCACCAGGATGCCGCCGTCGCTGGAATCGGTGGTTTCCAGGTCGGCGACGGTCTTGGCGGCCTTGGTCACGCCGGCCCGGGCGGCGCTGCGGCGCGCGCCGTACCCGCCGCCCACGCTGAGGTTCTGCAGGGGGTCGGCCTCGCCGGGGCGGACGATGCGGCGGATGTCGCCGGTCACGCGGTAGAAGCTGCCGTCCGCGCTGCTTTCCAGCCCGTCCACGACGTAGTGCACGCCGTCGGCGCGCAGTGCGCGGGGGAACTGGATGTTGCGTCCCGGGTCGAAGCCGTCCGACACGGCGCGGACGCGCAGCTTGCCGCCCTGGCGCACGCACTCGAGTTCCACGCCGCTGCCGGTGTCCTGCACGACGCCCAGGTTCAGCACGGCGGTGTCCACGGTCACGCCGCGGCCGCTCATGTCGCTGCGGCTGCGGGCCAGACCCTGGAAGGACTGGTCCACGAGTTCCTTGCGGCTGGCGTTGTCGAAGGCGCCGCTGGCGATGCGGGTGGCGTAGTGCTGAAGCTGCTCGATCTCCTCGGCGATGTCGAAGTGCTCGTGCAGCCCGGCCTGCTGCAGCGCCGTGACCACGCCGCGCAGCAGCTGCTCACCCTCGGCGCCCCGGCCGCTGTCGGCCAGGGCCACGGCGTCTTCCTTGGCGCGGGCGATGCGCAGCCGGGCGAGGTCCAGGGTCACCTCCGTGTCGGTCTGCACGTCCGCGGTCAGGGGCCCGAAGGGCGCGGTGACCGCGAGTTCCCCGCGGTCCTGGGTGATCGCTCCGTCGCTGAGCAGGTTGGCGGCGTACGTCACGGTGAGGAGCGGGTGGGCGCCTCCCGGCAGGTCCGGCAGGCTGAGTTTCAGGCCCAGCAGTTTGTCCTCGTCCTCGTACACGTCCCCGAGGTCCAGCGTCAGGGGGGAGGCCGGGTTGGGGCGGTGAAGGCCGAGCACCTCGGTGACGCTCACGCCCGGGGCGGGCTGCAGGGTCACGCTGAGGTTCTGCGCGGCGACGGCCTTGAGGGTCTGCAGTTCGAAGCCGAACACGTCTGCGGCGTCGTCCACCGACTGGATGAAGTAGAAGTTCCCGCCGGCGGCGCGGGCCATGCCGATCAGGAGGTCCTCGTTGAAGCCGTTGCCGAAGCCCAGGGTGGTGGTGGTCACGCCCTGCTCGGCCTGATGCGCGGCGGTCTTCGTCAGGACGCGCTCGTCGGTGATGCCGACGTTCGCCTGCCCGTCCGTGAGCAGCAGCACGCGGCTGACCACGTCGGCGGACGCGTTGGCCTTGACGTGCTCGATGCCCTTGAGCCACCCGCCGGAGAGGTTCGTCAGGCCGCCGGCGCGGATGCCGCTCAGGCGGGTTTTCAGGCCAGCCTTGTCGGTCACGCGGGCGGGGGGGATCAGGGTGTGGACGCTGTCGTCGTACAGCACCACGCTCAGGAAGTCGTGCTCGTCCAGGGCGTCCACGACGCTCTGGGCGGCGTGCACGGCGTGCCGCAGGGGCGCGCCGCCCATGCTGCCGGACACGTCGATGACCAGCGAGAGGTTCACGGGGCGGCGCTGCGCGGCCCGGCTGGGCGCCCGGAAGCGCAGCAGCACGTCCGCGGGGCCGGCGAGGTGCTCCATCAGGGTGGACTGGGTGAAACGGGCGTCGGTGGTCAGGGTGGGGGGGGTCATGGGAACGCTCCTGGAGTGAATCGGGAGGATGAGGGGCTCAGGCTTCCTGCACGGGATGGTACTCGCTGGCGGAGAGGCCCGCGGTCCAGGCGACCGCGTCCCGGCAGGTGCGCAGGTGGGGGGGGACGCGCAGGGCGTAGGTGCCGCCGGTGGACGGGCAGCGGACCACCACGGCGACCAGGTCCTCGTCGTCGTCGAAGGGGACGCGCACGAGCTGCCGCTGCCCGCCGGCGTCCTCGTCCCGGTCGAGGATCAGGCCGCCGACGTCCGCGAGGAACTTCTCCACGCCGATGCGGTCGAGCAGCACGCGGCGGCGCTGCACGTTGCGCACGCGCAGCACGTCGTGCCCGGTCAGCAGTTCCGGCGTGAAGGCCACCTTGGGCTCGACCGGCACGTCGTTCCAGCGCAGGCCGGCGCGGATGTGTGGGGGCAGGGCGGTCAGGCCGCTGTCGGCGACGTCCAGGGTCTGCGTGACGTGCAGGCTGGGCGGCAGGTCCCGCAGGCCGGCGCAACCGCGCACGTCCAGGTGAGAGACGCTGATCGTGCCGGCCAGGTTGATCAGGTCGCGGCAGCGGGCCAGGGTCAGGCGGGTGGCGTGCAGGTCGGCGTGAATGGTGCGCACGCCGCTGCCGCTGAGGTTCAGGCCCTCGCGGACGCTGAGCCGGCCGGTCACCTCGCGCAGTTCCGGGCAGCGGCGCGCGGAGACGCGACCGGCGTGCAGGTCGGCGGGCAGGGCGGTGAGGTGCGGGCAGTCGTCCACGATCAGCGCCTCGCATCTCAGCCAGTCGGGCAGGATGCGCAGCCAGGCGCTGCCGCTGAGGTTCAGGGGGCCGCTGACGGCCAGGGCGGCCGGTGGGGACGCCTGCCGCAGCAGGGCGCGGGCCTCCTGCGGACTGACCGGCGTGAGGGCCGCGGGGGCGGTCAGGGCGGGTGCGGGGGCGCCGGCGGTGGAAGCCGGTTCCGGGCGGGCGGGCCGCTGAGGGGAGGGTTGAGGGCCGTCCTGGCGCGTGGAGCGCACCAGGTGCCGGCCGCTCTGAACCCGGAACATCAGTCCTGCACCACGCGCACGCTGCCCGGCGTGTACTCGCGCTGCTGCCACACGCGGTACCAGCCGGCCGGCAGGCGGATGGGAGCGTGTTCCTCGTGGACCAGGGTGGCGTGGGGGGCGGTGACGTGCAGGAACTGCGGGTCGCCGGGCCGGGCGGTGGGCGTGGGGGCGAACAGTTCGGCGGCGCTCGCCTCGGCGATGCGGTGCTGGTGTCCGGTGAGTTCGCCGTGGGCGAGGGTGGTGTGGGGCTGGCGGTGCAGCGGCGTGGTGGGGGCGGTGGTGGCCTGCAGGAGGACGTCGCCGTGGCGGTAGAGCGGGGTCGTCATGGGGATCTCCAGGATGAGGGTGGGGAAGATTGTGACCAATCCTTTGATTACGTAAATAGCATAACCGTGCGGGGCGGGCGTGTCAACGCAGTTCCCGAAGGCCGCCCAGGACCCCGCCGCAGCCTCCAGAGAACGTGAACCGGCGGGGCCGGTCGCCCCCGCCGGCCCCCGCGATATCATCCCCTTGGCCTGATGGACACCCACGCCGGGCCACTCTGCCAGAACTGTGTCATAGGGTGGGCACTACCGTGCGGGCCTCGTGTGCAATCCGCGCCCCACCGCCACCCCTCGTCGTCTCGCTCTGTACCGGACCGGCCAGCCCGGCCGGCGGTGGCAGGAGGAACCCCAGGCGGCATGAACTCGTCCCGCAGCACGCTGGAGCACATGACGACGGTCCTGATGGGCCTGCCGTTCCCCGCGGCCCTGATGGACGGCGAGGGCACCTTCCTCACCGTGAACGGTTCCTGGATCTCCCAGGAGAACGACTACCCGGCCTCCGGCATCAGTTCCGGCCCGGGCGGCAACCTGCTCGCCCTGTGCCTGTATGCCGGCACGAACGGCGGTCTGCACGCCCACGCCGCGATCCTGCGCGTCCTGCAGGGCCAGGAGGACAGTCTGGTCCTGCCGTACGGCGGGACCGAACACTCCCGGTCCCGGCCGCTGGAACTGCACATCGGGCGCCTGCCGGCCAGCGAGCCGCTGTTCCTGGTCCGCATTCACGACGCGTCCGCCGAGCAGTTCGAACGCGACCGCACCCGGCTGCTCGACCTGATGACGCAGGGCCGCCCGCGCCAGGAACTGCTGCAGGAGATCGCGCAGATGGTCGAACACCTCCACCCCGCCGGCCGCTGCGCGGTGCTGCTCCTCGACGGTCACACCCTCCGGGTCGGCGCGGCCCCCCGCATTCCCGAGGCGTTCCTGAGCGGCTTCGACGGCCTGGACGTCCGCGAGCGGCTGGCGGCCCTGCCGGCCGTGCCCGGCGCCGAGTACACCCAGGACCTCTCGCAGCATCCGTACTGGGGTCCGTACCTGCAGGCAGGCGACATGCAGGCCTTCCCGGTGTGCGCGTCCCTGCCGGTGTTCGACCGCAGCCAGCGTCTGGTGGGGGCGCTGGCGCTGTGCCTGCCGGCGGACGCGCCCATCAGCGACACCACCGGGGAGCTGCTCAAGCAGGCGCAGCACCTCACGTCCATCGTGATCGAACACGACGCGCTGATCCGCGAACTCGAACACCGGGCGCTGCACGACGACCTGACCGGCCTGCCCAACCGCGCCCTGTTCGATGACCGGCTTCAGCGTGAGCTGGACCGCGCCGCGCCCGAAGGCCGGCCCGTGGCGGTGCTGTTTCTCGACATCGACGACTTCAAGGCCATCAACGACGCCGGCGGGCACAACACCGGCGACGCCGTGCTCGGCGAGGTGGCCCGGCGCCTGCGGGCCTGCCTGAAACCCGGGGAGACCCTCGCGCGGTTCGCCGGGGACGAGTTCGTCGCCATCCTGCCGGACACCGCCGCGCCCGAGGCGGTCGAGCGGGCCGCGGGGATGAGCGACGCGCTGCGTGGGGGCTTCACGGTCGCCGGACGGGACGTGTTCATCATGATGTCCATCGGCATCGCCGTGTCCACCGGCAGCGACGGCGACGCGCAGACCCTGCAAAGGCACGCGGACGTCGCCATGTACCGCGCCAAGACGCTGCGCACCGGCACCGAACTGTTCGAGTCCGAGCTGCCGCAGCGGGCCACGCAGCGCCTGGAGTTGCTGTCGCACCTGCGCCGCGCCGAGGAACTCGGCGAGCTCGCGCTGCACTTCCAGCCGCAGATGAACCTCGACACCGGCCAGCCCGTCGGCGCCGAGGCCCTGATCCGCTGGCAGCACCCGCAACTCGGCCTGGTCTCCCCGGCGGAGTTCATTCCCCTGGCGGAGGACAGCGGCCTGATCATCCCGATCGGCCGCTGGGTGCTGGCCGAGGCGTGCCGGCAGGGCCTCCACCTGCTGGGCCGCGCGCCGGGCCTGGCGCGCATCGCCGTGAACGTCTCGGCGCTGCAGTTCGCCCGGGAGGACTTCGTGGACATGGTCGCGGAGGTGCTGCGCGACACCCGCTTCCCGCCCCAATGCCTGGAACTGGAACTCACCGAACGGATCGTGATGCGCGACGTGGACAGCGCTGTGCGGCGCATGCAGGCGCTGCGGGATCTGGGCGTGTCGATCGCCCTGGACGATTTCGGAACGGGCTTTTCCAGCCTCAGTTACCTGCCGAACCTGCCGCTGAACGTCCTGAAGATCGACCGGTCCTTCGTGGCGGGTGCCGCCGACGGCCGGACCCTGCCGATCGTGCGGGCCATCATGTCCATGGCCGAGCAGTTCGGCTTCGACGTGATCGCCGAAGGCATCGAGACCGCCGGGCACGTGCAGGCCATGCTGGACGTCGGCTGCCGCTTCGGGCAGGGGTACCACTTCGCGCGCCCGGCACCCGCCGACGCCCTGTGGCCCGCCCCGGTGCCCGGTCCGCGCCGCTGAGCCCGGGGGTCAGGTGAGGCGCTCGCGCCGCCGGGCCTGCCGCTGCCGTTTCGCGGCGTACATGCGCGCATCGGCGCGGGCGAGGGTGGCCTGCACGTCCTCCCCCGGGGCCTGCCGCGCGACGCCCACGCTCGCCCCGATCCGGCCGACCGTGCCCTGCTGGGCGGCGAGCACGGCCACGTCCACGAGTTCGTGCACGGCGTCGTCGCTGCACGTCCCGGGCAGCAACAGCACGAACTCGTCCCCGCCCAGCCGGTACGCGGCCTGGCCCTTCTCCAGTTGCGACTCGAGGGCGCTGCCGAACAGCCGCAGCACCACGTCCCCCGCCCCGTGCCCCTCGGTGTCGTTGATGGCCTTGAAGCCGTCCAGGTCGATCAGGGCCAGGGTGAAGGGCCCGCCGGACGCGTGGGCGTGCAGGTCTTCGTCGAACGCCCGGCGGTTGAGCAGCCGGGTCAGGGCGTCACGCCGCGCCTCCTGCTCCAATGACCGCAGGGTGGTCTGCCGCTGCACGGCCACCCGGACGCTGCGCGCTGCGGCGTCCAGCAGGGCGCGGTCACTCGCCCGCCAGCCGGACCGCCGCTCGGCACTGACCCGGGCAGTCATCAGCACGAAGGTCTGCCCGTCCCAGGCGCCCATCGGCACCCAGGCGACCGCCTGCACGCCCGCCGTGGTCGCGTCCGGCCGCGCGCCGGGATGCGCGGCGTACGGGTCCAGGTACGCCGGCGCGGTCAGGTGCGCCAGGCCACCCGTCACGGCCTGACCCAGCGCCTGAAAGTGCCCGGCCAGCCCGGCGAGGTCCGGAGGCAGGCGCACGGGCAGCCATTCCCCGTGCGCCTCTGCGCCTCGCAGGACCAGCAGGGCCGCCCAGTCGGAACTCAGGGCGCCGGTGAGCAGGGCGGCAGTCTGATGCGCGAGTTCCCTGGGGAACAGCGGCAGGTCGCCCAGCTCCTGCACGCCCTCCAGCGTGCGGGCGTGCTCCAGCGTCTGGCGCAGTTCCGCCTCGTACGCCTCCCGGCCGCTGAGGTGACCGGTGAGCACGTGAACGTGCGCCCGGAGTTCGAGTTCGGTCATGGCGAGCGCCGCGAGGTCCTGCAGAGCCTGCAGGTCCTGCTCGTCCAGGGTATGAGGCTGGTCGTCGGTGACGCAGAGCGTCCCGATCCGCTGCCCGGCCGGGGTGATCAGGGGCGCCCCGGCGTACAGGTGAATGTGCGGCGCGCCCGTCACCATCGGGTTGTCGCGGAAGCGCGGGTCCGCGGGGGCGTTGTGCACGACGAACGGCCCGTCCTGCAGGATCGTCCACGCGCAGAAGGAATGCTCGCGGGGCGCCTCGCTATCCTCCAGGCCGACCATCGCCTTGCCCCACTGGCGGTTCTCGTCCACGAAGTTCAGCACGGCCACCGGCACCCGCAGCACCTGGGCCGCGAGGCGCGTGATCCGGTCGAAAGCTTCCTCCGCCTGGGTGTCCAGGATGTGGTACCGCGCCAGGTCGAGGAGGCGCACCGCCTCGTTCTCGGGAAGGGGGGCGCCGGCCATACCGTCCATTGTAGAGGCTGCTTTCTTGCACCGTTCGGTCCGGAGGGTCGGGGGACGGCATGAAAAAAGGCGTCCTGGGGACGCCCTGTGGGTGCGGGGGACCGGCCTCGAACCGGTGTGGTGCCTGTGGCCCGCTCGCACGTCCGTTTTTTGGAAGGTGGACGTCGCCCTTCTTTTGAACTCTTCACCCGGTCGCGGTCAGCTTCAGGAGAGAAGGAGAATCAGGTTGGTCCCGCGTCTGGCGTGACGTGCTTACTCTGCCGCGCCGTGGGGCCCGGCGCATGACAGGCTCTTAAGGTCAGCCTTGGGGCAGTCCTGAGTTTCCCTTCAGAAAACATCGTCCTGCACGCAGGAAAAATAACGCGCTCACAGGAGGCCCAGGAAGGGGCCTGCAAAACGTTTTGAGGGGTAGAGTACCCGGGTTCTCAGGTGAAGGAATTGACGCGGGCGTTTCCTGAATGTCAGCTGCTCACTCCGACTCGTCAAAGTTCACCATCTCCCCTAAGTGGATTTAGGGTATAAATGGCAATCATGCCTGCCTCCACCGTTCAGATCCACCCCGGAGTTCCCGCGTGACCCTCGCCGTCTATCAGGCCGACGCGCTCACCCAGTTGCGGGAGTGGACCAACCTCCACGACGACGAACTGCGCCGCCGCGCCGTGCAGGCCGCCGGGGAAAAGGACGTAAACGCGCTGGTCAGCCTGACCCGGGCGTACCTGACGCAGCAGGGCCAGAGTGGCGTGCTCACCAGCCCGCGCACGGTGGAGGCGTACGCACTGGGCGTGCGGCAGTTCCTGGAGTACGCCGACACGCAGGCCGTGAACCTGCTGCGGCCCGGGCGGCACGACGCCCCGGGGTACGTGGCCGCCATGCTGGCCGCCGGGCGCAAACCCGCGGGCGTGCAGCTCAAGGTCGCGGCGGCCGGGTGCCTGTACCGGGCGCTGCGCTGGGCCGGCGCGACGGAAGCCGACCCGTTCCGGGACGTGAAGGTCCCCAAGGACCGCACGCCCGGCATCGTGAAGCGCCCCCCGTACTCCGAGGACGACCTGCACGACGTGCTGGAGAAAGCGGGCGTGCACGAGAAGTTCCTGCTGTTCCTCACGGCGCACGCGGGGTTGCGGATCAGCGAGGCCCTGAGCCTGGAATGGGAGGACCTGGACGAGACGGCGCGGCGCATTCACGTGCGCAGCGGCAAGGGCCGCAAAGGCCGGATCGTGGCGATGAGCACCAGTCTGGCCCGCGCGGCCCGGCACTACCGCGCGCTGTACGGGCCGGGCGGGCCGGAGCACTCGGATGGCCGGCGGGCCACGCCGGGCACGCACGTGTTCCGGTACGGCAGCAAGCAGACGGCGCGGTACCATCTGGACAAGGCGTTCCGGGCGGCGGGCGTGCCGTTCCGGGGCTTTCACGCCGGGCGGAAGTACGCGGGGACGCGCCTGATTCAGCAGATCCGGGATTTCGGTCGGGTGGCGGCGCACCTGGGGCATGAGAGCGTGGACACCACCCGGCGCGGGTACGCGCAGCTGGCGGCCGACGACCTGAAGAACGACCTGACCGGCTGGTGAGGTCCGGCCTCTCCCCTGCCGCGGGCAGGTGCGGGGCTCAGCGGCGTTCCGGGGCGGCGCGGGCGGTGAGGACGGGCACCGGAGATTCCCGCACCACGCGCTGCGCGACCGAACCGAACAGCAGGCGGCCCACTCCGGTTCTGGAGACGGTGCCCAGAGCGAGCAGGTCGGTCTGGCCGGTGCGCGCCCGGTCGAGGGCCAGCTCGGCCGGTTCGCCCTGCACGACCTCCCCGCCGCCCAGCGCGTCCAGCTGGCGCTGCGCTCCCTGGCGCCAGGCCTGGTTGCGGTGAATGAACTGATCGGCAGCGCTGCCCCCTTCCGGGATGGTGACCGGGAAGGGCGTGTGCAGGCTTTCGGGGTCCAGGGCGTGCAGGAGCGTCACGGCCGCGCCGGGCCAGAGGGTCCGCACGGTGCCCAGCGCCCGCTCGGCCGAGGGGGAGAAGTCGTGCAGCAGCGTGACGCGGCGGATCCGGGTGAGGCGGTCCGCTGGGGCGCGCACGGTCAGCACCGGGATGGGCGACTCGCGGACGACCGCCTCGGCGACCGATCCCAGGAAGAAGCGTTCCAGCCGGCCCCTGCGTTCGGTGCCCATCACGATCAGGTCGAACGCTCCGCTGCGGGCGCGGTCGAGGATGACGCCCGCGGGCTGATCGGCAACGACCACCTCCCCAGGGCCCAGGACGTCCAGGAGGTCGCGGGCCTGCGTGAGGGCCGTGTCACCGACGTCGGCGAGCAGATCCAGCGGGGGCAGCAGGTCCACGACGTGCAGCAGGTGCACTTCCGCCTCGGGGAAGTTCAGGCGGGCACACCGGAGGGCGGGGTCGTCCGGGGCGAGGTCCTGGGTGGGAATCAGGATGCGCGGTGTCACGTCACTCACCTCACTGGGCCCGGCGGTGGCCGGGGGGTCGAGCGGACTGGACTGGGATTCCGGCGGTTTCGTTATGGGCGCGGCATGGGCCTTCACCTCGGTGGGCCTCACGGGGCGGCGGGGGCAGGGCCGGAACGGCCGTGAGGCCGGTACGTTCAGGATAGCTCCGGAGGGCCGGGGCAGGCATCCCGCAACCGGAGCGTCAGGGCAATGGGCGAGACAGGTTCCTCAGCCATCTGGCCTATTTTCAATTTACTTGAACTGTTTCAAGATAGTTGAAGAGGAGAAGTCATGAAGCCCGAGCATGTCCTGACCACCAAAGCCGAACTGGCCGCACTGGCCGACCCGGTGCGCCTCCTCACCGTGCGGCTGCTCGTCACCCGCGAGGCGACCCTCACCCAACTCGCCCAGTACCTCGGCCTGCGCCCCAGCGCCCTGCACTACCACCTGAAGAAACTGCAGACCGCCGGCCTGATCGAGGTGACCCGCCACGACGACACCGGCAAGCACTACCGCGCCACCGCGATGGTCGTCAACGTCAACCCGGCCATGCCGTTCACCGAGCAGGCCGACCTGAGCGCCCTGCCGCCCGAACCCATGCAGCGGGCCAGCGAGCAGCGCCGCACGGGCGCGTACCTGCACCTGAGCGACGCGCAGTACGACGCGTTCTGGCAGGAAGTGCAGGACCTTCACGCCCGCTACGCCGCCCTGCAGGACCCTGAGGCCCCCCGCCGCGCCACCGAGAGTGTCGCCCTGACCCTGCCCGACCCGGAGAACGTATGAACTGGACCACGGTCGCCACCCTGACTGCCGCCTGCCTGCCCGGCATCCTGATCGCCACGCCCGCCATCATCGACACCGTGCTGCGCCGCGCCCGGCAGCAGCCCACGCCGCCCGCCCGGCCGCTGCCGCCCCGCCGGGTGCTGATCGCCGCCAGCATGGCCCAGACCACCCTGCTGGCTGCCGGCGCCGCCGCCCTCGGAGCGGCGTTCGGGCCCCGGGTGGGCCTGGCGCAGCTCAGCACCGATGCCTTTCAGACCCCGGCTGGCGCCTTGACGGCCCTCTCGGCCGCGGTGCTCGGCAGCGCCGCCATGCTCGCCGCGTACTACGGCGTGTTCCGGCCCCGCCTGGACCCGCAGACGCTCGCGGCCTCCGAGGGCCTGCGGCAGGAGGCGGGCCTGGCGTCCCGCGTGCTGTACGGCGGCGTGGTCGAGGAGGTGCTGATGCGCTGGGGCCTGCTGCCGCTGGCCGTGTGGCTCCTGACCTTCCCTCTGGGTGCCGGCGCGGCCACCTTCTGGACCGCGAACCTGCTGACCGGCCTGCTGTTCGCGGCCCTGCACTGGCCGGCGTACCTGAGTGCCGGCTGCCGGCCCACCCCCGCGTTCTTCACCGCCTCGGTCGTCCTGAACACCGCCCTGGCCCTGCTCTACGGCTGGCTGTTCCTGCAGTACGGGCTGCTGGCCGCCGTCCTGGGTCACGCCGTGACGCACCTGATGTGGTACCCGCTGGACCGCCGCATGTGGCGCCCGCCGGCCCTCCCCGCCTGAACGTCCCCCGCCCCTTCCCCAGCCTGAAGGTTCCGTCATGACCCAGACTCCACTGCCCGCCCCTGTCTCCCGCCACCTGCCGCGCGCCCTGCTGACCCTGCTTCCCCTGGGGCTGGCGGCCGTGCTGGGCCTGCTCCCGACCCTGCCGGCCATGCTCGGCCCGCTCACCGAACGGACGCCGGGCGCCCCGCCGATGGCCACCCTGCTGGCCGTCACCGCCGCGCAGCTGACCATGCTGGTCGCCCTGAGTGTGGCCGCGGGCGCCTGGGCCGCGCCGCGCGCCGGATTCCGCAGCCGACTGGTGGACCGCGACTGGGCGGCCCTGCGCGCGGACACCCGCGCTGCCCTGCTGCCGGGCCTGTTGACCGGCGCGGTGATCGTCGCGCTGGACCGCCTGACCGGCCCGCTGCTGGGCGACGCCTGGGCCCGCGCGGCGGCCGGGCAGGAGCGCACGCTGGCCGTCACCATGGGCGGAATGCTGTACGGCGGCATAGGCGAGGAACTTCAGATGCGCTGGGCGCTCGTCTCGGTCCTCACCGTGGGGTTTTGGCGGGTGTTTCAGCGGCACTCCGTCCGGCCGACCCGCGCGGTCATCCTGACGGCCGTGGTGATGGTCGCCGTGCTGTTCGGGATCGGCCACCTGGGCGCGGTGGCGGCCCTGGTGCCGCTCACGCCCGCCATCGTGGCCCGCACCGTGCTGCTCAATGCCGTGGGTGGCGTCGTCTACGGCCTGCTCTTCACCCGCCGGTCCCTGGAAAGCGCCATGGTGGCGCACGCCCTGACGCACGTCGCCATGACTGCCCTGACCCTGCTGCTGTGAGACGTCAGCCCGGGGAGCCCGACGAGGCCATGTACCGCGCCTGCTTGTCCCGGTACATGGCCTCGTCAGCTGTCCTGAACAGCGTGTCCCCGGTCTCGTCGTCCGGCTGCAGGGCGGCCACCCCGATGTCCAGCACGATCGGTCGGCCCTCGACATTCACGCCCAGCATCACGTCCCGCAGCTCAGCGGCGTGCCGTGCCGCGTCGGCCGGTGTGGCGCCGGGCAGGGTCACGATGAACTCGTCTCCGCCGTTGCGAAACGCGGCCGGCTCCCCAGGCACGAAGGGCTGCGGCGACAGCACCCGGAAGGCCGTGCTGGGCGGACCGCCCGCCGGGGTGGCGTCCGCGGCGGGCAGCCGGAGCAGGAAGGCGCGCAGGGCGTCCGCGACGCGCCGCAGGGCCAGGTCGCCGGTGGCGTGCCCGTACAGGTCGTTGATCGCCTTGAAGTTGTGCACGTCCAGCAGCATGACCGACAGCGGCGCGCCGCCCTCCCGGGCGCGGTGGATCATGGCCGGCAGGGCGCGGGTCAGCGCCCGCCGGTTGGGCAGGGCGGTGAGTTCGTCGGTCCGGGCGGCGGCGTCCACGTCGTGCCGGAGCCGGAACTCGTGCAGGATCAGCGCGGTCTGCTCCGCGAAGGAGGTTGCCAGCGCCACCGAGTCGTCCCCAAAGGCGTCCGGGTCGGTCAGGGAATCGATGTTCAGGAAGGCCATGACCTCCCCGGCGTACAGGATCGGCACGGCGATGTTCGCCTGGAGGGACTGCACGCTCGCCAGCGCCTCGGTGTGGTACTCGCCCCCGCGAACGAACCCGCCGCCGCGCGCGATCAGGTCCGGTCCGCGGCGGACCCGGGGAACGCCGGCCAGCCAGGCGGCCTCGCCCAACCCGTACCAGACGTCGCGGTTGTCGGCGACGTCGAACGCGACGTCCCGCAGTTCCTGCTCGTCGTACGAGCCGTACGCCACCACGTGAAAGAGCTTGCCGTCCCGCACCGCCATCGACCCGGTCTCCGCGCCGGGAATGATCGCCACGGCGTACCTCAACAGCACGTCGTACGCCTGGTCCAGGCTGCCGCGGAGCAGATCGTGCTGCAGGCGCCGCAGGAGTCCCAGGTGCTGCTGCACGATCCGCCACTCGATTTCCAGGCCGACGCCATGCGCGAACAGCTGCAGCAGTTCCATGTCCGCGGCCGTGAACCGCGCGGGCACCGGATGCAGCCAAAGGCAGTAGCGCGCCCGGTAGCGGCCGCTGAGCGCCACGAGAATGCCGCCTGGCCGGACGTCCACCTGGCCGGCCCGCACGACCCGCAGGTCCTCGCGGGTGAATGTCACCTTGGCGGGAAGGGGATCAAAGTACGGCAGCGGCTGCAACTGCCCCTGATGAATGTGCAGGGCCGTGACGCCCTCCAGGCCGTAGGTGCGGAGCAGCCAGTCGGCGACCAGATCGGAGCCCTGCGTGCCAGCCCCCGCCTGCCCGAGTTCGCGCAGCAGGCTCTGCAGCGTGCCCATCCGGCCGGGCCGGGCGGCCGAATCCGGGGCGGCGTCCGCCGGGGGGGCTGGGCTGGGTTCACTCTTGAGGGGCGTCCTTCCGGGCAGCGGCGAAGGGGTCGGTGCGGGCCAGCAGACGCCCCCTTTCACGGGGATTCCGCGTCATGTCAGGCGGGAGGATGGGGAGCGCGGCGGCTCCTGACAGCGTACCAGAGACGCCCGGACGCGAAGTTGGTCCGGGCTTCCAGAATACGGGCCTCCCCCGCCCGGCGCCGTGAAAAAAAGCTGTGCGGAACAGCCTCGCGTGAAGGGGGCGCGGGTCAGTGCCGCATGATGGGCGTGAGCATCCTGAGGATCATGGCGACGTGCGCCACCACGAGGAGCACGGCGAACATCAGCACATGGGAGTTCAGGCGGACGTCCTCTGTGGATGTGCGGAGGACCAGCTGCGAGTCAATCAGGGCGATGCCGGCCAGGGGAATCAAGCCGAGCAGGTAGGCGCCCACAGCGATCATGTCGGACAGGCGCCGCCACTCCCCGGCGGCAGTAATGGGCAGTACGGCGTTCGTCATCAGTTACGCGAGCACGCCGGGGAAGTACACGCCGGCGAACATGCCCGCGACGCGGCTGGCGCAGTGCCACGGGAAATACAGCCGGCATGAGTACAGCACGTACAGTTCGACGATGGTGAGGAACGCCGCGCCGAACCTGCGATACCTGTCATCAGCCTGCGCCTGGACCTGTAAGCACCTTTAAAGCCTGGCCGCTGTGGTCCGCCATTCCCAGTGTCCCTTCACGAAAACCGGACAGAGCCGCCGGTTTCGCTGAAGCGACTTTATGGAAGGTCAAACGAGCGGCCGCCCACGCCTTGCCAGACTCCGGCAAGGACGGTTTCCATGCCTGACACGCCCCATCCCCTGAAGCAGAGGCTGACCCAACATCCAGCAAGGCGGGCTTGCTGATGCCGCGTCCGGACACGGCACAGACGCGCACCGTCCATACGTACCTGGAACTGCTGGAGCTGCTGCAGGACGAATCGTGGAATCCCACGCTGCGCCGCTACCGGTCACCGTTCGTGTTCCGCGGTCAGGGCAGCACCGCGCCGCTGAGCACGTCGTTGCAGCGGGTGGCGGGCAACACCCGGGACGTCGAGCGGCACCTCGTGCGGGCGTTCCGGAAGTACGCTCAGGCAAGCGCGCCGGCGCTGGACTCGGTGTGGTCCTGGCTGGCCCTCGGGCAGCATCACGGCCTGCCCACCCGCCTGCTGGACTGGACGTACTCGCCGCTGGTCGCCCTGCACTTCGTCACGGCCGATGAGGCCCGCTACGGCGAGGACGGCCTGATCTGGCGCGTGAACGTCACGGCCACCAACGCGACCTTGCCCACACCGGTCGCCGAGGTGCTGCAGGGGGAGGGGGCCGACGTGTTCACGGTGGAGATGCTGGGTCTGCTGGGCCAGCGGGAGGGCAGGGATGGCGGCCGACTGGACTTCGACGCGCAGATGGGCTGGCTCGAACACCTGGAGGAGCAGGCGGGTGGTCCCTTCCTGCTGTTTCTGGAGCCGCCTTCCGTGGACCAGCGGATCGTGCAGCAGTCGGCGCTGTTCTCGCTGCTGTCCACGCCCGGCGCCGACATGGATGCCTGGCTGACCGGTCATCCGGACGCCGCGCAGCGCATCCGCGTGCCGGCGGCGCTGAAATGGGAGATCCGCGACAAGCTCGACCAGCTGAACATCACGGAACGTACGCTGTTCCCGGACCTCAGCGGCCTCAGCCAGTGGCTGCGCCGGTACTACCGAACGCGCGAGGACCCGGACGCGGGGGAGAACCGCACGCCGGAAGACCGGCGGGACGACACCCTCTGACACCAGCCCGGAGAAAAACAACGAAGACCACCCGGGCAGGTGGTCTTTCGTTGGAGGTGCAGGACGGGTCAGGCGTCGGCGTCCAGGGCCAGGGTGTTCTGGTGGCGGTACTCGCGGTTCTCTGCGCCCACCCCCAGGATGAACAGGGTGGGGGCCCAGTGGCCCACGAACAGCGCGTCCCTTTTGGCGTCCGCTTCGGTGGCCGTGAAGTACCGGTAGGCGCTGTAGGCGATGCTGGCGTACCCCAGGGCGATCATCAGGTCGGACATCTTCACTTTCATGGGCCTCGTCTCCTTACCCGCGCGCGGCCTGGTTGACCTGCTCGGCCACCACGGTCAGCTGCTGGTCGGTCTGCTTCTCCTCGTTCTCGGTGACGCGCAGCGTCTCGGCGTGGTCGTTCATGCCCAGCACCTGCGCGAAGCGCACGACGGTCCCGTACCCGGCGATCTCGTAATGCTCGACCCGCTGCGCCGCGGCGATCAGCGCCGCGTCCCGCACCGGCCCGGGTTCGTTCTCACCAGCCGCCTCGCGGCCTTCCTTCACCAGGCCCTGCATCGCCATGCAGGTCTTCCCGGCCGGGGACTCGCCCAGCACCTCGAAAATCTTCTCCAGACGGGCCAGCTGGCCGCGGGTCTGCTCCAGGTGCATCTCGAACCCCTGCTTGAGCTGCGGGTTGCTGGCGGCCATGGCCATTTCCGGCAGGGCCGCAGTGAGCTGGGTTTCGGCGGAGTACAGGTCACGCAACTGGTCGATGTACAGGTCCTGCAACGTCTGGTTTTGCATCCTTGATCCCTCCGTGTGAATGGGCGTGGACAGGCGGCGCTGACCCGCTCTGCGCAGCATCCGGTGTTTTTTCAGGGGAAGGGTGTTAGGAGGCGGGAACGGACTTAGGCGGATTGCACCGTGGCGCCTGCTTCCGGTAAAGCGGACTTCATGAACGGCGCGGACCGGAACAGGCAGCGTGAACTCACCTGCCACAACGAAGGCGGGCGAGAAACAGGAGTGATCCCGTTTCTCGCCCGGCCCGTTGCGTCGGGTTACATGCCCTGCAGCTTCCGGAAGGTGGTCAGGGCCTGCGCCACCACCTGGTCCATGTTGTAGTACCGGTACGTGGCGAGCCGGCCCACGAAGGTCACGTCAGGTTCGGCGTCGGCGAGCGCCTCGTACTTCTTGTACAGTTCGGCGTTCTCGGGTCGGGGCACCGGGTAGTACGGGTCGCCCTCGGCGCGCGGGTACTCGTACACGACGCTGGTGCGGCGGTGCTGCTGCCCGGTGATGTGCTTGAACTCGCTCACGCGGGTGTAGCCGTAGTCGTTCGGGTGGTTCACCGTCCCGACTGGGAACAGCTGCTCCACGTCATGCGTTTCATGCTGGAATTCCAGGCTGCGGTAGGGCAGCTTCCCGTACCGGTAGTCGAAGAAGGCGTCCACCGGACCGGTGTAGATCAGGTGCCGGTGCGGAATCAGGGCGCGGATCTCGCGGTAGTCGGTGTTCAGCATGACCTTGATGTTCGGGTGCGCCAGCATGTTCTGGAACAGCCGGGTGTAGCCGTGCAGCGGCATCGCCTGGTAGGTGTCGGCGAAGTAGCGGTCGTCGCGGTTGGTGCGGGTGGGCACGCGGGCGGTGACGCTGGCGTCCAGTTCGCTGGGGTCCAGGCCCCACTGCTTGCGGGTGTAGCCGCGGAAGAACTTGTTGTACAGGTCCCGGCCCACCTTGCTGACCACGACGTCCTCGCTGGTGCGGACCTGTTCGACCGGTTCGGCCACCGACTCGAAGAAGGCTTCGAGTTCGAAGGACGTGAGGTTCAGGCCGTACAACTTGTTGACGGTGTCCAGGTTGATCGGCATGGGCACCAGCTGGCCGTCCACGCTGGCCAGCACGCGGTGCTGGTAGGGGCGCCACTGGGTGAACTGCGAGAGGTACTCGAAGACGTCCTTTGAGTTGGTGTGGAAGATGTGCGGGCCGTACGGGTGGATCAGGATGCCGGCGTCGTCGTACGTGTCGTAGGCGTTCCCGCCGATGTGCGGGCGTTTCTCGACGATCAGGACCCGGTGGCCGGCGCTGGCGAGCCGTTCCGCCAGGACACTCCCGGCGAATCCGGCCCCCACGATCAGGTAGTCGAAGCCCTGGGCTTCGGCGGGGTGCTCAGTCATCGGCACTCTCGGCGAGCACGACCGGGCGGGCAGCGTTCATCTGTGCCTGCATGGCCTGCCAGGTGGCGTCCCAGGACAGCTGGCTGAGGTGCTCGTCAGCGCGGGCCTGCCGGGCCTGCGCGGCGGGCGTGCCGGCCTCGCGCAGGGCAGCGGCGCACGCGGCTTCGAAGGCGTCGGCACCGTCGGCGATGCGCACGAGGTCCAGTTCGCCGTACGGGCGGATCACGTCGCGGATACCGGTGGACACCACGGGCACGCCCCCCGCCAGGTACTCCGGGGTCTTGGTGGGGCTGATGAACTCGGTGGCCTCGTTCAGCGCGAAGGGAAGCAGGGCCACGTCCCAGCCGCCCAGGTAATGGGGGAGCTCGGCGTACGACTTCTGTCCCAGGTAGTGGATGTTCGCGGCGCGCGGCAGGTCGGCCGGGTTGATCTTCACGACCGGGCCGATCAGCACGAACTGCCAGTCCGGCTGCCGGCGGGCGACCTCGCCGATCAGGTCGATGTCGAAGCGTTCGTCGATCACGCCGTAGAAGCCCAGGCGCGGGCGGGGCAGGCCAGCCTGATCCTCGGGGTCCTGGCGGGTGGTGCGGGCCTGCGCGAAGTGCGCGGTGTCCACGCTGGACGGGAAGGGATGCACGTTGCGGTGCTGGCGGCACTTGGCCTCGTACAGGCGGTGCCCGCCGGTGAACACGACGTCCGCCTGCCGGAACAGCCGGGCTTCCCGCGTGCGCAGTTCCGGGGGCGCGCCCCGGAAGTTGGCGAGTTCATCCATGCAGTCGTACACGGTCACGCGGGGCCGCAGGCCCGCCGTGACCGGAAGTTCCATGGGCGTGTACACCCACAGATCGTACTCGGCGAGCTGCTCCGCCTGCACGAACTCCGCCAGGAGCCGCGCGGTGCGGGCCTGGGACTGCGCGGGGCTGTGTCCCTGCTGAATGTGGGGGGCGCAGACGGTCACGCCGCACGCCTCGCGGCGCACGTCCAGGTGGTCCTCCCAGTCTCCGAAGTGGGGCTCTTCGATGTAGTACACGGGCCGTTCACGCGCGGCGCGGGTCATCAGGTGCTGCGGGCGCTGGAACACGAAATCCCAGCGGAGGTGCGAGAGGACCAGCAGAGCCGGGGCGTCCGGGTACGAGGTCATGGTGGACGTCGGTGGAACGGACATGGTGAACTCCTTGGTGGGAATGCGGGCATGGACCGCCCGAGACGGGTCAGTGCGAGACACCTGCAACTGGTGGTGCAGCCCCCGGGCCGTGCACGTCAGGTGGTCATGACCACGGGGAAGGGGACGGACATCGTCGCCACCCAATATAAAATCTCGAGCCCATCGGCATTTTTAGCGCCGGCTGAGCCGAACGGCGGCTGGCCGTTGAATCTCGTGAAGACGTCTTCACGTTGGGACGCTGGGCAGAGAGGAACCGGGCGCCACCCCCGGGAGGGGTAAATGGCATCCATGGCCCGTGGTCCGGCCTTGTGCCGGGCAGAGCCGGGCACGGCTCCGCTGGGGCCGCGCTTATGAGTGGGGCCTCAAGGCGTCCTGAGCCAATTCGGGGAACAGCACACAGAATCCACGCGGCCCGGCCTACCCCGGCCTCACGATGGGCCCGGTTCCGGCACCCACACTGATTCTGTTCACCCTTCCCTGCTTGCCGCCCTGCGGGCAAGAACGCCCGCCAGACTGTCAGGCCCATCCACTGCAAAGGACCCTTCATGGACGACATCACGCCCGGACTGCCCATCATCTGCGCCGACGACCTCATCCTCAGCTCGGTGGAGGGCGTGGAGGACGAGTACCTCGTGACCACGCCCCTGGAGGACGGCCGGCGGCACTTCATTCCCCTGGAGCTGGTGGACCGGGTGGACGACGCCGTCTACCTGACCGTCAACCGCGACGAACTGGCCGAGTACCTGTGACCCGCCCCGCGACCCCCGCGCAAAGGAGACCCATGAAAGCCCTGATTCCCGCCGCCGGTTTCGGTTCCCGCCTGCGTCCCCTGACGTTCTCCCGTCCGAAGCCGGTGCTGCCGGTGGCCGGGCAGCCCATCATCGCCTACGCCCTGCAGCACCTGCGGAGCGTGGGCATTGAGGACATCGCCATCGTGACGTCCGACGCGACCGAGGCGCCGCTGCGCGCGGCGCTGGCCGACTGGCCGGACGTGACGTTCCTGCGTCAGGCGTACATGGGGGGGCTCGGGCACGCCGTGGCCGGCGCGGAAGAGTGGGCTGACGGCGACGACCTGTGCGTGATGCTGGCCGACAACCTGTTCGAGCACAGTCCCGCCGGTCTGCTGCAGGCGTTCCGTGACGGCGGCGCGCACGCGGCCCTGGCGCTCATTGAGGTGGAGGACCCGCGGGCCTTCGGCGTGGCCGAACTGGACGGCGAGGGCGCCTCAGGGCGGGTGCGGTCCATCGTGGAGAAACCCGAGCAGCCGGAGACGAACCTGGCCGTGGCCGGGCTGTACTGCTTCACGCCGCGGATCTTCGAGGCGCTGCGGCAGGTGCCGGTCAGCGCCCGCGGGGAACTGGAACTCACGGACGCGATCTCCTGGCTGATCCGGGACGGCGCCGTGGTCCGCGGGTACCGCCAGCCCGGGTGGTGGAAGGACACCGGAAGGCCCGCCGACCTGCTGGAGGCGAACGCCTGGATGCTCGCCCGGCAGGGATCGGTGCAGCGCGGCACGGTGGAACACAGCCTGGTGCAGGGGAACGTGGTGATCGAGGCGGGCGCGCGGGTGTGCCGGTCGGTGATCGTGGGTCCGGCGTACATCGGCCCGGACGCCGTGATCGAGGACGCCCGCCTCGGGCCGGGCGTGAGCGTGGGCCGGGGCGCGCAGGTGATCGGCGCGATCGTCCGGCACAGCATCCTGGAGGCCGGCGCGTGCGTGAGCGGCCTGTCGGGCACGCTGAGTGACAGCATTCTCGGGCAGGGCGCGCAGCTGTCGCGGCAGCCGGCCACGAGTTACCACCAGTGCCTGATGCCGGACGCCAGCACGCTATCCATCGCGGGGGACTGAGATGACCCTGCCCTCCCCTGCCCTGAAGATCGGTGAGCTGGAGTTCGTGCGGCCGGACGTGGCGCAGCTGCGCCTGCCGGTGGTGAACGTGTTCTTCCTGGGCGCCCCGGGCGGCCCCTGGGTGCTGGTGGACGCCGGCATGCCGCCGGACGCGGCGGTGATCCTGCGCCACGCCCGGCGCACGTATGGCCGGCCGCCGGAAGCGGTCGTCCTGACGCACGGGCACCTGGACCACACCGGCGGGCTGCGGGCGCTGCTGGAGGCCTGGCCGGGCGTGCGCGTGTACGCCCATGCGCTGGAGGTGCCGCACCTGACCGGGGAGGCGCCGTACCCCTTCCCGGACCCGACGGTGGGGGGCAGCATGAGCCTGCTCTCGCCGCTGCTGTCGCCCGGGCCGTTCCGGTTCACGGAGTCCCTGTCGGTCCTGCCCGGCGACGCGGACGCGGGCGAGGTGCCGCACGCGGCCGGCTGGACCTGGCGGCACACGCCCGGCCACAGCAACGGGCATGTGTCGCTGTGGCGGGACGCCGACCGCACCGTGATCGCCGGGGACGCGGTGGTCACCACCCGGCAGGAGGACATGCTGCGGGCCGTGACCATGCAGCCGCAGGAACTGCGCGGCCCGCCCCGGTACTACACGTCCAACTGGGCCGCGGCGCAGGGGTCGGCCGCGGCGCTCGCGGGCCTGCGCCCGGACCTGCTGCTGACCGGGCACGGTCTCCCGCTGCCGCACGCGGCGCCGGCCCTGGATGAACTGGTCCGGGAGTTCGGCACGCGGGGCACGCCGCCGCGGGGCTACTACCTGCAGCATCCCGTGCCGGTGGAGGCCCTGCGCCGCGGCCGGCCGGACCCGATGCGCTCCCGGGTGCTGGGGGCAGTGGGGGCGGTCCTGGCGCTGTGGCTGCTGCTCCGGCGGCAGTGAGCCCCGCCGACCGTTCGGTCAGGTTGCCTGCATTCGTGAACGGCCCCAGCGCCTATGCTGGGGCCGTCGTGACCACCCCGCCTGCCCCCGCGCCCCCCATGTCGGCCCGCGTGCCGGCCTTCGATTGGGCGCGCACGCCCCTGGGGCCGCAGGGCGCGTGGCCGCCCGGGCTGCACAGCGTGGTCGATCTGGTGCTGTCCAGCGCCTTTCCGATGATCCTGCTGTGGGGCCCGGACCTGGTGCAGATCTACAACGACGGGTACGGCGTGATCCTGGGGCCGAAGGAACCGGGCGCGCTCGGCCAGCCCACCCGCGAGTGCTGGCCGGAGGTATGGCACATCAACGAGCCCATCTACCGGCAGGTGTGGCAGGGCGAGACCTTCTACTTCGAGGACCAGCTCTACCCCCTGACCCGCCACGGCTTCCCGGAGGAGGCGTACTTCACGCTGTGTTACAGCCCGGTCCGGCAGGACGGCGAGATCGGCGGGGTGCTGGTCACCATCACGGAAACCACCCCGCAGGTGCTCGGGGCGCGGCGGCTGAATCTCCTGCGTGAGCACGCCGAGACGCTGGCGCAGGTGCAGTCCGTGGCGGAACTGAGGCGCCTGGTGCAGACCGCGCCGGCCCGCCCGGACGCGCCGTTCACGGCGCTGTACCTGCACGAGGCGGGCGGCGTGCCCGGGGAACTGCAGGCGGTGCTGGACGCCCGGCAGCCGCTGGTGCTGGACTGGCCGCCCCGGTCGTGGCCGGTGATGGGCGTGCCGCCCCGCCCGGCCGTGGCCCTGCCACTGGACGGCGTGGACCGCGACCGGCCGGCCGGGGTGCTGGTCGTCGGGCTGAACGAGCAGGTGCGGCTGGACGGCGCGTACCGGGATTTCCTGGGCAGTTACGCCCGGCAGCTGGCGGCGGCGCTGGTGCGCCTGCACTCGCAGGAGCAGGCGGAACTGAACCGCCGGCTGGACGAGGAACGCGCGGCCCTGGCGGCCTTCACGGCGTTCACCGAGGCGGTGGGCACGCAGACGGACGCGGCCGTGCTGGCCCGGCAGGCGGCGGAGGTGCTGCTGGCCCGCTACCCGGGCAGCACCGTCGTGTACTACGAACCGGACGGCCCCGCCGGCGGGACGTGGGCGGCGCGCGTGTGGAGTGAGGACCTGGAGCGGCAGCCGGACCTGCTGGCCCTGCTGCGCGCCGGCCTGCCCGCGCACACGCCCTTCATCGCGCAGGTGCTGGGAGGCCGGCAGGCCGTGTTCACCGACGGCTGGAACGCCGAGCAGCAGCAGGTGGCGCACACCGGCGGGTACACCCGCTCCGCGAACCTGCCGGTCATCGTGGGCAGCGAGGTGCGCGGCCTGCTGGGCATGGGCGGCCGGGAAGCTCAGGCCTGGGCGGACCGGGACCGGGCGCTGTTCAGCGCGGTCGGGCGCGGCCTGACCCTGGCCCTGGAACGCGCGGCCGGCGTGGAACAGCTGGAACGGCAACGGGAGCGGCTGGCGGACCTGAACGCGGAACTGGGCGCGTTCATCACCCGCACCGCCCACAGCCTGGAACGCCCGGCGGCGCAGCTGGCCCAGGTGCTGGACCCGGGCCAGCCGACGGGCCTGGACGGCCTGCCGCCCTACGACCCGGCCGAGCTGCGCGACGAGGTGACGCGCCTGCGCGGCGTGGCCCGTGACCTGCGGCAGCTCGCGCGGCTGGAGCAGCATGCCCTGACGCTGGAGCCCCTGGCGGTGGCGGAGCTGTTCGAGGAGCTGCGGGACGCCCGACAGGACAATCCGGGCGGCCGGAACGTGCGCTGGCTGCTGGGGCCGCTGCCGATCGTGCGGGGGGACCGGGCGCTGCTGCGTCAGGCGCTGGACGTGCTGATGACCTTCACGCTCAGCGCCACCCGCGGAGCGCAGGACGTCATGGTCAGCAGCGACGAGCTGGACGGTGAGGTGCGCGTGATCGTCGAGGACGACGGCCCCGGCCTGAGCGGCGAGGAGGCCGCGACGCTGTTCGACCTGGCGGTCCGGACAGATCAGAGCGTGCCGCTGCTGGCGGGCGGGGGGCTGGTGCAGGTGCGGCGGGTCCTGGCCCGGCACGGCGGGTGGGCCTGGGCGGAGTCGCGCAGCTGCGGCGGGAAGGTCGTGCTGACCTTCCCGCAGGACGACGCCACGACCGCGCTCGAAGCCCTGTTCCGGCCAGGCGGCTGAGGGTCCGGGGCACTCAGGCGTCGCCGGTCTGGCTGTTCGGGGCGGTGACCGCCTTGGACTGCGACGACCCGATCTGACGCAGGAAGATGGTGAGGACCACGATGGCCGCCACCGCCAGGAACTCACTCTGCCAGTTCTGGAAGGACTCGAACCAGAATTCCGCCTCCCCCAGGAACTGCCCCAGGGTGGGGGCCTCCTGCCCGCGGGCGAGTTCCTCCAGGCGGGTCGCCCGCCAGGAGCCCAGGAGGTGCGTGCCGAACGACACCAGGAACAGGGCCAGCAGGGTGAACGTCAGGGAGTTGCGTTTCCACAGGCCCCTGACCTTGTCGTCTCGGCGTTCCTGGTCGCGTTCGGCCTGGGTCGTCTCGTCCGGGTAGGGGTTGGATTCGGCGCTGCCGCGCTGGCGCAGGTACACGGTGAACACCACGTACACCGACATCTGCAGGAATTCGCTCTCCCAGTTCTCCGCGGTGGAGGACCAGAAGTGCCCGCTGCCCAGGTACGCCCCGAGGCCCAGGGTGCGCTGGCCCCATTCCTGAAGCTCCTGGTTGTGCACGGCCCAGCCGGTGAGCGCCTGCGCCACCCAGAACGCGACGAACAGCAGCAGCAGCACCGTGGACAGGGCGTTGTTCTTCCAGAATTCCTTCATCGGATGTCCTCCTGTGGTTCCGTGCCTGTGATTGCGTTTGTGGAGTGAGCCGACCATACCGCAGGGGCCGCCCGCCCTCCCTGGTCCGGGAGGGCGGGCGGCCGGGGGCGGTCAGCCGTCTTTCGTGGAGCCGGTGTGCGTGGTGTCGGCGGATTCGGCCGTGCGGCCTTCCTCGCGGCGCTGCTTGTTCACGGTGCGCGCGGCGATCTCCTCGGCGCGTTCCTCGCTCTCGCCGCGCTCCAGTTCGCTCTGCTTGATGTGCTCGTACTGCCGCTCGTCTTTTTCACTCCAGTTTTTCGGCATGGTCGCGTCTCCTTTTAGGGGTCTTTGGGGTCACTCGCCGGTGGGGTAGGTTTCCGGGAGTTCTCCCCCGTCGTCGCCGGGCGTGGCGTCCAGCGGACTCAGGGCGGTGGTCATGTCGAAGTGCAGCACGGCGTCGTACATGGCGGCCGGGCGAGTGTGCACGTAGTGGCTCCAGCGTTCCGTGTCCGGGCGGTAGATCACGCCGATGAAGCGCTGCAGGTGCCCTTCCCCCAGCGCGGCCTGCACCTCGGGGTCGTGCATGTCCAGCCAGAAGGCGTCCTGGCCGGCCGCGTGCAACTCCTCTTCCAGGCTACCCGGCAGGGGCGGCCGGACCTGCTTGATGCGGCCGGGGGCGTCCCAGTCGTCGCTGGCGAACACGGTGCCGCCGGCGGTGGTCTGCCCGATGATGAAGGTCTGGTCCGGCCAGCGTTCCCGGGTCAGCTGCCCCAGGTTCAGTTCGCCCCGCTCCCAGCCCATGGCGCTGGCCCGGGCGTCACCCAGGTGGGAGTTGTGCGCCCAGATCACGATCCGGGCCGGTTCGCCCCGTGCGCTCAAGTGCTCGTCCAGGGCGGCGAGGGTGTCGGCCATGTGCGTGTCGCGCAGGTTCCAGGACTCGTCCCGGCCGCGGAACATGGAGCGGTAGTACGTCTCGGCGTTCAGGGCCAGCCGGGCGTTCTGCTCGGCGTGGAAGTGCTCGTCGCCGGCGAGCAGGTCCCCGCGGGTGAGTTCCGCCTCGCGGCGCTGCAGTTCGGTCAGCTGCTGCCAGGCCTGCTCCTCGCAGGGTTCGGTGACGCCGCGCTCGGTGGCGTACCCGTACAGCTGCGGGTCCGGGCCGAACATCTCGAAACAGGCGTAGCGTTCGCGGGCGCGGCGGGCGGCGTCCGGGTCCACACCCTCGAGGTAGTCCACGACGGCGTTCATGCTGCGGTGCAGGCTGTACAGGTCCAGGCCGTAGAACCCGGCGCCGTCCTGCGGGTGGCGCTCGTTGTGGTCCCGCAGCCACGCCACGAAGGCCTGGGTATCGGCGTTGCGCCACATCCATTTCGGGAAGCGCTGGAAGTCCCCCAGGGCCTCCTGCGCGGTCTGGTCGTCGCCCAGGCCGCGCACGAAGCGGTTCACGCGGTAGGCGTCCGGCCAGTCGGCCTCGACCGCCACCGCCTGAAAGCCGTGATGCTCGATGAGGTGCCGGGTGAGGCGGGCGCGTTCCCGGTAGAACTCGTGCGTGCCGTGGGACGCCTCGCCGATCAGCACGAACCGGGCGTTCCCGATGCCCCCCAGCAGGGCGTCGTAGTCGCTGCTGGCGCCGGTGATGGGCTGCGCGTGACGCTGCCAGGCGGGGCGCACCGCGCCGGTCACGGCCGGACCCCTTCGGTGCAGGCCGCGGGGCCCGCCTGTTTCGTTCCGAGGTGGAGCTTCACGTGTGGACCTCCTTCGGGTGAGCGGCGTGATGGGACGGGGCGCCGCCTGGCCTCAGCATCGGCGGGACCGGTGCAGGCCGCATGAAAGGAAGGCTGGGAAGACCTTGAGGGGGCGGGCATGGTCAGCCGCGCTCCCGGGTGGGCGCCCGGTGCGCCTCGCCCGGCTGCGGCTGGCGGCGTTTCAGGTCGAAGGCGTCCCCGGCGGACAGCACGTGCAATCTCACGTCGCTGAGGGACAGCGGCTCGTCGGTGTGGGCCTCGGCGATGTTCGAGTGGGTAATGCCGGAGCCGTCGGCGACGTACACGGCGCCGCTGCCGATCACGCGGAAGTGGCTGTTCTCCATCACGATGGCGGTGTCCTCGTCGATGCCGATGCCGAGGATGCGGGGGTTCTGCGCCACCGCGCCCAGCAGGCGGCCCATGCGGCCGCGCTCGGCGAAGTGCTGGTCGATGATGATCCCGCACACCAGCCCCAGGCCCGGCGCCATCCGGAGGTCCCCGATGCGGTACGAGGAGCGGCTGGCGCCGCCGACCAGCATGGTCTCGCACATCACCGACGCCCCGGCGGACGTGCCGGCCACCACGCCGCCCGCCTCGTAGATCTCGCGGACGCGGGCGTCCAGCGGCGTGTCCCCGATCTGGCTGGTGATGCGCACCTGGTCCCCGCCGCTGAACAGCACGCCCGCGGCGTCCGTGAGGGCCTGGAGTTTCTCGTCGTGCAGGGCCTCCTGGCGCTCGTTGACGTACAGTTCGGCGAGTTCGCCCACGCCCAGGCCGTGGAAGGCCTTCTCGTACTCCTCGAAGTACCCCTCGGGTTTGTGGGAGGCGACGGTGGCGATCACCAGTTTCTTCTCCTGCACGTGCCGCGCGACCTCGCGCAGGATCTCCCGGCGGCCTTCCTTGGCCTCGTGCCCGCCGATGATGATCAGCGTGCCCCGGCCCGGCCGGGCGCCGGCAGGTTCAGCGTTCGGCCTGGACATGCTCGCCCTCCTCAGCTTTCTTCAGGTACACCTGCGGGGCGGGCATCCCGGCGTGCTGGTATGCCACGGACATGTGCGGGGTGTTGTGCCACCACCCGAGCTGACCATCCGGCAGGGCGACCAGCCCACCGCCGTCGCCGCCCACCCGGGTCTGCATGGCTTCGAGCACCTCGCGCACCGCGGCGTCCGGGCCGGATTCGTCCACCCGGGTCAGGATGCGTGCAGCGCTGACCATGCGCGCCAGACTCTCGCCCTCGCCGCTCAGGACCACGGCGCCCACGCGGTTGTCGGCGTAGAAGCCGCAGCCGATCTGCGGGGAGTCCCCCACCCGGCCGGGCCGCTGGCCGCTGAGCCCACCGGTGGACACGCCGGCCGCCAGATGCCCCTGGCGGTCCAGGGCGACGCAGCCGACGGTGTCGTTGCGCGCCTGGGCCTGCTCGGGGCTGATCAGGTCGTCCGGGGCGCACAGTTCCGCGCCGCGTTCCGCCGCGAAGCGGCGGGCGCCCTGGGCGGCGAGCAGCACCTCCCGTTCCCGCAGCAGTTCCCGCGCCACGCTGATCGGGTGCCGCACGCCGCGCACGGCCGTGACCGCCCCGACGTCCAGCGTGACGCCGTCCATCATGGACGCGTCGAGTTCCACCTGGCCGTCGCTGTTCAGGTCGGCGCCGTACCCGGCGTTGAAGGTCGGATCGGCCTCCAGCACCCGGATGGCGGCCTCGGTAGCCTCCAGGGCCGAGCCGCCGGCTTCCAGCACCGCACGGCCGGCCTGCAGGGCGGCGCGCACCCCGTCCCGGCTGGCCTGCTGCTTTTCCGGTGGGATTTCGTGGGCGCCGCCGTGCACGATCAGTGCCCAGTGGCCTGTTCCCTGCGCGCCGCTCATGCGCCGGCCCCGGTGGCGGAGCTGGCGGGGAGGTCCGGCAGGGGGGCCAGTCCGGAGCTGTCGAAGTCGCGCACCTGCGCCCAGGAGTGCTCGACCTCGGTGGCGAGCAGCACCACCAGGTCGCCGGGCCGGGCCAGTTGCAGCGCGTGCTCCACGGCCTCGGGTTCGGACAGGATGGTGGTCATCTGTTCGGGGTCATGCCCGGCCTCCAGGGCGCCCTGAGTCACCAGACGCGCGCCCTCGCCCGCGGGACGGCCGCGGCGGTACTCGTCCTCCCGGACGATCAGGATGTCGAAGGCCTCGGCGGCCAGGGTGCCCATGCGGCGGATGTCCTCGTCGCGGCGGTCGCCGGCCACGCCCATCACCCCGATCACCCGGCCGCGGGGGGGCCGCAGGTGGGGCAACAGATCGCGCAGGTGCTCCATGCCGGAGGGGTTGTGCGCGTAGTCCAGCAGCACCCGGAAGGGATGCCCGTCGTACAGGTTCAGGCGGCCCGGGCTCTGCTCGAAGGACGTGGTGAAGGTGCTCAGGGCCGAGCGGATCACCGGCAGGTCCACGCCCTGCGCGACCGTCATGGCGACCGCGGCCAGGGCGTTCTGTACGTTCACCTGCGCGTACCCTCCCAGGGTCGCCGGGATGTCGCGGGTGCGCAGGATGGCGCGGCGCTGGCGGTCGCGGTACAGCACCAGTTCGTCGCCCAGCAGGGTGGGTTCGCGCACGACGGCGGTGCCGCCGGCGTCGATGTGGGCCTGCACGTCGGCCGAGCAGTCGGACGCGCCGCGCATGGAGAACAGCGTGACCTGCCCGCCGGCCTTGCGGCGCATGCGCAGCGTGAGGGGATCGTCAGCGTTCAGGACGCTGGTGCCGTTGTCCGTTACGACCTCCACCACCAGGGACTTGACCCAGGCGAGGTCCTCCACTGTCTCGATGCCATTGAGGCCCAGGTGGTCGGGCTGGATGTTCAGCACCGCGCCCACGTCGCAGCGGTCGAAGCCCAGGCCCTCGCGCAGGATGCCGCCGCGGGCGGTTTCCAGCACGGCGACCTCCACGGTCGGGTCGCTGAGCACCACGCGGGCGCTCTTCGGGCCGGTGGTGTCGCCGTCCAGGATGCGCTCACCATTGATGTAGACGCCATTGGACGTCGTGAGCCCCACGCGTTTCCCCGCGTGACGCAGGATGTGCGCGACCATGCGCGACGTGGTGCTCTTGCCGTTCGTGCCGGTGATCGCGATGATCGGCATGCGGCAGGGTGTGTCCTTCGGGAACAGCATGTCCAGCACGGGTCCGGCCACGTTGCGGGGTTCGCCCTCGGAGGGCTGCAGGTGCATGCGGAAGCCGGGCGCGGCGTTCACCTCCACGATCCCACCTCCGGTCTCGTGCACGGAGCGGGTGATGTCCGCCGTGATCAGGTCGATGCCGGCCACGTCCAGGCCGATCACCTGAGCGGCGCGGCGGGCGATGGTGGCGTTGTCCGGGTGAATCACGGCCGTCCGGTCGATGGCGGTCCCGCCGGTGGACAGGTTGGCGGTGTCGCACAGGAACACGACCTCGTCCGGGGCGGGCACGCTGGCCGGCGTGTGCCCGGCCCGCGCCAGGCAGGTGAGCACGTGGTCGTTGATCACGATGCGGGTCATGACGTTCTCGTGCCCGTTGCCGCGCCTGGGGTCGCGGTTGACCTCCTCGACAAGTTCCGTCACGGTGCGCGCGCCGTCGCCGACCACGTGGGCGGGCACGCGCTCGGCAGCTGCGACGACCTCCCCGCCGATCACCAGGATGCGGTGGTCGTTGCCGGGGTAGTACTGCTCGACGACCACCTCGCGGCTGTGCCGGCGGGCCTCCTCGAAGCCGCGCCGGACGTCCTCGTCGGCGGTGAGGTTCAGGGTGACGCCCCGGCCGTGGTTGCCGTCCAGGGGTTTGGTGACCACCGGGCCCCGCAGGCGCCGCGCGGCGGCCACGGCGTCCTCGGCGCTGCGCACCACCACGCCCTTCGGCACGGGCAGCCCGGCGCGGTCCAGCAGCTGCTTGGTGAGGTCCTTGTCGCTGGCGGTGGTGGTGGCGATGTGCGACGTGCGGCCCGTGATGCTCGCGCGGACGCGCTGCTGGTAACGGCCGTAGCCGAGCTGCACGAGGCTGTGGTCGTCGAGGCGCAGGTGCGGAATGCCGCGCCGCTCGGCCTCCCGGACGATGGAGTCGGTGGTGGGACCCAGCGTGAAACTGCGCGTGAGGCGGCGCAGCTCCTCCAGTTCGCCCGGGAAGTCGAAAGGAGTGTCCAGGTCAAGGCGGCTCACGCCTGGGGGCAGCAGAAGCTCCAGCCCGGTCACGCCCTGCAATTCCGGCGGCAGCAGGTGGTTGACCAGCCGCAGGGCCACCACGCCGGCGATCAGGCCCAGGCGCTCCTCCCGGTAGGTGTACAGCACGTTGTACACCCCAGGCCGGCCCTTGACCGAGCGGGTCTTGCCGTACGTGACGCGCCCCCCGGCGAGGTTCTGAAGTTCCAGCGCGACGTGCTCGGTGACGTGGCCCAGCCACGTGCCGTCCTGGAGGCGGCGCACGAATCCGCCGGGCTCGCGGTAGCAGCAGCCGTGCTCCTGCAGGGACGGCAGGAGGTCCAGCAGGCGGTCCGTGAAGCCGGGCAGCCGGCTGGTGGGGTAGTCCTCCAGCGCGCCGAGATCGAGCTGGAAGCGGATCATGGGGTCATAGCCTTAGATGTTGGGGCCGCGGTAGATCTGTTTTTCCAGCACCCGCTGAGGAGATGAGGTGCCGGGCGCGCTGGAAAGCGCGCCCAGGGAAGGCATGGATTGGGTCATGTGGGGTCTCCTGGACCACGCCTGAGGTGGTCTGGAGGAAAGGTAGGGCGCCGGCTGGGCCGGTTTTTTCCGTTTGGCTCTCGCCGGGTTTCGCCAAAGCGATCACTCTGCGAGAGCCGCGTGAACGCGCCTTCATCTGCGCGGCCGGGGCCCGTCCGGCCGGGCGTCAGAGGACCAGGAGAGGCGTGGTGATCAGGCCCTAACCGGCTCCCTTCAGCCCCGGGTGGTGGTTTGGAGCGGCATGCGGCCAGTCGGTGAGGCCGTGCGTGAGACCATACGCGAGCAGCACCATGAGGAAGTACGTGCGGTCCGCACGCCGGGCCAGGCGGCCCGTGCCGATCAGCAGGACCAGCAGCACGGGAAAACTCAGGCGTTCCAGCTGGCGGTGCCGCGCGGGCGTCAGGTCACGGGACCGGTGGACCGGGTAGGGGTAGTCGGTGGCCGATCCGATCAGCAGGCCTGCGCCAGCCAGGCCCGCCGAAACGGCCACGCTGGCCGGCTGCAACCGCAGGAGGCGAGGTGCGAGCAGCATGACGACCACGGACACGAAGTCGATGTGGGCGTGCACGCTCAGGGAGAGCGGTCTTCGGGACAGCAGCGGGCGCATCATGGGGCCTCCCGGAGGGAATCGCCGTGCGGGTCGGCGGGGCAGGACTCCAGGGCGAGCGTGGCCAGGGTGAGGTGACGCCCCTACTGTGGAGCCGGGCCCTCCCGGGCAGATGGAGGGAACCGCACCGCGCATTCGGGAAATCCGGTGACCGTCTGAGGGAAGACACAAGAATCCTTCATTGCAACTACATTCTGATAGATAAGCATGCTCCGATAAGGGCAACGTCGCCTGAGACGCCTGCCTCACGCATCCTCAGCGGCGGCAACCCCAGAAAATGAAGATGTCTTCATTAAAATCAAGAACGACCAAACACTCAGGTGTAGATCCGGCCACGTCTCCCTCATGAACCGAACAGCTTCCCGCACGAAAGTGCAGAGGTCGCTCCAAGCAGACGGAAGCAGAACAGGACGAGCAGGGCACCGGCAGCCACAGGGCGGCCCCCCGTTCCGGGAGACTGAACATGAACAGGCGCACGATGCAGAGACTGACATGGGCCCCCGACCGGGCCGGGCACACCGGCATTCCCCTCCTCACCCTCCGGGCCCACCGTCAGACCCAGCCTCTTACCCCGAACCAGCTATTCACTGTGGAAGGCCAGTCATGACGCGGGACGCCCTCCCCTCCGGGTCTGCCCCGGCCGTGGCCGATGACCAGATCACGGTGCTCGAAGCCCGCATCCAGGCCCTTCAGGCCTCGGCCGAGCAGACCCTCGCCCTGTTCCTCGAAGCGCCCCAGGCCGCGTTTCTCGTGACGCCGCAGGGCCGGATCGTGCAGGCCAACCTGGCCGGCGCGGCCCTGCTGGGCTCAGGTGCGCACGTCCTCAAAGGCCGCCCGCTGTCCGCGTCGGTCGCCCCGTCCAGCCAGGCGGCGCTGGCGGCCCTGCTGGGCCGGGTCTTCGGCGGACAGGGCCGCCAGACGGCCGAAGTGCAGCTCGCCGCGCCTCAGGGTACGCCCCTGCACGTTCTGCTCACCGCGGCCCCGCACCTCCGTGACGGCGAGGGGGAGCCGCTGTGCCAGATCAGCGTCACGGACGTCAGCGCCTTCAAAGCCGCGCATCAGGTGCTGCTGGAAACCACGCAGCAGCAGGACCTTCACCTGCAGCAGCTCGCCGCCCGGCACCGCCAGCTCGGCGAGGAATTCCGGATGCTGACCCTGACCTCCGAACGGATCCTGAGCGGCGCCGTGGACCGCGCCCAGACCCTGCTGACGCAGGCCGGCACCGAGACCGACCCTGACAAGCGTCAGGGGATGCTGGGGGACGCCAGCGCGGCCCTGCACCAGACGCAGACCGTCCTGGATGCCGTCAAGGGGTACATGCAGGCCCGCGCCATGCGGACGCGGGTGCGCGCCGTGGACCTCAACCGGGTGCTGCGCGACGTGCTGCGCGACACGGCGGCGCAGACCGCCGGCCGCCACGTTCAGGTCACGCCCACCGCCCTGCCCACGGTGCAGGGGGACGTCCAGGTCCTGCGCCTGATCTTGCACGAATACGTCACGAACGCCCTGAAGTTCACCCGGCCACGCGCCACCGCCGAACTGCGCTTCCTGCTGCAGGAGACCGGCACGGAGTACTGGGTGGGCCTTCAGGACAACGGCGTGGGCTTCAACATGCGCCAGAAAGACCGCATCTTCGAACTGTTCGGCCGCCTGCACGCCCCGGAAACGTACGAGGGCACCGGCCTGGGGCTGGCGGTCGTGCGGCAGCTGTGCGAACGCTGCGGCGGCCGCGCCTGGGCGGAAGGGAAGGTGGACCAGGGCGCCACCTTCTGGTTCGCCTGGCCCAAGGCGCCGCGCCCGGGCTGAGCCGTCCCAACCCTGGGTCCGTCGGCTTACACCCTGAGGGAACCGGCCCGGGTCCGCTCGCGCTGCCCATCCCAGCGGTCCGGGGCGGGAAGGGGCGGGGCCTCGGCCTGCCACTGCCGCAGGGCGCACTCGAAGTCCGGCATCAGCCAGGCGCGTTCACTGTCCAGCACGCTCTGACGGGGCCGCGCAGCCCGCTGGCCCAGGCGCGCGGCGGGCACGGCGTCCAGCAGGCCGGCGTCCAGGTCCAGCAGGTCGGCCACCTGCCGCGCCCATGCGGCCCAGGTCACGGCGCCCCGGTTTGCCAGATGCCACACGCCCGCCGCGCCGTCGATCAGCAGGTCCAGCGCGGCGCGGGTCAGGTGCGGCACGTAGGTGGGGGACACGGTCTGGTCACTGGCGACCGGCATGCGCCGCCCGGCGCTCAGCTCCCGGCGCACCACGTGCGCGAAGTTGTGCTCGTCCCAGGGTCCGAAGAAGGCGCTGGTGCGCACGACCAGCGCGCCCGGATGGGACGCGAGGACCGCCGCCTCCGCCTGGCATTTGCTGCGGCCATAGGCGTTCAGAGGGTGCGGCCGGTCCCCTTCCACGTAAGGGCCGTCCTTGCGGCCGTCGAACACCAGGTCGCTGGAGAAGGTCAGCAGCGAGACGCCCCGCCCGGCGCAGGCGCGGGCCAGGACGGCCGGCCCGTGCGCGTTCTCCCGTTCGTTGCGCGGGTCCCCCTCGGCGTCGTCCACCCGCACGTACCCGGCAGCGTTGATGACTGCCCAGGGCCGCCAGTGATCCAATGCGGAGCGCACGGAGGCCGGGTCGGCGATGTCCAGTTGCGCGCGGGAGCACAGCACGTGCGGCAGGCCCCGCTCCACGCAGGCCCGCGCGAAGGCCTGTCCCAGCGTGCCGGTCGCGCCGGTGATCAGGATGGGCGGACCCTGCACGTCCTCCCCGGTCACCTCGCCTTCCGGCGGGTACAGCAGCCGTCCAGGGCGGCGCCACCAGCCCGGGCCGGCCAGCACCGGGTGGGACGGCGCCTGCCCGGCCGCCAGTTCCCGCGCCAGGGTCACCAGGGCCGTCGGGCGGGGCACGGGGGCGCGCACGTCCCACAGGCCGCTCTCGTAGTAACCGTCCCGGCGGGTCAGCAGGCTGTTCCACTCGTACGCGCCGAAGGCCGCCCAGGCGGTCAGGGCCCGCACGTCCACGCCTTCCTCCCGGGCCTGCCGGGCATCCTGCCAGCAGTCCAGCAGCCAGCGCAGCTGTTCCTCGCGGGTGCAGTCCAGGTGTGTTTCCGTGATCGCGAGCGGCAGGCCGTACCGGGCGTGCGCTTCACGCAGGCGTTCCAGGCACACGCCCAGGCGCGCGCCGCGCACCCGCACCGCCTCCACGTCCGCGTACGTGACGCGCCCGTTGCTGCCGTGCGCGTGGTTGGGGTAGCGCTCCACCCGCTCGTCCAGGAAGCGTTCGCTGGTGACGTACACGTTCAGGCCCAGCACGTCCGGCGGGCAGCGGTGCTCCTGGAACCATTCCAGTTCCCCGGGCGTCGCGCCGCACCACAGCAGGTAGCCCCACATGGGATGGTCGGGCGTGACCCGCCCGAGCAGCAGGTCGAAGGTCAGCCAGCGCCGCTCGTTCTCGAACTCGGCCTGATCGGCCAGCAGCGGCGTGCTGAACACGCGGCCCAGGTCCTCGGTCTGCACGAGCTGCGCGTTGGGGGTCACCTCCCGGATCGCCTGCATGCTCAGTACCGTGGCGCGCAGCTCGTGCTTCAGCGCCAACCAGAAACTCTGCTCGTCCCGGCCGTGCGGGTACCAGTGACCGTACAGGCCGGAAAACCGGGCGGTGGTCAGCGGCTCGTTCACGGGCGTGAAGGCGGTCACGTCCGTGTACCGCTGCGCGACCGCCCGGGCGTACTCGGTCAGGCCCTGCTCGAAGCCCGGGTCCAGCAGGTTGGTGTGCACCGGCCCGCTGCCGTGATGCACCAGACCCAGGATCGGGGCCACGCCCCGCTCAGTCAGGCGGGCGAGCCGGGCGTCGGCCCAGCGCCAGTCGGCCCGGTCCAGGCCGTCCGGCGCCGTGCGCTCCCACAGCAGCGGGAAGCGAACCGCCTGCACGCCCAGCGACGCGAGGCGGTCCACGTCCTCCAGCCGCGTGTCGAACCCGCTCAGGGCGAGCTGGTCCATCAGGTCGTCCCCCACCCGGCTGACCGTGGGTTCCACCCCGGCCCACAGGGCCAGGGGACGGGGCGGGGCGGGAGCGCCTTGGAACGGGTCGGGCGGAAACAGCAACATGAACGGATTCTCCGGTCCCTCTGTTCCCATCAGGCCAGAGTTGAGCGCGAAGGCGTTAGGACGATTCAACGTACAGATGTGAATTCCCCCAGCGGAACCTGAAGAGGCCGAGGCCGCTTGAACCCAGGACAGCTGAACCGGGGAGGCCGTTCAGGGGCGAGGGCCGGAGGGGCCGGAGAGCGCGTAAAGAGAACTTCACCCAATTCGGGAGGGGAGCGCAGATTGCGTCCCGCCCCTCTTACGCCGCCTGTCATCGCCGGGGCGGACTCAGGGGGGAGATTGGGCGTGGCCCGTGAAAGCCGCGGGTACTCACACCGGGACACTGCTCCCAAGGAGGCAACGAAATGGCTGGCAACAACGGTGGAAATAACGGCGGCGGCAACAACGGCAACGGTGGCAACAATGGTGGCGGTGGCGGAAACGGCGGACGCGGGTTCGCCGGGATGGATCCCGAGCGTCAGCGCGAGATCGCCAGCGAGGGTGGACGCGCCGCGCACGAGAGCGGCAACGCCCACGAGTTCACATCCGAGGAAGCCCGCGAGGCCGGCCGCAAGGGCGGCGAGGCCGTCAGCCAGGACCGTGAGCACATGGCCGAGATCGGCCGCAAGGGGGGCGAGGCCTCCCACGGCGGCGGGAACGGCGGTGGCGGCAACGGCGGCGGTCAGGGCGGCAACCAGGGTGGTGGCGGCCAGGGCGGTGGGAACAGCGGCGGGGGCCAGGGTGGCGGCGGAAATAGCGGCGGCCAGGGTGGTGGCGGCGGGGGCAACAGTGGGGGCGGCCAGCGCGGCGGCTCCAGTGAGCAGCATGCCGAAGCCGGACGCCAGAGCCACAAGAACGACTGAGCCCGGCAACCGACGAGACCTGAACCGGGCGGCCACGGTGGTGTGGCCGTCAGGTTTCAGGTCACGCGCCCCCTGGCAGCACGCATGTGCGGGCTGATCGCAGGCCACTCGCCGGTTCGAGTCCGGCGGCCCGCTCCAGACCCCTTCCCCGGCCACCCTTCACCGCTGAGAGAAGGAGCGGCCGGGTGGCCGCTTTCCTGTTTCAGCGTCGGCGGACGAGCACCTCGGCCTGCTGCTCCAGACGCTCAAAGAACGTGCGCAGCGTCTCGCCCATCTGCAGCGTGAAGCGGTTCCCGCCCAGGTGCGGGCCGGTGAGGCGCACGTGCTGGCTGAAGGTCACGTCACCGTGCCCGGCGAGCAATTCACTGTTCTGCAGGGGGCTGACGACCTTGTCGTCCATGCTGGAGGTGAGAACCAGCGGCAGGGGTGGGAGTTGCAGCGCGAGGTGCAGGGGGTCCTGCTCCTCGATGAGCTTCAGGTCCGCGGCCGGGCCGTACGCCTCACGGATCTCCTGCTGCCGGGAGGGGGCGCTGTGCCAGGCGGCCACGAGGTTCACCCAGGGGTCGATGAGGGCCACGCCGCTGACCGCGTACGGTCCGCCCGGCAGGGTGCTGCGCAGGGCCATCAGGCCGCCCATACTGATCCCGAGCGCGTAGGTCCGGCCGTTCCACATGAACGCCTGCCGGGCCTGCTGGTGGGCCTTGCCGGCGTGCTTGAGGCCCTGGGGGCTGCCCCAGGTGGTGGGGCCGCCGTCGCTGCTGAGCAGCATGGCGAAGTTCCCGGCCAGCAAGGTGTCGCGCAGGCGCGTGAATTCCGGGCTGTCCCGCAGGCGTTCGGGCGTCTGGGCGCGCGGGTGGGACACGACGATCAGGGCGCAGGAGAACTGCTGGCAGTGGGCGGGCACGGCCAGCAGTGATGGGGCGGCGCTGGAGCCCACGGTGGTCCAGGTGACGGGGTCGGCGGGCCGTTTCTGCGCGGCGGCCGGCAGGGCCAGGGTGAGCGTGGTGGCGAGAGCGGCGAGGAAGGTCAGCGGCCGGGCGGGTGGGATCACCGTCACCTGCCGAACAGCGCGCGGGACAGCGCGGGGAGTCTGAGCAGGCCGTGCCCGGTCAGGGCGGTGAGCAGCAGGGCGCCGAGTCCGAACGCCGTCACCGTGACGACGCGCTGCGTGCCGCTGCCGTGCGGCGGCCACCACTGCTCTGCCAGTTGCAGCAGCGGCGGGTGCAGCAGGTAAATTTGCAGGCTGACCATACCGAACCACGCTACCACCGCCCCCACGCGCCCGGTTAGCCCCCCCCAGGTGCGGCACAGGCCGTACAGCATGACCGCGCTGAAGGTGGTGAACAGCCACGCGCTGACGCTGTATGTCATGGGCACCACCGGCTGCCCGGAGAGCGAGGCCACGCCCTGCGGCACGTACGCGGCCGCGGCGGCCAGCAGCAGGCCGGTCAGCAGCAGTCGGTGGCGGCGGAACCAGTCTGGGAACTCGTCGTGCCGCGCGGCGACGGCCACGCCGACGATCAGGGGAAACAGGTACCAGGTAATGTGGCTGGCCGGGAAGGCCAGGTGCCACCAGTGGCGGTTCAGGAAGTAAACGCCGACCTGCGCGGCGAACCCCAGGCCGACCGCCACCCACAGCGGTGGCCGCAGCCGCGCGAGCCCCAGGAACAGTGGCAGGATCAGGTAGGCTTCCAGCGCCACCAGCAGGAAGTACAGGTGGTAGCTGGCCTTGCCCTGCGTGAGGTACAGCGCCCAGCGGTCGGGGTCGGTGAGGGTGTCCGGGGGGCGCAGGCCCAGCAGGACGTACCAGCCCATGAACAGCGTGCTCCACAGCAGGTACGGCCATGCGCCGCGCGTGAGGCGCCGCCACAGGTACCGTTTGAAGTCGGGCGCGCGCAGCAGGCTGCGGGTGAGGAGCACCGCCGTGAGGAACAGGAAGGCCGGGACCGCGAAGTGCAGGGTGCGGTTCACCACCGCGAGCATGGTGTACAGCGGCCATTCGGGCTGCATGTACCGCAGCGCCAGGCCGCTGCCGTGGTGGGAGACGACCTCCAGGATCGCCAGCCCCCGGAACGTGTTCACGACGCCCGGGTGCGTGGCCGAGGCGGCCGGCGCAGCGGACGGGGAAACACTGGGTTCGAGGGCAGGGGTCTGGGCGGTCATTCCTGAAAATTGTCGCAGGGGGCAGGTGATCACCTGCCCCCTGAGCCTTGTGCGGAGCTTGATGTCGAACGCCCGGGGGCCGGGCAGCCGCACCACTATCCGCACCCTCTGGGAATGCCCGCTGAGGGCCAGCTGAGGCTCCGCTGAGGGACGGCGCCCCGCGGCGTCAGGGGACCGGCCCGCAGGCCCGCCCGTGCTGCCACGCCCGGAAGAGCGGCAGCGGCAGGGGGAGCGGCAGGGTCAGCCCGCCGCGGGCGCGCGCCACGTCGTCCAGGCGCACCGACTGCGGACCGCACAGGTCCGGGACGCGGCCTTGCGGGCCCTGCCGGGCGAGGTCGGCGAGCCGCTCGGCGGCGGCCCGGGCGGGCAGGGGTTGCAGCGTCACGCCGGTCGGCACAAGTTGCAGCGGCCCGAGGCGGAGCATGCCCAGCAGCCCGTCCAGAAACTCCGTGAACTGCGTGGCGCGCAGGATGGTCAGGGGCAGGCCGCTGCCTTCCAGCAGCGCCTCGCAGCGCAGCTTCTCGGCGTAGTACGGCGCAGCCTGCATGCGTTCCAGTCCCACGATGCTCATGTACAGCACGTGGCGGGAGCCGGCCGCCTGCGCGGCCTGGATGACGTGGCGGGTCATGCGCTCGTCCTGCCCGGGTTTCAGGGCGTTCGTGGCGAGGTGGATGACGGTGTCCACACCGGCGAGGTCCGGGGGGCCCTGCAGCAGGTCGTGCGGGGTCCAGGTCAGGTGGGGGCCGGACGGGCCGGCGCGGCGGCCCAGCGCGGTGACGGCCGTGTGCGGCGTGAGGAGGGGCAGGAGGGCGCGGCCGAGCTGGCCGCCGGCGCCCGTGACGAGGACGCGGGTCATGAGGCGTTCCGGGCGGCGCGGCGCAGCATGGCCCGCACCACGAGCTCGTGAAAGGGCTGGATCAGGGCGAAGTACACCCGGCCGAGCCGGTTGTGGTACTGCACGACCGTGACCACCCGGTAGCGGTAGCGGCGGGCGGTGCCGGGGGTCTGGAGCACGGCCAGCCGGGCGGTGAGGTGGGCTTCGGTGGCGCCGGCCAGCCAGTGGGTGGGCCCGGCGTCCTCCACGGTGAAGAAGGCGGCCTGCTCGCCGGGCCGGGTGGGGACGCGCGGGCGGGCGCCGCGCGGAGGCACGCCGGTGCGGTGCCCGGCGAGGCCCAGCAGGACCCGGCGCAGGTGGTACAGCGCGGTCAGCCAGGGCGGCTGGAAGGTCAGCAGTTCCTCGATTAAGGGCAGCAGGGGCCGGTCCGCTTCGGTGCTCAGGGCGTCCATGTGGTCGGCGTGGCCCAGGGCCGCGGTCAGGGAGGCGGGCAGGGTCACGCGCGCCGCCGGTCGGTGAGGGCGGGCGGCAGGGTGGGGACCGGGCGGGCGTGGGTCATGGGCGCTCCTGGGGCAGAAGGCGGGTGAGCAGGGCGATCATGTCCGAGTACTCCTGGCCCATGATCCGCGGCTGAATCTGGGCGGTGCCCAGGTAGAAGGCGTAGGCCAGGCGCGCGAACAGCTGGCCCTGGTCAGGATGGCCGGTCAGGTCGGTGAACAGGGCGGTGAGGTAGGTCAGCCGGGCGGCGTCCACCCGGGCGACCAGGGCGGCCGCTTCGGGGTCCCGTTCACCCCAGAGGCGCACGGCTTTGTCGTACACCGGGTCCCGGCGGCTGAGGTCGGCGGTGATCAGGGCGAGCTGCTGGGCGGCGGGCAGGTGGGTGGGAATGGTGTCGATGACGTCGCTGAAGCCGCTGCGTTCGAGGAAGGCGATCAGTTCGGTCCTGAACTGCGCGAGGCTGCCGAAGTGATGGTAGAAGGACCCCTTGGTGACGCGCATGTGCGTGACGAGGTTCTCGACGGTGAGGGCGTCGCTGCCCTGGTGCGTGAGGACCTCGAAGCCGCCGCGCAGCCAGTCCTGTTTCGTTCGGCGACTCACTGCCGGAGCATACCATACCGTATGGTATGGTAACGAACATGACACTTCCTCCCGGGCAGCGTGTCCTTCCCGGCCCCATGCCGCGCTACGGCCTGCCGAAGTACGTGCAGCAGGTGCCGCAGCCGCCCGAAGCGGTGCGCCTGAGTGTCCACGGACACGTCACCTTTCCTCTGATCGTGTTGCCCGCGGATCTTCAGGCGCTGCCCCGGCAGGAGCTCACCCGCGACTTTCACTGCGTGACCACCTGGACGGTGCCCGGCGTGCAGTGGGCCGGCTGGGCCTTCCGGGACGTCTGGGAGGCGCTGCTGGCCCCCGTTGCCCGGCCCGGCGTGACGCACGTGCAGTTTCGCGCGCTGGACGGCTACCGCGTCAGCGTGCCGCTGGAGGAACTGCTGCGTGGGGGCGTGCTGCTGGCCGACACCCTGAACGGCCAGCCCCTGGGCGTGCGGCACGGCGCACCGCTGCGGCTGGTCGCGCCGCAACTGTACGGCGCCAAGAACATCAAGCACCTCACGGCGCTGGAGCTGCTCACCGGGCCGCCGCACGCCTCCCTGGCCGGGCGGCTGCTGATTCACCCGCGGGGCCAGGTGGACCTGGAGGAACGCAGCAGCCTGCCGCCCCAGCGCTTCTGGAGGTGGCTGTACGCGGCGCAGCTGCCGGCCTTCCTGCGGCACACCGCGCGGCTGGACCGGACCGGCGGGGGATGAGCTGACCGGCCGCTGAGCAGCGGATCGGGACTCCCGCTGAGGACAGCTCTCCTCCATCGGACATCTCGGCTTGCCTATCATTGATAATGAATTATCATTATCATCTATGATGATCCCCACCCCACCCGGCCCCGTCCCCCAGCCCTCCGCTCCGGCGCAGTTCGGATGACCAGCCCGCTCCCCGAACGCATCGGCGTGACCGTCATCGGCGGCTTCCTCGGCGCGGGCAAGACCACCCTGGTCAACCACCTGATCCGCACGTCCTTCCGGCGGCTGGGCGTGATCGTGAACGAGTTCGGCACGGCCGGCGTGGACGGCCAGCTGATCCAGGCCCTCACCGACGACGTGCAGGAACTCACCGCCGGCTGCCTGTGCTGCACCGGCCGCGAGGACCTGCTGCGCGCCCTGGTGCACCTCGCCCACCGCGCCCACCAGGACGGCGCCCCACCCAACCACGTCCTGATCGAACTGAGCGGCGTGGCCGACCCGGTGCCCGTGCTGCACACGCTGCTGGACCCCATGGTCCGGGGCGTGTTCCGGCTGCGCAGCCTGGTGGCCGTGGCGGACGCCCGCTTCCTGACCCGCACCCTCGCCGATCACCCCGAAGCGGCCCTGCAACTCGCGTACGCCACGACCGTCGTGCTGAACAAGACCGACCTGGTGCCCCCCGCCGCCCTGGAGGCCGCTGCCGACACGGTCGGCGCCCTGAACCCCCTGGCGCGCGTGCTGCACGCCGAACACGGCCACGTGGACGCGCCCGCGCTGCTGGACACTGCCGGTTTCGACGCCGACTGGACGCCGCCGCCCGTGCAGACGCGCCACACCCCGGGCCTGAAGACCGTCACTCTGGAAGCCGACCGGCCCCTGAGTGCCCGCGGCTGGCACGACCTGATCGGCCGGATCGCCGGCCGGCCGGGGCAGGTGCTGCGCGTCAAGGGGCACGTGAGTCTCGCCGGGCAGGGCACGCGGCTGCTGCTGCACGCCGTGCGGGACGTGATCACCGTGGACCGCACCGAAGAAAAGCAAAACGGCCGCAGCCGGGTGGTCATGATCGGCCGGGACCTGGACGCGCAGGAGGAACGCGCCGCGTTCGCGCAGGCCATGGACGCCCCCCGGGCTCTGATCCTGCCGCGCCGGGCCGCGCCGGCCGGCGGCCGGGGCGTGCGCCGGTGAGGGCGCTGCGCGCGGCCGCGCTGGCCGCCGCGCTGGGTCTGGGGCTGGGCAGCCCGGCCGGCGCCCTGACCGTGGTGGCGTCCTTCCAGCCGCTGTACGACGTGCTGACCCGTGTGGCCGGTCCCGGCGTGCAGGTGGAGCGCATGGCCCCGGCCGGCAGCAGCCCGCACACCTTCGACCCGACGGTGCGGGACATCCACCGCCTGCGCGAGGCGGACCTGGCCGTCATGGCAGGCCTGGGTGCGGACAGCTGGCTGGACCGGTACGTGCGCGCCAGCGGCAGCCGCGCCCGCGTGCTGAAACTCGGCGAGACCATGACCTTCGCGAAGCTGCGCGTGGGGGCCGCCACCGACCCGCACTGGTGGCTGGACGCCAGCCTGATGGCGCAGGCCGCGCTGCGCATGGGCGCGGACCTCGCGGCCGTGGACCCCGCGAACGCCGACCGGTATGCCCGCAACGCCCGCCGCGAGGCGCAGGCCCTGAACGCCCTGCACGGCGAACTGCGCCGCACGCTGGCCCCGGTGCGCGGGGAGAAACTGGTCACCTTTCACAACGCCTTCGGGTACTTCGCGCGGGCCTACGGCCTGGAGGTCGCCGCGACCATCGCGCCCCTGCACGGCGTGGAACCCAGCGTGCAGAGCATGGTGCGGGCCGTGCAGGTGATCCGCGCGTCGGGCGCGCGGGCGGTGTTCTCCGAACCGCAGCTGCCGCCCGGGCCGGCCGGCACGGTCGCCCGGGAGGCCGGCGTGCCGCTGTACACCCTGGACCCGGAGGGCGGCCCGGCCGCACCCACGTACCCGCAGATGATGCGGCTCAACCGCGACACGCTCCTGCGCGCCCTGCGCTGAGCGCGCCGCACTTCCCTTCCCGACTTCTTTCCTGACCCGAGGTTTCCGATGCCTGTACGTTTTCCTATCCGCACCCTGACCCTGACTGCCCTCACGGCCGCGCTGCTGCCGGTCGCCGCGCTCGCCCAGGCCCCCGTGACTCCCCCACCCGCGCCGTCGGCCGCCGAGGCCACGCAGGTCACCCGGCTGGTGGTCGGGGACGGCCGCACGCACACCCTGACCGTGCTGGACGCCGAGACCGGCAATTCTTTGGGTGCGTTCGGCACGCCCGGGAAGCTCAGCGGCCTGTACGCCGGGCCGGGCGGCACGCTCGCCTACGCCCTGCACCGCGACGATCACCGCGTGACCGTGCTGCACAGCGGCCTGGGCCGCGTCTCGCACGGCGACCACGACGACCTGGTGCTGGGGGCGCCGCACGTGCTCGCCACGCTGAACACCGGACCGAAACCCACGCACTTCTTCACGCACGGGGACCGCATCGTGATCTTCAACGACGGGAACGGCACGACCAGCCTCTTCGGGGAGGCCACGCTCGGCCTCACCAATGACATGACGGTACTGAAGGCCGCGCAGCCGGACCACGGCGCGCCTGCGCTGCTGGGTGACACGCTGCTGGTGGGCATGCTGGCCCTGAACCAAGTGGACGCCTTCGACGTGCGTGGGGGCCAGCTGCTCCGGTCGTTCCCCGGCTGCCCAGGCGTGCACGGGGAGGCGGTGCGGGCGAACACCGCGTACTTCGGCTGCCAGGACGGCGTGCTGGCCGTGACCGTGGCCGGCAAGACGCTCAGCAGCGTGAAGCTGACGCCGCCCTCGGGCGCGCCCGAGGGTACGCGGGTGGGCACGGTCGCCGCGCACGACGCCAGTGCCCGCGTGTACGGGAATTTCGGCAACGGGCTGGTGTCGTGGACGGCCGCGGCCCGCACCCTCACGGCCCTGCCGTTGCCGGCCGCGCCGCTGAAGTTCGTGTTCAGTGACGACGGGAAGACGCTGGTGGTCCTGACCGCGAATGGGCAGCTGCACCGCGTGGATGCCGGCACGGCCAGGGTGACGGCCAGCCTGCCGGTCGTGGCGGCCTTCGACGCGGCCGACAAGGCGGCGGTGCGTCCGGCGCTGGCGGTGGGTGGGGACCGTGCGTACGTGACGAGTCCCTCGACCGGGGAGGTGCTTGTGGTGCGGCTGGCGGACCTGGGCGTGGTCCGGCGCGTGAAGGTGGGCGGTACCCCGGCCTTCCTCGCGCTGACGGGGGTGAGCGGCACCCGGCACTGAGCCCGGCTCCACGGACACCGCCATGCAGCGCCAGCTGTGGACCGGCGGGCGCACGGAGGCGCAGGTGATCGCCGGGGACCTGGGCGCGTACCGGCCGGGCATTCCGCTGGGCCGGATCGCCGATCCCGGGGACGTCGCGCACGCCGTGCTGTGCCTGCTGTCGGACGCGGCGCGGCACGTGACCATGCAGCACCTCACCGTGGACGGCGGCGCCACCCTGGAGCACTGACCTGGGCCGCGGCCGGGTCAGGCGGAGATGGGGAGGGTGGTGACCAGCAGCGCCCGCGCGGCCTCGGCGGACAGGGGCCGGGCCAGCAGGTAGCCCTGCATGCCGTCGCAGCCCAGCGCGCGGACCAGCGCCAGCTGCCCCTCGGTCTCGACGCCCTCGGCCACCACGGCCATGCGGAAGCTGTGGGCGAGCGTGACCATCACGCCCACCATCACCTGCGCGGATTCCAGGGTGCCCCCGTCGTCCTGCACGAACGACCGGTCGATCTTCAGAATGTCGATGGGCAGCCGCCTGAGCAGGCTCAGACTGCTCTGCCCGGTGCCGAAATCGTCCAGGGCGATCCGGATGCCCAGCGCCCGCAGTTCTTGCAGCTGCGCGACCGCCGATTCCGGGTGGCGGATCACGACGCTTTCCGTGAGTTCCAGAATCAGCTGGTGCGGGTCCAGACCGCTGCTCTGCAGCGCCTCTTTCACCGTGCCGAGAAAGTCCGGCTGGTCGAACTGCAGGGGGCTGACATTCACGCTGATGCTGACCGGCCCGTGCGCCTGCCACGCCGCGGCCTGCCGGCACGCCTCGCCGAGCACCCAGGCGCCCAGCGGCACGATCAGGCCGCTGTCCTCGGCCACGCCGATGAACTTCCCGGGCGGCAGCAGGCCCTGGGTCGGGTGGTTCCAGCGGACCAGCGCCTCGAAACCCGTGACCGTCCCGGCGGGCGCGGCGTACAGGGGCTGGTAGTGCAGGGTGAGTTCCTGCCGGCTCAGGGCCTCGCGCAGGTCCCGTTCCACGTCCACGCGCTCGGCCGTCTCGCTGCCCATGGTGGGCTGGAAGGTGCGCACGCCGTTCTTGCCGCCCTGCTTGGCGCGGTACATGGCGATGTCAGCGTGCTTCTGCAGCGTGGTCACGTCGTGCCCGTCCTGCGGGGCGACCGCCACGCCGATGGACGCGGTGACGTGCAGGGTGTGTCCGCCCACCTCGAAGGTCTGCGCGAGGCGGTTGAGGATCTTGCGCGCGATCCGCTCGGCGTCGGGCGCGCTGCGCAGCTCCCGGAGAATCACCGTGAACTCGTCCCCGCCCATGCGCGCCACCAGGTCCCCGCGGCGCACCACGCGCCGCAGCCGCCGTGCCACCTCGCGCAGCAGCGCGTCGCCGACGTCGTGGCCCAGGGTGTCGTTCACGTGCTTGAAGCGGTCCAGGTCCAGGAACAGCACGCCGAAGGGTTCGACCGCGGCGGTGTCCAGCGCCCGTTCCAGTTCCGCCTGGAAGTGCGCGCGGTTGGCGAGCCCGGTCAGCGCGTCGTGCGTGGCGCGGTAGGACAGGCGCCGCTGCGCGGCGGTGAGTTCCAGGTTCATCTGCGCCAGTTCGGCGCTGCGCAGGCGCTCCACCTCCGCCTCGCGCTGCAGCATCTCCACCTGCATCTGCGCGCTCAGCACCTTGGTCCGGCGGTCCAGGTCGTGGGCGTGCAGGGCGCGGTCCAGCGTGTGAGAGGCCACGGCCAGCTCGTACGCCTGCTCCCAGTGACGCTGCCGGGCGTGCAGGACGCTCAGGGCCTGCAGGGCGGTGCGTTCCTGGGCCCGCAGGCCGTGCTCGCGGGTGCCCTGCAGGGCCGCCTCCAGCTGCTCCGCGGCCGCCCCGTACTCGCCCAGGTCCAGCAGCGCCTGCCCGTACGCGACGTGGATGTGCGCCAGGTGCTCGTGGTCGCCGACCTCCCGGGCCAGGGGCAGAGTGGCCTCGGCCAGCTGCGCGGCGTCCCGGGCGTGGCCCTGGGCGACCAGGCAGCCCATGACGGTGGCCTGCAGGATCACCTCGTGCTGGCGCAGGCCCTGGGCGCGGATGACCGGCAGGTGCACCCGGGCGACGTCCAGCGCCTCGTCGTGGCGGCCGAGCTCGTGGTACACGAACGCGATGTTGATCATGCTGGTCGAGTGCAGGATCAGGTGCCCGGTGCGCCGGGCGAGGGCCTGCATCTTCTGGAACGCCTGGAGGCCCAGTTCGTGCTCCCCGAGTTCCGAGTGGACGACGCCCACGTTGCACAGCGTCCGGGCCTGCCCGAGTTCGTCGCCCTGCGCCTGCGCGATCCGCAGGCTGTCCAGGTAGTGTTCCATCGCCTCGCCGTAGCGACCCATGGCGCGGGCGATCATGCCCAGGCCGTTCACGGCGCGGGCCTCGCTGCCGCCGTCGCCGGCGTCCCGGGCGGCGTGGCGGGCCTGCGCGTAGGTCTGCGCGGCCTCGGCGTACTGCGAGCGGACCATCTGCGCGCCGCCCAGCAGGGTCAGGGCGCGGGCCACGCCCCGCAGGTCCCCGAGGTGAGCGGCGAGACGCTGCGCCTCGTGCAGGAGCTCACTGGCGCGTTCGGCGTCCGAGACCATCAGGGGTTCGGCGCTGGTCAGCAGCGCCTGGAGATGCTCCGAGGCCCCCTCCGGCCGGGGCAGAACGTGACGATCAGGGATGGGGGACACAGGCGGACGATACCGGGCCGCGTCTTACAAAACCGCCGCCGGAATTCGCGTTCGCGTGCGTGAAGACGGCCGGTTCCAGGCCCAGGGCCGCTCCGGTCAGGCCGGGCGTGCCGTACGGGGCGGCTCCGGGGCGCATCAAGCAGGCGCCAGAGTGGTGGGCCCTCCTGTCCCGGGCCGGCCGTGACCGGTCTGACAGGCGCCTTACTTCGTGACGGTGCAGGTCCAGCGTTCGCCGATGCTTGGGGCGGTCAGGTAGAAGCGGCCGGGCCGCTGCACGATGGGCGTCGCCTCCCCGCCGTCGAGGTGCCCGCCCCTGAAGCTCAGGGCGCGGGACGCGGCGTCGGCGCGGTAGGTGCCGGGACTGGGGGTCTTGAAGCCCAGGTATTGGTAGGTGCCGTTGGCGGCCAGCACCACGGCCCCTTTCGGCTGGAATTCGATGGTTCCGCCGCTGTTCATGGTCTGGGTGGTGCAGGCGTACTTGCCGGCCGCGAGCCGCGGCGTCTGCACCGGCCCGCCCGGGAGGGAGCGGAGACGCGCGGCGGGCACCCACTCGTCCCTGGAACTGGGCTGGCCGTCGTAATGCACGCGGTACTGGCCGCCCTTCACGGCGACGATGCGGGCCGGGGACCAGCGCCCGTTCTGCTGCGCCTCCAGTTCGTCGCCGACCTGGAAGGCGCGGGTGGCGGCCGGGCGGGCGGCCGGCTGGTACCCGGGCTGGTAGCCGAGCAGGGCGGCGGCGTCGAAGAGCCGCGTCCAGTCCGGACCGAACCCGTCGTAGTGGATGCGGTAGCGGCCGCCGTCGATGGCGGTGACGTGCGCGCGGTAGCGTTTGCCGCCGTCGTCGATGATCACGGCGTCGCCCACCCGGTACTGGCCGTCTTGGGGCCGGGTGAGGGGGCGGGCGCCGATGGCGGCCTCGGTTTCCCGGGCGGCTTCGCCCCAGGAGCCGTAGGGCAGGGCCGGGTCGCGGAGTGGCTGCGCGCCCGCCACGGACAGCAGCACGCACAGGCTCAGGAGGGCGCGTTTCACGGCCTGACCATACCGTCCGGGCCGGCGGGGCCGGCACCCCCGCCCGGGCGGCGCAGGGGGGGAGTGGTCTTGAGCGGCCGGGGGGGGTTGCGGGGCCGGGCGGGCCGGCGCGCCTGTGGTAGCCTTGCAGCGCTTTCAGGTTGAAGGCCTCCGCAGGAACCGAGGGAAGTCCGGTCACGCTTGCATGGCAAGTTCAGTCCGGCACAGTCGCGCTACGGTCACAGTCCGAACGCTCGCCTCGCGGAGTACGCCCCTTATGTGCTTCGCCCCCGCGTCAGGGGCGTCAGGTGGATGCCATGCGGAACTGACCGACCCTTACGCCGCGCCCGTTGACCGGGGCGGTGTTGCTGCTATTGCCCTGCCGTGAACCCGGGTGCCTGCGCGCCCTGGAGGCCTGACCGCGTTTCCTGAGGTGCCTGTATGACTGACCGCTCGATTCCTGATCCCGCGCCGGAGGCCGGGGTCCTGGATTTCCTGGATTACCCGCCGGGGGATCCGCACCGCCTGAACCCGCCCCGCCCGTACGCCGGGGAGACCCGCGTGACGCACGTGGTGTTTCCCGGCGCGACGAACCATCACGGCACGCTGTTCGGCGGGGACGCCCTGTCGTACATGGACAGCGCCGCCTTTATCGCCGCGACGCGGTACTGCCGGCGCAAGGTGGTGACCCGGCACCTGAGCGAGATGGAGTTCCGCCGGCCCATTCCTCAGGGCACGCTGGTGGAACTGGTGGCCCGGGTGGTGAAAACTGGCCGGACGTCCATGACGGTGCAGGTGGACCTGTTCGTCGAGGAGATGTACAGCGAGAAACGCCAGCTGGGCTGCGCGGGGTCGTTCGTGCTGGTCGCGCTGGGTGACGACGGTCAGCCGGTGCCGGTGCCGGCCCTTGGGGGCGGGCCATGACCGCTGAGCGGCCGGTGGCGGCGGACCTGCCGCTGGGCACGCTGCTGACCGGAATCGCGCGGGGCCGCGGCGCGAACGAGATGATGCTGGCGCTGCTGGCCCTGCTGCACGACAAGGGCGTGCTGACGGAGGGCGAGGTGCGGCAGGTGGTCCAGGTGCTGGCGGCCGACATGCGGGACTTCCAGGTGGAGTTGCAGGGGGGGCCGGCAGAACCGGCCCTGAAAGGCTGAGCGTGCTGGCCCTCGTGTACGACTCCCTGACCGGGAATGTCCGGCGGTTCGCGCAGCAGGTCGCCGGGGAGGCGGGGGCGAAGGCGCCGCTCAGTGCCCGCCTGGACGCGCCTGAGGGGCCTTTCCTGCTGCTGACCTACACCTTCGGCACGGGGGACGTGCCCGGCAGCACCCGCGCGTTCCTGGACCGGCACGGGCCGCTGCTGCGCGGCGTGGTGGCCAGCGGCTCGTATCACTGGGGCGTGAACTTCGCCCGGGCGGCCGACGTGATCGCCGCGGAGTACGGCGTGCCCGTGGTGGCCCGCATCAACAAGGGCGGCACGGCCGCGGACCGCGCGCAGGTGGTGGCGTGGCTGCGCGCCCGGCCCATCGAGGCGCCCTCATCCCCGTCGTCCTCTCTCCCCGTTGCCCGGAGGCACCCATGGAACCCTGGATCGAACTGAACAACAAAGTCCTCGCCGGAAGCGTGGTGGACACCCGCTTCGACACCGACGCGCTGCAGGTCTTCTTTCAGGAGAAGGTCAACCCGAACACCGTCTTCTTCCATGACCTGCCGGAGAAGATCCGCTACCTCACCGAGCACGGCGTGTGGGACCCGGCGGTGTTTGCGCGGTACACGCCCGCGGAGGTGCAGGCGGTCTTCGAGCGGGCGTACGCTCAGAAGTTCCGCTTCAAGGCCTTCATGGGCGCGTACAAGTTCTACAGCGAGTACGCCACCATGACCCCGGACCGCGCCCGCTGGCTGGAACGGTACGAGGACCGCCTGAGCGTCACGGCCCTGAGCCGCGCCGAGAGTGCCGCCGAGGCACTGGAACTCGTGCATCACCTGGTGCAGCAGACGTTCACGCCGGCCACGCCCACCCTGATGAACTCCGGGAAGGCGAACACGGGGCGGCTGGTGAGCTGCTTCCTGCTGCAGGACTGCACGGACAACCTGGACTCCATCACGAAGACCCTGTCGTTCGTGGCGGAACTCAGCAAGGGCGGCGGCGGGATCGGGGTGGAGGTCAGCAACCTGCGGGCGCGCGGCGAGAGCCTGCGCGGCATTCAGAACGTCACCAAGGGCGTGATGGGCGTGGCGAAGATGCTGGACAACATGCTGCGCTACGCCGATCAGGCCGGGCAGCGGCCCGGGGCGGGCGCGGTGTACCTGAGCGTGATGCACGCCGACTTCGCGGACCTGCTGAACGCCAAGAAGATCGCCACAGACGAGGACGCCCGCCTGAAGACCCTGAGTGTCGGCGCGACCATTCCCGACGTCTTCATGGACAAGGTCCGCGCCGGGGAGGACATCTTCCAGTTCTACCCGCACTCGGTGTTTCAGGTGACCGGGCGGGAATTCACGGACATCGACTGGACCCGCGAGTACCAGGTGCTGGCCGACCACCCGGGCATCCGCAAGAAGCGCGTGTCGGCCCGGCGGGTGCTGGAGGACATCGCGGTGACGCAGGGCGAGAGCGGGTACCCCTACCTGCTGTTCGAGGGCAACGCCAACCGCGCCAACCCCATCCCGAACGTGGGCACGATCAAGATGAGCAACCTCTGCTCAGAGATCCTGCAGCCCACCACGCCCAGTTACTTCCACCCGTACGGGCAGGAAGGCCGCGACCGGATCGGGCTGGACGTGTCGTGCAACCTCGCCAGTCTGGTGATCGAGCAGACCATGCACAGCGGCGACATCGGCCGGGTGGTGACGGCGGCCGTGCGGATGCTGGACAACGTGGCGCGCTCCACCTGCATCACGGAGGTGCCCGCGGTGCGGCGCGCCAACGAGGAGATGCGCTCGGTGGGGCTGGGCGCCATGGGCCTGCATTCCTTCCTGGCCGGCCAGGGGCTGGTGTACGGCAGCCCGGAGGCGCTGGAGTTCGTGGACGTGTTCTTCGCGGCCGTGCACTACCACGCGCGAAAGGCCAGCATGGAGATCGCGCGGGACACCGGGTTCGTGTTCCGGGGCTTCGAGGGCAGCCGCTACCAGTCCGGCGCGCACTTCGCGCAGTACCTGGAGCGGGACTTCGCGCCCAGCTTCCCGGAGGTCGCTGCTCTCTTCGCGGAACACCGCCTGCCCTCCCGCGCGGACTGGACGGCGCTGGTGCACGACATTCAGACGCACGGGCTGGCGCACTCGTTCGTGATGGCGGTCGCGCCGACCGGCAGCATCAGTTACGTGTCGCACGCCAGCGCCAGCATCATGCCGGTCACGGAGAAGGTGGAGACGCGCACCAGCAACAAGGCCCGCACCGTGTACCCCATGCCGCACCTCTCGGAGGACACCGAGTGGTTTTACGAGGAGGCGTACGACATGGACCAGCGCCGCGTGCTGGACACCGTCGCGGCCGCGCAGCGGCACGTGGATCAGGGCATCTCCTGCACGCTGTTCGTGCCGGCCAGCGCCACCACCCGCACCCTGCAGCAGTACTACCTGTACGCGTACCGGCTGGGCATCAAGACGCTGTACTACACGCGCCTGAGGAAAACGAACGTGCAGGACTGCCTGAGCTGCGTGGTGTGACCCCGGCGCACGCCGCCCCTCGCCCTTTTCCGCCCCTCCCGGAGGTCTGCTGACATGTCCCCCCTGCCTTTTTCCGCCACGAACTGGTCCGAACCGGAAGACCACTTCTCGGCCACCTTCTACGAGAAGTACACCTCGCAACTGTGGTTCCCGGACGAGATTCCGCTATCGAACGACGCGCTGACGTGGAAGTCCCTGAGCGACGACGAACGCTGGACGTACACGCACGCCTCGGCCGGCCTGAACGCGCTGGACACCCTGCAGGGCGAGGTCGGCATGCCGGCCCTGCGCGGCCTGGTGGACGGCCACATCCGCAAGGCCACCCTGCAGTTCCAGGCCATGATGGAAGACGTCCACGCGCGCAGCTACAGCCTGATGAACAAGACCTTCCTGAGCGCCAGCGAGGAACGCGAGGTGTTCGAGTGGGTGCGCACGCAGCCGCACCTGCAGTTCAAGATCGCCACCATCCAGGCGGTGTTCCACGACCCGGACGTGTCCACGCTGGGCCTGTGGAAGAAGATGGTGGTGTCCTGCATGCTGGAAACGGCGCTGTTCTACAGCGGGTTCTTCTACCCGCTGTACCTGGCCGGGCAGGGCCGGATGGTCTCGGCCGGGGAGATCTTCAACCTGATCATCCTGGACGAGGCGCTGCACGGCGTGTACGTGGCGCTGCTGGCGCAGGAACGCTACGAGGCGCTGAACCCGGCCGAGCAGGCGTACGCCCGCGCCTGGTACGAGCAGACGCTGCACACCCTGTACACCAACGAACTGGCGTACACGGACCTGCTGTACGCCCGGGTGGGCCTGGCGGGCGAGGTGCGCAAGTTCATCCGCTACAACTTCAACGTGCTGGCCGACAACCTCGCCCTGCCGCGCTCCTTCCCGGACGAGGAGATTCACCCGGTCGTGCACAACGGCATCCGCACGGGCGGCACCACTCACGATTTTTTCAGCGCCAAGGGCAGCAGTTACAGCAAGATCAGCGTGGAACCCCTACAGGACAGTGACATCGAGGCCCTCTGGCCGCAGGCCGTGCCGGGCCCGGGGAGGGCGGCGCATGACTGAGCGTCCCTTCGCGCTGCTCACCCAGGACGACTGCCCGAACTGCGAGCGGCTCAAGCGGATGCTGGCCGGCCCGCTCCGGGGCGCGTTCACCGACCGGATCGAGGTCATTCACCGCCAGAGCGCCCCGGACCCCTTCGCGCAGCTCGTGCAGGCGCACGGCGTTCAGAGCGTGCCGGCGCTCATCCACCGGCCCAGCGGCGCGGTGCTGCGGCGCACGGACGGACTGGGCGAGGTCCGGCAGTTCCTCGGGCAGCCCGGCCCCTGAGGCGCCGCTCCGGCACCCTCATGCGCCGGGGGGGGTCTACCGGACCCGCGGGGCACCGACACTAAACTGCGCAGCTATAGCGCCCCTAATGTCACTGCGCCCCTGCCCCCCGGAGGACCCGATGACCCTCACCCGACCGTTCACCCTCTCCCTGTGCGCCCTGGCCCTGCTGACCGGGTCGGTTCAGGCCGGACCGGCCTCCACCCTGGTGAACGCCAGTTTCGTGGACGGCGCCCAGATCGTCACCGGCACCCCCGAACTGGCCGACTTCGCCGCCGCGCTCCGGCAGGTCGCGGCCGACGCGGGCGCCGGGTGCCAGAAAAGCGAGTACGTCGTCTGGAACTCCCAGGCAGGACTGGAGGCACAGTTCCGGCAGCGTCTGACCGGCCTGGGGTACATCTTCACCGTCCTGCGGACCGTGGACGACGATGGGCACTATGTGTCCTTCCAGGCGAAGAAGGCCCAGGGCAGCTTGGTCGGCATCTGGGCGGACGTGGACGGCACCACGCTGCTCGGCTGGTGCACCCTGGCCGTCAGCAAACCGGCGCCCGCCGCCACGGCCGCCCCCCCGGCGGCCAGCGGCAACCGGCGGGTGTGGCCGGCGTTCGGCACCTTCCGGGCCGGGGACCTGGTGCAGGTGTACACGCCCACCGGCTGGCGCAAGGTCGAGGTCATCGAGGTCGGCGTGCAGCCGGGCCAGCGCGGCAACTTCGAGAAGCAGTACGTGGTGAACACCCCCGGGCAGCGCACCTGGAACGACTTCTACGCCTGGGGCCGGGTCGCGCACCTGGAACGCCAGCCGTACTGGACGGAGTTCTTCGTGGGTGACTGGAAGGTCGGCGAGATGATGGCCGTGAACCTCCGGTCCGACGGGACGTCCGCCTGGAACGAGGTCGCGTACGCGAGTGCCAGTGACACCCTGCGCGTCCGGGCGGACGGAACGTACGAGTGGAAGGACCTGAGCGGCAAGGTCACGAAAGGCCGCTGGCGGGCCGCGCCGGACGGCCCGGGCATCGTGGTGAAGGACGCCCGGGGCCGCGACTGGACGCTGCGCAACGAGACGAACATCACCGAGGAACGCATCCGCGGCCTGGAAAGCGCCCGGCTGTACCCCAGCGACCGCAATGAGATGAGTCAGGCCGCCACCCGGCCGCTGAAACGCTGACCGCCCTTACCCCGCTGGTCTGAAGGCCGGCGGGAGGGGCCGCAGGTCGTCAGGAAGGGGCTGCCCGGCCAGCCAGGCCCGCAGGGTGGCGTGCAGCAGTTCGGGGCGCGTCGCGAACCAAGCGTGGCCCCTGCCGGGCACGGCGAACGCCTGCCCGCCCGGGGTCGCGCCGGCCAGCGCACGCGCGGACCGGACGTTCAGGGCCCCCTCGCGCGCGCCCACCAGGGCCAGCAGCGGAACGGGCGGCAGCGCCGCCGGGGCGCGGAAGGCCAGCGCCTCCCGCAGGACGGCCGCCAGGGCCGGCCACGTCTGGGCGAGGCTCTCCTCGACGAACTGCGCGCGGTGGGCGGCCGGCACCCCCAGCGCCCGGGCCTGCCAGGCCAGCAGGCGGCGGGAGCGGGTGGCGTGCCACACGGCCCAGGTGCCCGCCACGAAGCCGGGGGCCCTGGGGACCGGCCCGGTGGTGACGCCCAGCAGCGCGGCGCGGCGCACCCGCTGCGGGTGCCGGGCGAGCAGTTCCGCGGCCACGGCGCCGCCCAGCGAGTGCCCCACCACGTCCACCTGCCCGCCGGTGGCCCGCGCCTGAATGAAGGCGGCCAGCGCGTCGGCCGCGCCGGCCAGGGTGAACGGCCCCAGGTGCGCGCTGCGCGCCAGGCCCGGCAGGTCGGGCGCCAGGGTGTGCCGGCCGGGCAGGGCGGCCAGGGTGGGGGCCCACATCCAGCTGGACACGGCCGCGCCGTGGAGGAAAAGCACGGTGGGCTGCCCGGCGGCGCCCCCTTCGAGGGTGAACAGCGTCATGGGTTCAGTGTCCGGGGAGGCTACCGGAGATGACAGGCCCCGCCTCCGGTAGCCTCCCCGTGCTCACCTCCCTTGACGTGCACACCTCCCAGGCCGCGCAGGCCCCGCTGGACCCCCGCACCGCCCGCCTGCTGGAGGTCTTCCAGGCGCCCTGCAGCGCGTCGGACGCGGCCGCGCGACTGGATCTGCCCCTGGACCGGGTGCTGTACCGCGTGCAGCGCCTGGAGCAGGCCGGCCTGCTGCGGCACGTGGATACCCTGGCCCGACCCGGCCGGCCCATCCGGCGGTATCAGGTGGCGGCCCGGGCGTTTTTCGTGCCGTTCGCGGTGACGCCCTACGAGACGCTGGAGGCGTACCTGGCGGAAGCCGAACGGGAGGTCACCGCGTTCGTGCAGCGGAACGTGGCGCGCACGCTGGAGGGCACGGGCCGCGGCTGGGGCCTGCGGGTCGCGCCGGGCGCGGACGGGCACCTGCACTCGAAACTGGCCGTGTCGGCCGACGAGGACTGGGCCATGACCCCGGACGGGCCGGCCCTGCTGTCGTTCGTGTACCCGGCGCTGCGCCTGGATTTCGCGGACGCCAAGGCCCTGCAGGCCGAGCTGATGGCGGTCTTTCACCGCTATGCCGGCAAGGGCGGCGCGGCGCCGTACGCCTGCGGCATCACGCTGTGTCCCGTCGCGCAGCCGCCCGCACCGTGAGGACCTTCAGGCCGGCTGGGCAGGGAGGCTGACTGCCCGCTGCGGCTCAGCCCTGCGCCCGGCCGGGCCCGCTCAGGCCCGGTCCAGCGCGAAGCCGGCGGTGACCGGGGCGTGGTCCGACGGCCGCTCCAGGCCCCGCGGGCCCGGGTCGATCCAGCACTCCCGGGCCGCGCGGGCGAGCGACTCGCTGACGAGCACATGGTCGATGCGCAGGCCGCGGTTGAGGGGAAATCCGATGCGCCCGTACGGCCACCAGCTGTACGTCCGGTCGGGCTGGTCGTGCAGCCGGAAGGCGTCGTGCAGGCCAAGGTCCAGCAGCGCGCGGAAGGCGGCGCGCTCGGGTTCGCTGACGAGCACCTTGCCCTCCCACTGCCGGGGCTGGTGCACGTCCCGGTCCTCGGGGGCCACGTTGAAGTCCCCCACCACGCTCAGGAGCGGGTGCCGGGCCAGTTCGCCGCTCAGCCACTCGCGCACGGCCGCCAGCCACTCGAGTTTGTAAGTGTACTTCGGCGTGCCGGGCGCCTCGCCGTTCGGGACGTACAGGCACACCACCCGCACGTTCCCGGCGGTGGCAGCCAGCACGCGCCGCTGCGGGTCGTCCAGCCCGGGCACGCCCACCTGCACGTCCGTGAGGGGAGTGCGGGAGAGCAGGGCCACGCCGTTGTACGCCTTCTGACCGGAAATCACGGCGGTGTAGCCGAGGTCGGCCAGCGCCTCGTGCGGGAAGCGGTGGTCTTCCAGTTTCGTCTCCTGCAGGGCCAGGACGTCGGGCTGCACCCGGCCCAGCCAGTCCAGGACGTGCGGCAGGCGGACGTTCAGGGAGTTCACGTTCCAGGTGCTGATCCGGAACAGGTCGGGGGCGGCAGCCGGAATCGTCATGCGTCAGTGTCCGTCATGGGCGCCGGGGCCGGGGCGGGGTCCAGCGCGGCGACCGTGCGGAGCGCGTCGTCCAGCCAGTTCAGGTACGCCCGTTCCAGGTGCAGGCCGAGGTCCAGGGTCAGGCGGGTCAGGGTCTGCCGGCGCACATCGGCCGGGGCGGGCGGGGGGATGGTCACGGCCTGCAGCGCGTCCAGCCGCGCCTGATGCCCGGCCCGTTGCGCCTGCAGCAGGGCGGTGAGTTCACTATTCGCGAGGCCGGCGCCGAAGAACAGCTGGATCAGGAAGGGCTCGCGGTGGCCCGGGACGGCCGGGGAGGTGCGCAGCCAGCGGTCCAGTTCCGTGCGGCCGGCGGGCGTGATGTGGTACACGCGGCGGTTGGGTTTGCCGCGCTGAACCTCGGTCTCGCTGCGGACGTGGCCGGCGGCCTCCAGGCGGGCGAGGTCCCGGTAGATCTGCGGCTGCACGGCGGGCCAGAAGTGCGCGACGCTGCGGTCGAAGGCCTGGGTCTTGAGGTCGTACCCGGTCATCGGCATGACGTTCAGGAACCCCAGGATGGCGTGCGGGAGGGACATCGGACCTCAGTGTATGCCGTCCTTACCCACCGGACTCCATATACACCCAAGTTCATATGAGGGAGTAGCGTGGGAGGGAACGGGCGACCCCACCCCTCGGCTGCCCCGCCCGGTCAAAGGAAGTGAGCATGCGCGCCCGCCCCCTGCCCGCGTTTTTCCTGCTGGCCTTCGCCCTGTCCTGGCTGCTGTGGTCTCCCCTGCTCGCCGCGCACTACGGATGGATGGGCGCGGCCCCGCCGGCCCTGCACCTGCTCGGCAGCGTGGGGCCCGCCCTGGCGGCCCTCCAGGTGGCCGCGCGGCTCGGCCCGAGTGCTCGGGGCGACCTGCGGGCCCAGCTCACCCTGTGGAGAGTGGGCTGGCGGCCCTGGGCCTTCGCCGTGGGGGGCCCGCTGGCGCTGCTCACGGCCGGGCTGGCGGTCCACCTGGTCGCCGGGGGCGCCTGGCCCGGCTGGCCGGCCCTCACGCGGGTCGCCGAGTACCCGGGGCTGCCGCTGGCCGGCCTGATCCTCGCGGAGCTCGTGTTCTACGGGTACGGCGAGGAGGTCGGCTGGCGCGGGTTTGCCCTGCCGCGCCTGGAAGCCCGTTTCGGGCCGCTGTGGGCGGCGGTGCTGCTGGCCCTCCCGTGGGCGCTGTGGCACCTGCCGCTGCTGGTCCGCAACGGCACCTATGCCGCGATGGGCCCGGCCCTGCTGGGCGGGTGGTTCCTGAGTCTGCTCACCGGGTCGGTCCTGATGGCCTGGCTGTCGCACCTGGCCCGCGGCAGCCTGCTGGTGCTGGCGGTGTTCCACGGTCTGCTGGACATCGTCATGGTGAACGAGGGGGTCTCCCAGGTGGCGCTGAGCAGCATGGGCGCCCTGGTCACCCTGTGGGGCCTGGTGGCCGTGTGGGCGCTGGGCCGCCTCGGCCGGGCCATTCACGAGCGGGTGGCTCAGCCGTAACCTCCGGTCAAAGGCCGGCCGCCCACGCCCCCGTAACCTGGGGACGTGGGCGGCCGGAAACTAGGCGGGTCACTCGGGTTCGATGATCACCTCGAAGTCCACCTCGGCATTCAGACTGGCGCCCACCGTGCAGTACTTCTCGTGGCTGAGGTGGGCGGCCTTCTCCACGTCCTGCTGCGTGATGCCGGGGCCGCTCACGTAGTGCCGCATCAGGTAGTGGTAGTAGCGCGGCGGGGAGGCGTCCCCGTCGCGTTTCCCGGTGAGTTCCACGCGGTAGCGCGTGGCGGGCGTGCGGCGTTTTTCGAGGATGTTCACGATGTCGGACATCGTGCAGGCGGCCAGGGCGCCGAACACGGCGTCCATCGGCCCGACGCCGAGCGGGTGCTCGGGCGTCATGTCGATGATCAGCTGCTGCCCGCCGGCGTTACGGGTCACGTACCGCTGCGCGCCGGCGTGGTGGATGGTCATGGTCTTCTCGGTGGGGGTCATGTCAGGCGTGTCCTTTCCCGCCGGGGCGCAGGCGGGTGCGGGGGTCCAGGGCGTCACGCAGAGCGTCGCCCAGCAGGTTGAAGCTCAGCACGGTCAGGGCGATCATCAGGCCCGGGAACACCGCGAGCCACCATGCGCGCGGCAGGGAACTGCGGGCGCTGGCGAGCATCTCGCCCCAATCGCTGGTGGGCGGCTGCACGCCCAGCCCCAGGAAACTGAGCCCGGCGGTGGAGAGGATGGCGCTGCCGATGCTGATGGTGGCCTGCACGACCAGCGGGGAGGTCATGCTGGGCAGCAGGTGCCGGAAGATGATCCGCGGCGCGCTGGCCCCGAGCGCGCCGGCGGCCTCCACGAAGTCGGCGGTCTTGATGTTCAGGACCTCGGCGCGCGCCAGGCGGGCGAAGCCCGGCACCATGCCCACGCCGATGGCGATCACGGCATTCTGGAAGCCGGGCCCGAGCGTGCCGATGATCGCCAGGGCCAGCAACAGGCCCGGGAAGGCCAGCAGCACGTCCATCAGGCGCATCAGGACCCGGTCGGTGCGCTGCCCGACGTACCCGGCGATCACGCCGAGGGTCACGCCGAACGACACGCCGATCAGCACGGGCAGGAACCCGGCCAGCAGGGACACCCGACCGCCATACAGGATGCGGGTCAGCACGCTGCGCCCGAAGGCGTCCGTGCCGAACCATGCGCCCGGACCGGGGGGCAGCAGGCGGTTCGTCCAGCTCTGCGCGTTCGGCGCGTCCGGGGCGATCACCGGGGCGAGCAGGGCAGCCAGGATCAGCAGCAGCAGCAGCCCGCCGCCCACGCGGGCCGCGGGGCGGCTGAGGAACCGTGTCCAGAAGGTCCGCCGGGCCGGAGCCGCCCGGCGGCTGGGGCCAGGCTGCAATGCAGGCTCAGCCATACTGCACCTTCGGGTTCAGGAAGCCGTACAGCAGGTCCACGGCGAGGTTCACCAGCGTGAACACCACGGCGGCGAACACCACGACGCCCTGCACGAGGGGAATGTCGCGGGAGTTCACGGCGTCCAGCGTCAGGCGGCCCAGGCCGGGCCACGCGAAGATCGATTCCGTGATGGCGGCCCCGCCGAGCATGCTGCCGAATTCCAGCCCGATGACCGTCACGACGGGCATCATGGCGTTGCGCAGCGCGTGGCGCAGGACCCCGCGGGGCGCGAGGCCCTTGGCGCGGGCGGTGCGCACGTAATCCTGCGGGAGGGTTTCGAGCAGGGTGGCGCGCATCATGCGGATCTGAATGGCGAGCGTCCCGAACGCCAGGGTCGCGGCCGGCAGGACCAGGTGGGCGGGCGTGCCGCTCCCGGACGCCGGCAGCCATCCGAGCTGCAGGGAGAACAGCAGCATCGCCATGATCGCGAACCAGAAGCTGGGAATGGAGATGCCCAGCAGGGAGATGGTGGTGATCACGTGGTCCCACACGGTGTCGCGCCGCAGGGCGGCGGCGATGCCCAGCGGCAGGGCGATCACCACCGACAGGGTCAGGGCGACGGTGGTCAGGAGCAGCGTGTACGGGAAGCGGTGCAGGATCTCGGTCAGGACCGGGGTCTGCGTCTTGAGGGACAGCAGCTGGCCGCTGCCGAACTCGGTCAGGAAACGGCCGTACTGCACCGCCCACGGGTCATTGAAGCCGTAGGCCTGCCGCAGCTGATCCAGCTGCGCGGCGCTCAGGCCCTGCGCGTCCTCGCCGAGCAGCGCGACGACCGGGTCGCCGGGCACGAACTTCAGCAGCAGGAACACCAGCAGGGTCACGCCGAACAGCACGGGCAGCGTGCCGATCAGGCGGCCGGTGATGAAACGGGTCATGGGGTCACGGGGTCAGGGCCGGCGGGGGCCGGGCAGGGCGCGCCGGCCGGTCCCCGGCGCGTCGGGTGGGCGGTCATTTCAAGCTGGCCTTGCTGAGGTCCAGGTTGATCCAGGAGTAGCGCCAGTCCTCGCCCTGCAGGCGGTTGGTCTTGGCGTAGGCGGTCAGGCCGTAGTACAGGGTGTGCATGGGCAGGTCCTTCTGGATCTGCTGCTGGGCGTCCTGGTACAGGGCGAGTCGCTTGGCCTGGTCGGCGCTGCGGCGGGCGTCGAGCAGCAGCTTGTCCACCTTGACGTTGCGGTAGAACGACCAGTTGTTCGCGGGGATTTCCTTGCTGCTGAGCAGGGCGTACAGCGCGTAGTCGGCGTCCAGCGTGACGGTGCCCCAGCCGCTGATGAACAGTTCGGCGTGGTCGGGTTTTTTCATGTTGGCGTTGTAGGTGCCGTAGTCGGTGATCTGCACGCTGGCGTTCAGGCCGAGCTGCTGCAGGGAGAACTGGATCGCCTCGGCCAGCTGGCGGGTTTCGGCGCCCTCGTAGGTGGCCAGGGTGATCTTCGTGCCGGGCTTGATGCCGGCCTGCTTGAGCAGCGCCTTGGCATTGTTCAGGTTGTAGGGAATGGCGGGCAGGTTCTTCGCGGCGCCGTACACGGTGGGCGGGATGGGCGCGGTGGCCTTCACGGCCAGGCCCTGGCGGAGCACGTTCACGATGCTGTCGCGGTCGATGGCCTGCGCGATCGCCTGGCGGACCTTGAGGTTTTTCGTGATGCCGCTCTGCATGTTGAAGCCCAGGTACGTGCTGCCCCAGCCGAGCTTCTTGAACACCGTGAGGTTCTGGTTGGCGTCGAGTTCCTTGTAGTTCTCGGGCGGCACGGTGGTGATCAGGTCCACCCGGCCGGTCTTGAGTTCCACGACCTGCGTGCTGACGTCCGGGATGATCCGGAACACCAGTTTCTGGATGTTGACCTTGCCGCCCCAGTAGCCCGCGTTGTCTTCCAGTTCGATCTGGTTGCCGGCGTTCCAGCGGGTGAACTTGAAGGGTCCGGTGCCGATGGGGTTGCGGCCGAAGTCCTTGCCGCGGGCCTTGGCGGCGGTGGGGGACACGATGGCCGTGACCGGGTGCGTGAGATGCGCGAGCAGCGGCGCGAACGGGTCGGCGGTGGTGAATTCGATGGTGTCGTTGTCGATCACCTTGATGCTCTTGATCATGCTCAGCACGTACGCCCCGGCGGCCTTGCTGTCCGGGTCGATCAGGCGTTCCACGCTGTACTTCACGGCCTGCGCGTTGAACGGCGTGCCGTCATGGAATTTGACGTTGCGGCGCAGCTCGAAGCGCCAGGTGGTGGGCGAGACGCGCTTCCAGCTGGTCGCCAGGCGGGGCTTGATGCTGCCGTCTTCCTCGCGGGTGAGGAGGCTGTCGTAGATGTGGTTGGTGATCCCGAACGCGAACCCGCTGAAGGTCAGGTTGGGGTCGAGGGTGGGGGCGTCGGCGGACGTGGCGATGGTGAGCGTGCCCGACTGGGCGGACGCGAGGGAGAGGGCAGTGGTGCAGGCCAGGGCCAGGAGTGATTTGCGCATGTGAAACCTCCGTGATTCTTCGTGCTCGGCGAGCATGAGACGAGAGCACACTATAAATTGTCAAGCACTCTGAATGTCACTGCTGACGGGAAGGCTAGTCAGACTGTTCCCGGCGGCGCCCCGTCCACCGCGCCGAACCGGCCCTTTACGTTGGTGTCACGCCCCCTCATGGCCCGGAACTCCTGCGCCTTCACGCTCCCCGGGGGCCTTTGCTGCACCGACTGCCCCGGCCCGCGTATCCATCCCCTTAGGACCGGCTGAGAGAATCCCGGCTTGTGCGCGCCGCGGCCGGGTCCGCACACTCACGGCACCCCGGTGACCAAGCCCGGTCACCAAAGGAGTGCGAGATGCAATTTCGAACTGGACTTCTTCTCAACACGACCATCGCCCTCGTCAGTCAGGCCGCGCCCGCTTACGCCTCCGTGCTGAGCTGGCAGGCGCTGCGGCAGGGCGACACCGGCCGCGACGTCTACACCCTCCAGTACCTCCTGCGGGAGGCCGGGCAGACGCTCAGCATCGACGGCATCTTCGGCAGCGGCACCGACAGCGCTGTGCGCGCCTTCCAGGGGGCGCGGGGGCTCACCGTGGACGGCATCGTGGGCGGCAACACCTGGGAAGCGCTGATCAAGACCGTGCGGCAGGGCGACAGCAACAACGCCGTGCGCGCCCTGCAGGACCAGCTGAAAAACGGCTACGGGTACACGAGCGTCACGGTGGACGGCGCGTTCGGGCCGGCCACGGACGCCGCCGTGCGGGACTTCCAGACCTCCCGCGGCCTGGGCGCGGACGGCATCGTCGGCCTGAACACCTGGCACGGCCTGGTGACCGGGGCCAGCACCGCTGGCAGCACCAGCGGCACCACCTCCACCCGTGACCTCGCCAGTCAGATCCTGAACCACCCCCGCATCCAGTTGAGCACCAGCAGCAGCACCACTGGCGGCAGCCCCCGCCAGAACATCCTGGACACCATCAACGGCGTGCCGGTCAAGCGCGGCTGCAAGGATGCGCCGAACTGCGGCCTGACCACCACCCTGAAACGCAGCATGCTCGAGGGCCTGCTGAAGATGGCGAACGCCGGGAACACCATCTACATCACGTCGTTCGCGGGCGGCAGCCACTCGCAGTACTCCGACCACTACGCCGGCCTGGCGCTGGACATCGGCATCTGGAACGGCACCAGCCTGTCCACACCGAACAGCGCCCACACGGCGGCCCGCAATGCCTGCATCGCCGCCGGATCCGACGCCGGGCAGACCTTCAACGCCTACAACGACCCCAAGGGGCACAGCAACCACGTGCACTGCGCCTGGAACTGAGCATGGGACTGAGTGGCGGGGGCAGAGCAGCCCCCGCCTTTCCCTGGGCCGCGTCGCCATCCGCCTGAGGAATGCGGCCCGTGCCAGACGTGATCCGTTAAGGGGAGGTCTGCACGGTTCTCGCCCGGGCGCGCAGTCTGCGGGGCTAGCATGCCTGGGCCTCGGGCATGGGCGGCACGCTTTCTCCTCGTTCGGGAAATCCCCCTCGGGCCGGCCTGAAAGGAGCGTTATGGACAACATCACCCCCGGCTTACCGATCATCTGCACCGACAACGTCGTTCACGGCACCGCCGAGTTCACCGAGCGCGAGTACCTCGTCACTGCCCCCCTCGACGACGGCCGCCGGCACTTCATTCCCCTGACGCTGATCGACCGCGTGGACGATGCCGTGCGCCTGAACGTGGATCACCATCAGCTGCTGGAAATCCTGTAACGGCCAGCGCGGGCCCGCAGCGTTCAGGAACCGGTCAGGTCAACAAGGCCGGGGTGGGATAGGGTCAGGGGATGTCCGGCTTCTCCCTGACCTTCGTGGATGACAACGAGGCGGAGCACTTCTTGATCCAGGAGGCGGTGGGGGACCTTGCGGTGCCTGTGCGCAGCCAGCATTTCCTGGACGCCGACCAGTTCCTCGCGTCGCTGGAGCGCGGCGAGGTGACGCAGGACGCCGTGATCACTGACCTGAACATGCCCGGCCGCAACGGTTTCGAGCTCATTCATGCCCTGCGGGCCCGCCGGGAGTGGCTTCACCTGCCCATCCTGGTCCTCACCACCTCGGCCGCCGAGGTGGACCGCGCCCAGGCGGCCGACCTTGCCGCCGACGGGTACTTCGTCAAACCCCTGACCCAGGCGGCCCTGGTGGAGCAGCTGGGCGCCATGCTTCAGGTCATCCGCAGCCGCATGACGCGGCCCTCTCCCCTGCCCTGAGCCCCGGGCGCGCGCCGGGGTCTTCACGTTTCCCGGCCCGCGCCCGGGAAGAGTGCGGTAAGACGCCGCTGGGTACGCTGCGCGCATGTCCACCGCCCCGTTCCTCCAGTTGCACCCCGCCGGTGTGGGGGACGCCGCGCACCTGAGTGAGCTGCTGCAGGCGGCCGAGCCGATGGTGGTGTCGGACGCCGCGCAGGCCGAGGTGCTGCTGCGTCAGGCGCACGCCCTGGCGGCCGCGCTGAAGGACGACGCGCGGGAAGCGCTGGCCCTGACGCTGCTGGCGGCCACCTTCTACTTCCGGTCGCAGTTTCAGACGGCCACGGAGCTGCTCACCGAGGCGCAGCGCGCCGCCGACCGGGTGCCCGGCGACCTCATCGCGGCCCGCATCGCGAACAACCTGGGGCTGTGCGCCGTGGCGCTGGGGCATTACGGCCGCGGCATGGAACACTACCAGACCAGCCTGAACATCTCCCAGGCGCACGGGGACGACGCCGGCCGCGCCCGGACACTAGGGAACGTGGGCCTGATCCACGCCGACCTGGGCGACTACCAGGTGGCGATGGAGGCCTTCCAGGAAGTGACCGCGCTGGCCCGGAAGGCCGACCTGCCCCTGGCGCTGTCCTCATCCATGATCAACACGGTGCGGGCGTACTACCACACGGGGCGGCTGGCCGAGGCCCTGGACCTGGCGACCGCGCACCTGCCCGACGTGCAGGCCCTCGGCTTCCGGCAGCACGAGGTGGTGCTGCGGGTGTGGATGCTGCCCTGCCTGACGGACACCGGCCAGCTGACCGAGGCGGTCCGGCAGGCCGAGGCGCTGCTGCCCCTGGCGCTGGAGGTCAACGACCGGGAGCACGTGGTGTACGTGCGGGTGTTCTACGGGCAGGCGCTGATGGCGACCGGGCGCCTGGACGAGGCGCACGAGCAGTTCCAGCTGGCGCTGCACGACGCCGAGCAGCACAACATCACCCCGCTGCGCCGCACCGCGCTCGGCCACCTCAGCCAAGTGTACGCCGCCCGGGAACAGTGGCCCGAGGCGTACCGGGCGCTGCAGGTCTGCCAGGACCTGGATCAGGCGCTGCGGGCCGAGGCGGTGGAACGCAAGGCGCAGGTGCTGGGCGTGCAGATGCAGATGGAGTTCCTGCGGCAGGAGGCCCTGGCGGAGCGGCGCCGCAGCACGGAACTGACCCAGGCGAACACGGCGTTGCAGGCGGCGCAGGAAACCCTGGCGTACCGCGCCACGCACGACACACTGACCGGCCTGGCCAACCGCGCGCACTTCCAGGCGGCGGCCGAGCGGGCGCTGCAGAACGTGCACGAGGCGCCGTTCGGGATGCTGTTCATCGACCTGGACCGCTTCAAGCAGGTGAACGACACGCTCGGCCACGACGTCGGCGACGAGCTGCTCAAGGAGATCGCGCGGCGCCTGACCCTGGTGGTGCGCTCCGGGGACCTGGTGGCGCGCATGGGCGGGGACGAGTTCACGGTCCTCCTGCACGGCCTGCGCAGCCCCGCGGACGCCGAGCGCGTGGCGCACAAGGTGCTGCAGGACCTGGCGCGCCCCGTGCAGGTGAGCGGGCACACGCTGCACGTCACCGGCTCAATCGGCGTGGCTGTCGCCCCGGCCGACGGGCTGGACGTCACCACCTTGCAGAAGCATGCCGACATCGCCATGTACCGCGCCAAGCAGGGCGGCAAGAACGGCGTGCGCACCTTCCAGCCCGCCATGGGGCAGGACACCCTGGAGCGCGCCGCGATGGAGGAGGACCTGCGCGCGGCGATCCGGGAGGACCAGCTCGTCCTGCATTACCAGGCGCAGTTCGATGCCCGCACGCGCCGGCTGGTGGGGTACGAGGCCCTGGTGCGGTGGCGTCACCCCCGGCAGGGTCTGCTGCCGCCCGGGAGATTCATCGGCGTGGCCGAGGACAGCGGCCTGATCGTGCCGCTGGGCGCCTGGGTGCTCCGCGAGGCGTGCCGGCAGGCGGGCGAGTGGCAGGCCACCGACCGCGGCCTGACCATGAGCGTGAACGTCAGCGCCCTGCAACTCGAGGACGCCGGATTTCTTGGGACGGTGCAGGACGCGCTGCAGGACGCCGGCCTGCCCCCCGGACAGCTGGTGTTGGAACTGACCGAGAGTGCCGTCCTGGGGCACCGCGGGAACGCCGCCGGGCAGCTCGCCGGGCTGCGGGCGCTGGGCGTCCGGGTGGCCCTGGACGACTTCGGCACCGGGCAGAGCAGCCTGAGTCTGTTGCGCCAGCTGCAGGTGGACATCCTGAAGATCGACCGGTCCTTCGTGCAGGACGCCCAGGGGGCGGCGGGCTCCGGCTCCGCGCGGGTCCTGATCGACGCGATGGTCAGCCTCGCGCACAGCCTGAACATGCGCGTGACGGCCGAGGGGGTGGAGACGCCCGAACAGCACGCGCTGCTCAGCGAGATGGCCTGCGACAGTGTGCAGGGGTACCTGATGGCCCGCCCCCTGCCTGCCGGTGAGGCGGCTGCCTACCTGCACGAGGAGGAGCATCTGCGCAGCGACCGCTGGGGCGCCGTGCCGGGCCTGGAACAGGTGTCTTGAGTGACTGTTGGGGCGGGAGGCACCCCGTCTTCCCTGGCCGCCTTGCGCGTCCCCTCATGTGGCTCGCAGCGTTAAGCGGGGCCGGTGCGTGAGGATGAGAGTTCGCATGACCTCAGGTGCCAAGGACCGACCCTCACCCCCGGGAGCCGTGCCCGACCACCGCCTCCTGGACCTGCTGGCCCTCATCTCCGTGGCGTTTCACACCTTCACCACGCTGGAAGTCGCCCGCGGACCGGACACCGGACTGCTGCACGCGAACCTGGCGGGGCTGCTGGCCAGCCTGCTGATCTGGGGAGCGAACCACCACGCGGCCCTGCGCGCCCGGGTGCCGGTGATGTTCGTGGGTCTGATCGGGGCGTGGACGCTGCGCGCCCTGCTGCTGGCCGCGCACCTGCGCCAGGGCCTGGATCAGTGGATGACCCTGACGGTCGTGATGATGGCTCTGGCGGCGTTCACGTTCGTGCCGTACCGCCAGGCCCGCTGGCTGAACGCCCTGGTCATGGGGCTGTACGGCCTGATGTACGTCCTGTCGGGCGAGACGGAGGTCGCGCTGCTGGTGCTGGTGCTCCTGATCATGGCGCTGGGCGCGTACCTGGCCCTGCACGGGCACCCGATCCAGCAGACGAGGGTGTGGAACGCCCGCCTGGAACGGCAGGTGCGGCACGACGAACTGACCGGCGCCCTGAGCCGCCGCTTCATGGACGAGCAGCTCGCCTCGCTGATGCAGGAACCGGGGCGCCGCGGCGTGCTGCTCGTGCTCGACCTGGATCACTTCAAGGCGGTGAACGACGGGTTCGGTCACCAGGTGGGCGACCGGGCCCTGAAGGCCGCCGCGCGCCTGATGCAGGACTGCCTGCGGGACGGGGACCTGGTGGGCCGCTGGGGCGGGGAGGAATTCATGATCCTGCTGCCCGGTCAGGGGCTGGAAACGGGCGTGACGGTCGCGGGCCGGATCCTGGAAAGGTTCCGCACGGCCCGGCTCGCGGGCATTCCGCCGATGACCGTCAGCATCGGCGTGGCCGCCGTGAGCGAGGCGCGCAGCCGGGAGGACCTCGTGCGGCTGGCCGACCGGCGGCTGTACGCCGCCAAGGAAGCGGGCCGGGACCAGGCCGTGCACGCCTGCGACGGTTAAGGGCTGAGGACGGCGGGGGGCGGGGCAGGCGTGTCACGCCCCTGTGAGGCCGCGGGGACTAGACTCCGTGAATCGCGCTTTGCCGGTGCCGGCAGGGCCGCCTTGCAAGGGAGCCGTCTTGACCATCAGCCCTGAATCCCCCTCCACGCTGCGCCCGGCCCGAACTGGACCTGGCGCGACCGGCCCCTGGCTGCCCCGGGTGCTGGCCACCCTGATGGCGCTGGGCGCGCTGCTGTACGCCGCCTGGATCGCCTGGCCGTGGGGCGGGCCGCAGGACGTCACCACGTACTCGAACGTGCTGTACCTGCCCGCCATCTACGCGGGGTTCGCGCTGTCGGCCGTGGCGCTGCGCCGAGCCGCGCGTCCGCTGCGGGACGTGCTGCTGCCCCTGACTGTGGGCCTGGGCCTGCACGCCCTGGGGGACACGCTGTGGGCGTACCTGGAGATGTTCACGGCGCTGCCGCCCTTCCCGTCGGTGGCGGACGTGGCGTACCTGCTCGCGTACCCGTTCCTGGGCTGGGCGCTGGCGCGCGCCACCCTGGACGGCCTGGGGCCCTGGCGGCTGCGGCGCCTGGGGCTGGACACCCTGATCGTGGTGGGCGCAGTGAGCGTGTACCTGTGGTGGGCGGCGGTCGCGCAGATCGTCGGGTCGGGCGGGCCCCTGCTCGTGCGGCTGACCGGCCTGGCGTACCCGGCCGCGGACCTGGTGCTGCTGACGCTGGTGGTGCTGGCGGTGCTGCACGGCCGGCGGCCCGAACGGCACCTGGTGTGGTTCATGCTGGGGCTGGCCGCCATGATCGGCGCGGACCTGGGGTTCCTGGTGCTGAACAGCCTGGGTACGTACCACGAGGGCCATCCGGTGGACCTGGTCTTCACCGTGGCGTACAGCCTGCTGGCCCTGGGCGCCTGGCAGTACCAGGTGAGCGGGCACGCCCCGGACCCCGCCGCACCCACCCGCCGTGGGCCGGGGGGCCTGCAGGAGCGGCTGGCGGCCCGGGCGACGCGGCTCGCGGCGGCGCTGCCGTACCTGGCGGCCGTGGCGGCCGGCATCCTGCAACTGTGGGTCTCGGCGGAACACGAGTTCGGCGCGTACGGCGTGCACCTGGGCGCGGTGCTGATTCTCCTGCTGGTGGTGGCCCGGCAGGCCGTGACCATTCAGGACAACGCGCAGCTCACCCGGTCCCTGCAGGCGTTCACGGGGGAACTGGAGCTCAGCCGCCAGCAGCTGTCGCATCAGGTGAACCACGACTCGCTGACGGGCCTGCCCAACCGGCGGCTGTTCGAGGCGCAGCTGACTCAGGCGATCGGAGAAGCGGCGCTGCGGCAGGGGCGGTTCGCGCTGCTGTTCATCGACCTGGACAGTTTCAAGGCGATCAACGACCGCTGCGGGCAGCACGCCGGCGACGACCTGCTGCGGCAGGTGGCGGCCCGGCTGCAGTCGGCGCTGGGCACCGAGGACCGGCTCGCCCGCCAGGGCGGCGACGAGTTCATGGTCCTGGCGGACCTCGCGGGCGGCCGGGACCCGGTGCGCGTGGCGCAGGACCTCCTGCAGGCCCTGCGGCCCCCCATGACCGTGGACGGGCAGGCCGTGCGGGTCACGGCGTCCATCGGCGTGTCCCTGTACCCCGACCACGCCCGCGAGGCCGGCGAGCTGCGCCGCTGCGCGGACCTGGCGATGTTCCAGGCGAAACGCAGCAGCGCGCGGGGGTACCGCCTGTTCCAGGCGGACGAACCGGACCCGGACCAGGCGCTCCTGACCCGCCTGGAGGGCGCCCTGGCCCGCGGGGACCTGGGCCTGCACTACCAGCCGCTGTTCGACCTGACCGATCACCGGGTGGTGGCGGTGGAGGCGCTGATGCGCTGGACCGACCCGGAGCTGGGCCGCGTGCCGCCGGACCGCTTCATCCCGGTGCTGGAGGCCTCGCCGCTGATCGGCCCGGTGGGGTTGTGGGCGCTGGACCAGGCGCTGACGCAGCTCGCGCGGTGGCAGGCGCGCGGATGGCGGGGGCGCATGGCGGTGAACATCTGCCTGGCGCAGCTGGCCGACCCGGGCTTCAGCGTGGCGGTGCAGGCGGCCCTGGAACGCCACGGGCTGCGCGGGGAGCAGCTGGAACTGGAAATCACCGAGCGGGCCGTGCTGATCGACGTGCGGCAGGTCACAGAGCAGCTGCTGCACCTGCGGGAGGTCGGCGTGCGCCTGGCCCTGGACGATTTCGGCATGGGGCAGGGCACGCTGCTGTACCTGCTGGATTTCCCGGCACAGGTGATCAAACTGGACCGGCGCATCACGCAGGGCGCCCAGGACAGCCCGCGCGAGCGCCGCGTCGCGGAGGCCCTGACGACCTTCATTCACGCGCTGAATTTCGAGGTGATCGCCGAGGGCGTGGAAACGCCGGAGCAGCTGGACCTGATGAAGACGCTGGGCGTGCACCTGGTGCAGGGTTTCTACCTGGCGCGGCCCGGCCCGGCGGCCAGCGTGGACGCGCTGCTATTGCCTGGGGTTCCGGAGAAGGCCCGGGCCTGAAGGGGCATGGCGTGGGCGCTTGCTGGAATGTGAGAGCCTGAACAAAACCTGACAGCCGCTCCTTAGGTTGGGCTTCATGACTCAGCACCCTGTGGAGACGAGCTTCTGGCACCGCCTGCTGGACACCAAACTCACCCGACGTTCCGCCGTGGGCTCCGCGGCCGTGGCGGCCGCCGCCGTGACGCTTCCCGTCACCCTGAGTGACGCGCAGGCACAGGCGAACAACGGCGGGGCCGTCTCCCCTACGGGGCAGGCCGCGGCGCCGCGCAGCTTCCCGCCCTTCCGGATGATCGAGCCGACCACCGCCGACACCATCACCCTGCCGGCCGGGTACCGCTTCCAGGTCCTGGCGCCCTGGGGCGAGAAGTTCACGGACGACGGCCGCACCATCGGGTTCAACCACGACTTCGTGGGCTTCTTCCCCATCGACCTGCTCGAGGGCGGCCGCAGCAGCACCGAGGCGCTGCTGACCATCAACCACGAGTACGTCAACCCGCTGTTCGTGGGCGGCAACACCAAGGAGCGCACCGCGCAGCAGATCCGCGCGGAGATGCAGGACGTGGGCGTCAGCGTGGTCCGCGTGCGCCGCGAGGCCGGCACGTGGAAGGTCGTGCCGGACCCCCGCAACCGCCGCATCGACGCGTTCACGGACGTCGAGCTGACCGGCCCGGTGCGCGGCAGCGCTGTGGTGAAGGGCGCCACCACGGTCAAGGGCACGGTCGGGAACTGCTCCGGCGGGCAAACGCCGTGGGGCACGCTGCTCACCTGCGAGGAGAACGTGGACGGCTACCAGAAGGCCTGGGAGGGCAGCGGATACGAGGCCATGCATCAGGGCTGGGTGACGGAGATCGATCCCTTCGACCCGGCGTGGACTCCGAAGAAACGCACCGGAATGGGCCGTTTCCGGCACGAGAACGCCGCTGTGGTGCTCGCCAAGGACGGCCGGGTCGTGGCGTACATGGGCGACGACATGCAGGACGCCTGCATCTACAAGTTCGTCAGCCGCGGCAAGTACGACCCGAAAAACCGCGCTGCGGCCCGCGACCTGCTGGCCGACGGGGACCTGTACGTCGCGAACTTCGGCAACGGCACCTGGGTGCTGCTCGACTACGACCGCAACAAGAAACTCCAGGACGCCAGGAACGGGGACAAGCCCCTGTTCACCAGCCAGGCCGAGGTGCTCGCCGACGCCCGCGCCGCCGCGCTGGCCGTGGGCGGCACGCCCGTGGACCGCCCGGAGGACATCGAGGTGCACCCCCGAAACGGGGACGTGTACGCCGCGCTGACGAACAACAGCAAGCACGGCAACTTCTTCGGGCAGATCATCAAGTGGACCGAAGCCGGCAGCGACCCGGGCGCCCTGAAATTCCTGTGGGGCGTGTTCGCCTACGGCGGCCCGCAGAGCGGTTTCGCCAGCCCGGACAACCTGGTGTTCGACGCGTACGGGAACCTGTGGATGGTCACGGACAACTCCGACCTGGGCACCAACCCCATCAAGGCGTACCACGGCAACAACGCCATGTTCTTCTTCCCCACCGAAGGGCCCAACGCCGGCAAGGCCTACCGCTTCGCGGTGGGTCCGGTGGAGGCCGAGATGACCGGCCCGGTATTCAGCCCGGACGGCCGGACGCTGTTCCTGGCGATCCAGCACCCCGGCGAGGACAGCCCCAGCCTGGACCAGCTGACCAGCACCTTCGCCGCGGCGCCCGGCACGAAGATTCCCCGGCCCACCCTGGTCGCCATCGAGGGCTTCCCCGGCTGGAGGGCCTGAGATGACCCTGCATCCGTACCGCGCGCCGTGGATCGTGGGCCGCACCGCGCTGCTGGAGCACGCCGCCGAGGACTTCCTGAACGAGGTGACCCGCCAGACGCCGTGGCGCAAAGCCCGCTTCGAGGCCCTGCTGGACCGCCTGGCCGAACACCTGGGTGACCCGTTCCCCTTGGCCGACGTGACCGCCGGGCGCCTCGCGGCGTGGCACGCGGCCCTGCCGGCCGGGGATCAGGCAGACGCGGCCGAGCTGATCGGCGCCTTCCAGGCGTACCTGCACGACTGGGGCTGGGTGCCCCGCCCGGCGCAGGACTAAGGCCAGGTCATCGGCACAGGCGCCCGGAGGGGAGCGCCTGTGCTCTGCTTTAGTCGCCCGGTCAGAGGCCCTGCATCCAGGGGTCGGCGCGGGTGAGCGGCCCGAACTTCTGGCCCCGCAGCGTCCAGCCCTCCCCGATCAGGTACGTGGTGGGCAGGCCGGGAATCGTCCAGCCGGGCAGCTGGGCGGCCTTCGCGTGGGCGACGGGCAGGCCGCCCAGCTGCTGCCCGTCCAGGTAGGCCTGCACCGCCCCCGGGGACTCGTCCAGGTTCACGGTGAGCACGTCGTACCGCCCGGACGCCTTCGCCTGCAGTAGCAGGGGCAGTTCCTCCCGGCAGGGCGCGCACCACGTCGCCCAGAAGTTCACCAGCAGGGGCCGCGCGGCCGTGGGGGCCGGGCGCGGCAGGGGAAGCCCGGCGCCGTCCCGGACGTGCAGGGCGGGGGCGGGGCGGGCGGGCGCGGCGGCGCCCGTGGGCCGGGGGGGCAGGCCGCGCAGGTTGATCTGGATGTCCAGGTCGCCGGCGTGGTCCTGGTACAGCGCGTCGTAGGCCTTCGCGACGTTGTAATCGAGTTCCCGCGCGCCGGCCTGCGGGGATTTCCGCCGCTCGGTGGCGAGCAGGTCGGCGATGATGCGTTCACGGACGAGTTGCTGGCGGAGGTACTCGCGCAGGCGCCCGGTGAAGCGGTCCGGGCCGTAATCGGCAATCAGCTGCCCCATCGCCGGTCGGACATCGATCTTCGCCTGCCACGCCTGCCGGGCTGCGCTCAGCTGCGCCTCGCTGACGGCGTAGTGTTTCGCCTGCCCGAGCAGGCTCATGGCGTACCGCTCGATCACGTGATCGAGGCGGATGTTCACGTTGTCCAGCCGTTTCAGGGCAGCGGCCTGCTCGGCCGGGTCGGCGTCCTGGGCCAGCACGGTCAGTTTGAGCATCAGGCCCGCGAAGTCGAGGTCGGCCTGCGTGAAGCCCCGCCCATTGATGCGGATCAGGTCCGGGGCCGCCGAAGCGGGCGCTGCCCGGGGGGCGGAGGCCGGCACGCCCCCCTGTGGGGTGGCGGGGGTCGGTTGGCAGGCGGTGAGCAGCGTGGCCGCGAGCAGCAGAGTCAGGGGGCGGGGCATGGCCTTCAGCCTCCGTCGTTGACGCGCAGGGTAAGGGTCTGTTCCAGGGTGTCTCGGTCCCGGGTGACGTTCACGGTGACGTCCCATTCGCCGCCCATGGGCAGGGCGACCTCGCCGGTGTACGTGCCGGGCGCCACCTCCTTCAGCGTGACCTCCTGCTGGCCGTGGTCCATGCGGGCCATGCTGAACTGCGCGGTCACCGCGTACCCGCTGGCTGGGGCACCGCCACTATGCAGTTGCAGGGTCAGGGGCGCCGCCTCGCCTTTCAGGAAGACGGGCGGCCGGGTCAGGGTCACGTCGGTGCGGGCGGGAGCGCCGCACCCGGCCAGCAGGGCGGCCAGCAGGCACAGGGGGATCAGGGCTGGGCGGGTCACAGGTGGGCCGCTCCTTTAAAGTAGTGGTCGGTGAAGTCCGCCAGGGTGAACTTGGTGATCCGGCCGCCTTCGAGCAGGGCAACGTGAGTGCACACCTGCCGGATCTCGTCGAAGTGGTGGGAGGCCATCAGGATCGTCTTGCCGCGCAGCCGCCGGATGATCCCGAGGATCTCCTCGCGGCCGATGGGGTCCAGGCCGCTGGTGGGCTCGTCCAGCACGATGATCTCGGTGTCGTAGTACAGCATCAGGGCCAGGCCCAGGCGCTGCAGCATGCCCTTGGAGTACGTGCCGGTCAGGCGGTCGCGGTCGTCCTGAAGGTGCACGGCGTGCAGGACCTCGTCGGCGCGGTCCTCGTTCAGGGCGTGCCCGGTGACCTGGCTGAAGAAGTGCAGGTTCTCGGTGCCGGTCATGTTCGGGTACAGCTGGAATTTCTCCGGGAGGTACGCGACGTGTTTCTTCCAGGCGTGCTGCTGCGCGGGGATGCCGCGCAGGGTGACGCGGCCCTGCCGGACGGGCAGCAGGCCCAGGAGGCTGTGGATCAGGGTGGATTTGCCGGCACCGTTGCGGCCCACCAGCGCGCAGCGCTCATGCTCGGCGACGCTGAGGTTCACGTCGTCCAGGACGCGCTTGTCACCGTACGCCTGGGTGAGGCCGCGAACGTCGATCATGCCGGCGGGGAGACTCAGGTCAGTCATGGTGGGCTCCGGCGTTGCGGATCAGGAGGGCCAGGCCGAAGAACAGGGCCGGCCACAGCAGCGCGTTGATCAGCGCAAAGGCGAGGGGGTCGAGGAACACCAGTTTTTCCATCATGCGGGACATGCCGGTCAGGGAGAACAGGCCCAGCTGGTGTTCGAGCATCATCCGCACGGCGTGGATGGGGTTCAGGAAGTACGCCCACGCGAACGCCCGGGCGTTGTCGGCGGTGACGGCCGGCAGGAAGTACAGGTACGCGAGGTCCAGCAGGAACACCACGCCGAACCAGGTGAGGATGTTCGCGCCGATCAGCTGCATCTTGTTGCGGCTGGCCACGCCCAGGAACACGCCCACCTGCACGAACACCGCAAGGAAGATCAGCAGGGCCAGCAGGAACGCCCCGAAGCTCGCGGCGTGGAAGTTCAGCAGGAACTTCATCGGGAAGGCGAGCAGCAGGTACGCGACCACGAACGCGCCGATCAGCACGGTCTGCAATGCCAGGGACTTGCGGGTCAGGAACGAGAGGCCGGACTCGCGTTTGGTGACGAGCATCAGCAGCGTCTTGAGTTCCTTTTCCTGGTACACCGAGAACGACGCGAGGAACATGGCGAGCAGGGGCAGCAGGTACACGTTCATGTCGAACAGGCTGAGCAGCATCGCCTCGAAGCCCAGGTCGGCGGGGTAGCTGCGGGCCTGGGCCAGCAGGAACAGTGAGGTCAGGGCGACGAGCAGCAAGCCCAGCCACAGGCCCTTGCCGCGGGTCTGCTCCAGGACTTCCTTCCAGAGGTAAGGCATCAGGGGGTCTTCCTTCGTGCGTGCAGGCCGCCGGCCACGGCCAGCAGGCCGAGGGGAAGCAGCCACAGGGGCGGGCGGGCCGCGCGGCCCACCAGGGGGTACTCGTCGGCGATCACCGCGAGGTCGTGCGAGAACAGCTGGTTGGTCTTCTCGTACAGGGCCAGGGCGGGGCTGGAGATGAACAGGTACGCCAGTTCGTTCTGCTCGATCAGCCAGCCCAGCGCGGAGTGGTAGCGCATGGGCGCGTCGGCCACGCCGTTGCGGTCGAGGTCCAGCGCGGGGACGTTCCAGTGGTTGCCGACGCCGTTCTCGTACCACTGGTTGTTCGACTCGCCGCCCACGAGGACCGCGGCGGCGGTGTTGCGGTCGAAGCGGTTTTCCTTGAACACCTGCGAGGCCGAGTTGCTCCACAGTTCGATGCCGACGCCGTTGCGGAAGAAGGTGTTGCCCTCGATGCGGCTGCCGACGGTCTGCTCGATGTACAGGCCCCGCTGGTTGAGGTGGAAGGCGTTGTTCCGCACGTGGATGTTGCGGCTGCCCTGCAGGATCAGCCCGAACGACCGCGTGCCCTGGTTGAACGAGAACTCGTTGCGTTCCAGGGTCAGGCGTTCGCTGTGCATGATGGCCGCGCCGCCCAGGTTCCCGGAGAAGTGGTTGCCGGTGAAGACGTTGTCGTTGGAGTACATGTAGTGCAGGCCGTAGCGGGTGTGGCGGATGCGGTTGCCGCGGATCTCGTCGCCGCTGGAGTACTCGAAGAACATGCCGTCGCGGGTGCCGGTGATGGTGTTGTTCAGAAGCCGGTGATTCCCGCTGCGGATGATGGTGATGCCGTTGCCCTGCGCGCCCCGGGTGCTGACCTTCACGCCGGTGACGGTGCAGTTCTCGACGGTGGCGCCGCCGGCCTCGCCGTTGAGGTGAATGCCGTGGTAGTTGTCGCGCAGGGTGAGGCCTTTCAGGGTGGCGCCGGGCGCCATGACGCGCACGCCGGCCTGCTCCTCGGAGGAACTGCGGCTCTGGCCGCTGCCCTGGATGGTCAGGCCCTCCAGGCGCACGTCCGGGGCGGTGATGCGCACCACGTTCGAGGTGTGGTCACCCTGCAGCACGGTGCCTGCCTGCCCGACGACCGTCACGGCCTTGCCGATCACGGTGTTGCCGGGGTACACGCGGGGCTCCAGCCGGATGGTGCTGCCGGGCGCGGCGCGGTCCACCAGGCGCTGCAGTTCGCTGACCTGCGCGGAGGCCAGGGACAGGACCAGGAGCGCGCCGAGGGTCAGGGCGCGGATCATGCGGCGCTCACTTCCGGGGCGGGTGCGGTCCGGGCGGCCACCCGGGCGGGGCGGTCACGGAGCGTCAGGGCCAGGACCAGCAGGGCGCCCGCCAGCAGCAGGGCCAGGGCCCCGACCTGGAAGGTACTGAAGGTGGTGAAGTTGGCGATGGTGTTCTTCCCGAGGATGGGCGGCACGAACGGATCGAGTTTGATGGGCGCCTGCGGGTCGAGTTCCGTGCCGAACTTCCGGAGCCAGCGCGCCATGTCCCACAGGCCTCCCACACCGACCACGGCGAACAGGCCCAGGGTGGTCCAGGCGAGCACGCGGCGGCGCAGCGCGCCCGCGGCGGCCATCAGCAGGGCCAGGGCCACCACGACCACCGGCAGCACCTTCAGCTCCGGGAAGGACGCCTCGGAGAAGGGGGCCATGCCGATGTAGTGGTTCAGGCCGTTCACGATCTCGATGTCCCCGGCGAGCCGGCTGGGGTACACGACGATGTTCAGGCCCTCGGGGTACTGCGGGGCGTAGAACTTCATCGCCCACCACGGCAGGAACAGGCTCAGGAGCATCAGGGCGGCCGCGGTGAGCAGGCTCAGGGTGGCCCAGAGGTTCAGATCACGTTTCATGCGTACCTTCTTCAAGGGGTCAGGGAGCCGGCGGGCCTGAGGGGCCCGGCCGCTCCCTGAGGGCCAGGCCTTACTTCGGCTGGACGAGCAGGTGTCCGCTCATCTCCTGGTGCAGCGCGGAGCAGAAGTTCGTGCAGTAGATCGGGAAGACCCCGGACTTGTCGGCGGTGAAGCTCAGGGTGCTGGTCTGCCCGGGCTGGATTTCGAAGTTCAGGTTGTAGTCCATGACTTCCAGGCCGTGCGTGATGTCCTGGTCGAGGTCGATGTTGGTGATGTGCAGGAACACCCGGTCGCCCTGATTGACGGTGAAGGAGTCCTTGCGTTCGGCCTTGGCGTCGAAGATGAACTTGGAGCGCATGGCCACGCCGTACACGTGCACCTCGCTCCCCTTGCGTTCGATGCGGGCGTCGTCGGCTTTCCACACGGAGTCGGGGCGGGTCTCGTCCTTGTCGTAGATCAGTTTGGGTTTGATCTTGTCGGCCTTGACCATCTGCGAGTAGTGCGGTTCCGGGGGAATCGGCACGCTCATGAGGTGCTGCATCTTGTCGCCGCTGATGTCGAACAGGTCCAGCGATTCCGGGTGGGACGGGCCCACGCCCAGGAAGGAGTCCTTGGCGATCTTGTTCCCGGTGATCAGGTACGTGCCGTCCGGGGCGGCGGTGTCACCCTCGGCGGCGGTGGCGTGCCCGGGCGAGTAGAACACCGGCTGCCGGTCGATCACCTCGCCGGTGTCGAGTTTCCACTTCACGACCTCGGAGGAGATGAACATGGTGTTGAAGGCGTTGCCGCGGTCGTCGAACTGGGTGTGCAGTGGCCCGAGCGCGCCGGGCGGGTCCACCTCGCGTTCCATGACGCTCTCGTATTTCAGGACGGGAATGCCGAACTCGTTGGCGACGAAGTCCTTCTTCGCGATGGCGTCGAAGGCCTTCTGGAAGGAGAACACCGTCATCAGCGGGGCGAGCTTCCCGGAGGCGACGAAGCGCGTGCCGTCGGGGGTCACGTCCACGCCGTGCGGGGACTTGGCGACCGGGATGGCGTAGATGGCGCCCTCTACGTCGCGCGGGTCGATCATCTTCACACCGTTCACGGTGTTCGCCTTGCCGGCGGCGACCTCCTGTTCCAGTTTCTTCCAGTTGACCATCACGATGTAGTCGCGGTCTTTCTGGGAGGCGTTGATTTCCAGGTTGGTGGTGGCGAACTCGGTGTTGTAGGTGGTCATGACCACCCAGCCGTCGGACATCTTCTTCCCGGCGTCGGACAGGTCGTACGACCAGGGCGGCAGCACGATCTGGTACGCGAGGTTGAGTTTCTTCTTCGCGCGGTCGAACTGAATCATCGTGACGACGCCCTTGTACTTCTCTTTGTACTTGTCCAGCGGCGCGTACTCGTCCCCGAGGGGCCGGGCGAAGCGGGTGGGGGCCACGATGTACTCGGTGTTGGGCGTGACGAACACGGCGGCGTGCGGGCCGCCCATGTTCGGCATCTTCAGGATGTCGGTGGTGTGGAACAGAGACAGGTCCACGGCGGCGATGCGGTTGTTGGCGACGTCGTTGGCGAACAGGAACTGCCCGTCGTAGTCGCCGGCGGTTTCACTGATGGCCGGGTGGTGGAAGTCGCCCCAGGTGTACCCGCCCATCATCTTCTTGGAAGCGTCGTCGAAGCCGTAGCCGGTGGCGGCGTCCTGCGAGAACACCGGCACGATGCGGATCTGCCGCATGGAGGGCACACCGTACACGAACAGCTGCCCGGAGTGACCGCCGGAGGAGAACAGGTAGTACTCGTCTTTCTTGCCGTGCGGAACGTACACCTTCTGCGCGGCGCTGGCGAGCTCACCGTCCGGCGTGCTGGCGCGGGCGTTCTGCCGGCCGACGTCGGAGAAGAACAGCACGGAGACCAGCAGGCCGCTGGACAGGCCGAGAAGAGCAGTCAGAAGCTTGTTCATGGCTCAGGTCCTTCCTTACTTCCCGGACGCGGCCTGCAGGGCGCTGAGCACCTGGGCGCGTTCCTCGTCGGTGAGCGGGTTGGCGCCCAGCACGCTGGACATCACGGCGGACGTGGGTTTCTTCAGGAAGTCCTCGACGGGCACGCCGTGCTTGTCGGCCACGTTCAGGTACGCCCTGGACAGGTCCGGGCCGGTCACGCCGCCCTGGACGTCCAGGGCGCTGACGGAGTGGCAGGCCACGCAGCCGCGCTTCGTGAAGATCTCCGCGCTGGCGGCCGGAGCGGCCGCAGTGGTGGTCGTGCCGGTCTCCTCTGCAGGGGCCTCGTTGTGCGCCGTGTCCGGGTGCGTTTCCTGAGTCGTCTGGGCGGGAGCGGCGGTCGCCTGGGCGCTGGCCGCTGCGGGCCGGTTGAACAGCAGGTACCCGCCGCCGAGCGACAGCAGGAAGGTCGCGGCGAAGATGCCGAGGGTGGCCCCGAGGTCCGAGCCGGGCCGGGCGGGGCGCCGGGCTGGGGCGGGTTCAGGCATGGTGGGTGCCCTGGAACTGCGCCATGGCGCGCGGGAACAGGATGTTGTTCTCCTTGCTGATGTGCTCGTGCGTGTCGCGTTCCAGCTGTTCCAGGCCGTCGAGCATGGCGCGGAAGGAGTTGCAGGCGCTGGCGGGCGGCGTGAAGTCGCTGGTCAGGGCGCGGAGTTTGGTGAGGGCCTCCCCGGCCTCGGCGTGCTCGTGTTCCATCATCAGCACCGGGTGCGAGAGGTCGGCGCCGAAGGGCGCGCCGGAGTCCCCGGTCTGCTCCAGGTTGCGGATGGCGGGGAACAGGATGACCTCCTCTTTCTGCAGGTGGCTGCTGAGTTCCTCGGCCAGGCCGGTGTACACGGCGTGCACCTCGCGCAGCCAGGGGTGGTCGTCGCCGTGGACGGCCGCCACCTTGCGGGTCAGGAAGGCCAGGCGGGGCAGTTCTTCTTTCAGGTAGGCGTGGTGGGTGCCCACGATGTGGTCGGCCAGGGCGGTGAGGCTCATCAGCGCGGGGTTGGGGGCACTGCCGGCGGGTTCCAGGGTTTCCAGGGCGGTGAGGGTGGCGAGGATGCTGGCGGCGTCCAGACCTTTTTTCTCGGCGGCGTCCTGCAGGGTGAGTTTCCCGCCGCAGCAGTAGTCGATGCCGAGTTTCATGAACAGCCGGGAGCGGTCGGGCCGGTCGGCGACGAGCTGGCCGACGGTGGTCTGGGTGGTGTAGGGCTGGGCGGTAGGGGCAAAGGTCGCGTGTGACATGGTATTCTCCTAATCTGGATATTTTTAT